>JACMNL010000121.1 GCA_014378525.1 Bacteriovorax sp.
GCCAGCATTCTTCCAGTAATAAAACCACCTGCAAGCATTCCAAGCGAAGCAAGCATATCAGTATCTGAAATTTTATCTAACTTATGAGTTTGAGTATTTGTAATAACCCCATTCTGATCCGTATTGTTCGTCCCTGCTGCGAACACAACAGAAGATTGAAATGTTAAAAGCGATCCACAAAGAATCGAAATTTTTAATGTCTCATAAATATGTTTTAACATTAGAGGCCTACCGGTTAGGTTATATAAATCTATTTTACATTATAACCCGATAAGGTCTTAAAAGATGGAAGGTAATATTGACCTAAAGTCTAGGATTTCAGTCAGATAAGACTGTTTTTGAAAGAGAGATGTATGCCCATATTTGTGGGCTTTTTGGGGGTTTCCCTATGATAGGCCTAACGGTCCGGAAGGATGACAGAACGGCTTTTTGTGAGCCACTTTTTAGCTTTAACTCTATCTTCTTTTTTTGAGTATCCAAGTTTACTTCCGCGTTTATAAGACGAAAGACTCGGATCGAGCGCACACTTCATCTGAAAATCAATCATCTCCTTAAAAACGACGATCATCTGCTCTTCTGCTTTCGCAGTATTTTCCACCCCCCTTCTGTTACACTCCTGAATGAAAAAATGAATCGACTCCAGAGTTGAAAGACAATAATCCGCAGGCTGCTCTTTAATTTCAAAAATAGAAGTGTGAGTTGCCGTAAAAGAAATTCTTGGAAGTGCTTTAATGTTTTTTGAAAGTCTCATCATTTTCTTGGCACAAGGCCAGGTTCCATCGATCAGAAAAATAATGATATTTTTTTTATCTGCTAATAAATTATTAATTGGAGTTACATCGTGTTCAGAAATATTCAGTGACTTTTGTCCCGGATACATCGTCATACAAAAATTATCCGGGTCATTGATAAGTGCATTCACTTCTAAGTCTTCAGTGAAATCCACACCGGTAATCAGGTAAGAGTTTGCAAGCATGGCAAGACTCACTCTCCCCGTTCCAAGTTTTTCTTTTTTTGCCTCCATTGGATGCATAAGAATGACAAATCTGATTTTCGTCTCGAACTGAGTGATCAAATGGCACAGGCAATTTTTATGCAGACGGTGGCACTTGAAACAAAAAGTTTCTTTCGGGTGTTTAGATTCTTCGAACGTCTTAAGTCTTTCGGCCTTAATCTTTAAGTAAGTTTCCTTATCCAAGTTTTAATCCTGCGTATGTTTCTTCGTCATAACCGATTGCAACAGTTTTGCCTTTGTTTTCCAGAACCGGACGTTTGATAATTGAAGAGTTTGCGATGATGAAATCAATCTTTTTCGCCGTAGTCAGTGCTTCGAACTCATCTTTAAATTTTTTATATGTTGTCCCTTTTTTATTCGCAGGAAGTTCTCCCATGAAATCGGCCCATTTTTTTATCAATTCTTTTGTCGGTGGAGTTTTTTTGTAGTCCACAAATTCATAGGCAATTTTCTTTTTATCCAGGTATGTTCTGGCCTTTTTTACAGTGTCGCAATTGGGAATGGCGTACATTGTGATCATTATGATTCTCTCTTTTTAAAAATTATAATCGATTTATTATCTGTGTATAAAACTTCTAAATTGTATTCTTCTGCTAAATAATCAATAGTCTCTTTTTGATAAAACACGACATGAGTGGCATCGTTTTTATACCACCATGATTTGAAATCAATTTCTTTTGAATAAAGCAATGTCATGATGGCAAGAATGCCGTTGTCTTTTACCAATCCTGTCAGCAATTCCCAGTCCTGCGACGGATTTTTAAAATGCTCAACCACTTCCGTTGAAGTCACAACATCGTACGATTCTGGTATCAACAAATGAGCATCAGGAAAAAAAATCGGATCGTAGTTTTCAACCGAACCACCTTCTTCTTCGAGAAGAAGAGAAAGTGTCGGCCCTGGGCCACATCCGAAATCGAGAGCATTAAATTTTTTTGGAATGAAAGGTTTAAGTGGTGGAATAATTTTTCTTAAAAATTCTACGTAACCTTTATCATCACTATTATTATTGTGAGTTGTGTATCTCGCGATGTCCTGTTCTTCATTCCAGAACATTTCGGGATTTTTAAATACGAGTGCGCAGTTCGGGCACAAAAAAGTATCCGCTTCAAAAGGGCTAGAATCAGTCTGGCACAATAAGCAATTCATTGGGGATTTTTACTATAACTCGTAATCTTTGGAAACTGGTTTCCTTCCAATAATACGATCGAATAGTGACTTAACGATGCTGGTATTATCTTTAGCATGTTTAGCTTTGAGAACTTTTGAAAGCATCATTGGCAAAGTACCGCTTTCAGTAGCATTGGCGTAAGCGCCAACGATGACCATATCTGCTTTGGAAGTTTTAACGAGCCTTATTGCTCCCTGCTCTTTTCCATCTGTCGAGCATTGAGAAGCTTCACCAACGATTGCATTGGTTCTGCAGACAGAAGGTCTGTCGTTATAAACTTTGCAGGCCCCTTTATCATCGAGGAAAACGCATTTCCTGTCCTGATAAGAAAGTTTATAAAAATTGCTGGTCTCATTTCCCTGCTCACTTTGCAGAGAGAGACGATTGTAATCAATTTCAACACCGTTAGTGATGTTATGAAGAAGAAGATTTGCTTCATCTTCAGTCACACTTACTTGAGTATGACAGCAAGCTGTACATCCTGATTTACACGGAACCATTTCTTTTAAAAGTGGATGCGCGAATATCTCTTTATTGTACTCATCGACCATGTTGTGGACGAAACGAGCACGCTCTAAGCTGCTCTTAATTTTATTTAGATGGGTCATCACAGATTCAGTGATGGAAAGAAACTCAGGCTGGTTCCTAAGGAGTTCAAATGTGCTCTTGGCAATGGCCGGTACATTCATAGCAATCCTCTCGGGAAGCTGCTTTTTTATGGCAGCCTTACTTAAATAGTAACATGCTACAGAGAATATCTGATTCAACCCGGAATATATTGCCGTGAGGGCACTAACCTACTATAATCCGGGCATGAGTTTACTAGCGACCATCAAAAACATTTACCTGACTTTCGGGACGAAAACCATTTTCAAAAATGCTTCTCTATCAATCAATACAGGTGACCGTATTGGACTGCTTGGATTGAACGGAAAAGGTAAGTCGACACTATTTAAAATTCTCTCAGGCGAAGTGGTAACAGATCACCACACTCCTCCGTTTGAATTTAATAAAGCGCGTGGTGATGGTGACGAAAATAAACGCTTCACAATGTTCTATATTCCGCAGGAACTTCCAGTTCGCGGCCACGAAGATGTCACAATCAGAGATTACTTCTTTGTTTTTTACCCTGAACTAAAAGACCATTATGAAAACGCACTCGATGAATTCGAGCGTCTTCACGGATGGGACCTGATCCAGGATTACGAATCATACTTAAAATATTTCAACCACGAAGACCTTGATAAAAAAATCAGTGAGCTTTCCGGTGGTGAACAAAAGAAAATTCTTTTGAGCCTTGGTTTATCGAGTATCGCCAATCTTATTTTATGGGATGAGCCTACCAACCATTTGGATATTGAAACGATCAAACTTTTTGAAGATGAATTAAATTCAACTCAAAAAGCATTCATGCTGATTACTCACGATAGATTTCTTCTTTCAAAACTTACCCGCCGAATTCTTCACATCCAGCACGGACGCATTGAAGCTTTCGAAGGTTCATACACTGACTACTTAACTTTCCTTGAGCAATCTGAGAAAGCGAAACAAAGTTTACTTACAAAATTAAATAACAATCTTGCGCGTGAACAGGCGTGGATGAGACAAGGCGTAAAGGCCCGTCGTACCCGCAGTAAAAAACGTGTTGAAGATTTTAATGATTTAAAAAGCAAAGTTTCAAACATCAAGAGTGAAGCAAAACGAACACTCGATCTGACTCTGCAAAAATCAGGAAGACAGACTAAAGTTCTCGTGGACTTCGCTGACATGGATTTTCAATATTCAAAAGACAAAGTTCTCTTTGATAAAATTACTGGTGAGATCCATAAAGGAAACAAGATTGGTCTTCTCGGTGCTAACGGTGTTGGTAAAACGACTCTGTTAAAACTTATCAAAGGCGATATCGTTCCGACTGGCGGCCGCATGAAAACGGCAGACGCTCTTCAGATTCAGTACTTTTCGCAAAAGCGCGATGAACTTGATATCGATATGACTCCGTTCCAGCTTCTGGGTGATGGAAATGATTTCGTTCCTCTTCCTGACGGATCAAAAAAACATGTTCACTCATATTTCGAAAGTTTTCTTTTTGATAAAGACGATATACACCGCCCGCTGAAAACATTTTCAGGTGGAGAAAAAAGCAGGCTTCAACTTGCTTACAATCTGACGAAGGCCGGCGACATTCTTATTTTCGATGAACCTACCAACGATCTCGATCTTGAAACAATCCAGATCCTCGAAGAAAAACTGGCCGAATTCTCCGGTGCCGTCATTCTCATTTCCCATGACAGAGCTTTCCTTGCGACTGTGACAAATAAAATCTGGCTGCTTGATGAAAAGAAACTTCAAAACTTTGAAGGTGGTTACGATCAGGTTTCTCCTTATCTCGATGCTCTTGAACTGGAAAAAGAATATAAAGACTCTACTCCGGCACCTGTAGCTGCGCCTGTTAATCCACCTGCTCCGGTGAAAGAGGCAAAGCCTGCTAAAACGATCAGCAACAAAGATAAGAATCGTATTGAAGCGATTTACGTTGAAATAGAAAGCACAGAAGAAAAAATCAAAATCATCGCAGAGAAAATGAGTAATCTGGATTATTCAAAACTCTCAGACCCAAACTCTCCTGAACTTAAGATTCTGACAGAGGCACAAAATGTCCTTGATGGTAGACTGCAGGCCCTTTATCAAGAGCTTGAGCAGCTGGAAAGTTAGTCTCAAAAAATAATACCCGAGTAATTTAATCTTTTCATGATTTCATTCGATAAGACTTATAGAGATATAACTCTCTGGAGTGTTTATGGAAAAGAAATTTTGCGCACTGGTTTTTGCTTTAACATTTGTTGCTCTTTCATCAGTGGTGCATGGATCACCATCTGCTATGGGACGCAGTCCTTCAGTGGATCCTGTTGTTGAAGTTGATATTGAAGATGTAAAAACTCCAAGTCACGCCGGATATAATTTCGAAACACCACAAACTGAACATGTTGCTGAACGCGTACCTACAATCGTACCTAAACGTGTACCTGCAAATATTGTTGCGAAGTCTGATGCAACAACAGCAGGCTCAATGGTTGGCCCTTTAATTTTTTTAATCGCTCTTCCAATTGGTTTATGGATTATTGTTTCTAAAAAATTCAGTAAATCATCACCTGATGAAAAGACAGTTGGATATTATCCAAAGACCCAGCAATTCAGGCCATACAAAACTGATTATCAAAAATCAGCAGAAGATGATGATATCGACTTCCCTAAAGCATCATAAATTTATTGATTGAATGTCTGCCAGACGCCTGCGCCTCTATAGACAAAAACGCTGCTGACGTTGCGGAATTTTACGACTAATTCTTTGACTGAATCTCTGTTTAAATCTTCGAGATAAACTTCATAATTACGTTTGTGATAGTGGCCCTTAAAAGTTTTCTGCTCATCAAAAAAACTCGGCCCTTTAAAGGCTGCCATCGTCTTCAGGTCATTGTTGTCGATTGTGATCGCATACACTCTCGATGTTCCTTGAAAGTTAATATACTTGCTTACGCCCTCGTAATAGTACATAAGCAGAATAGATGTCACAGGACTCAGTGTTTTAAGTTCGACCCGGAAAAGATCAGAGTCGTATCCTTTGTTTTCGAAACGGTAAGAAAAGATTTTTGCTTTTTCTGAATTAAAAACTTCAACCCAGTCTTCGTTATCTTTTTTTACAAAGACCAGCTGCTCGGCGACTCCATCATGATTTAAATCCAGAGCGTAATAAGGAGTGTGAACAAAATATGAGTATTTTTTTGTATCGACTTTTTCTTTGTTCTTCGAGAGCTCGCCGGAAAAAAGTTGACGGAAATAACGCTCATCCTGGGGCCACGCGCTCCACGACACAACGAACATCATAATCAAGATCAGAGCTTTATTCATATATTCAAGTCTATACGCCTTCTAAAAGACTAGCAATTTCGCACATTTTTCCTAGCCAAGCCTCGGAATTCCTTAGTAAAATACTTAAATTCTAAAGAGTTTACTAGGAACAAGCATGGATTTTAATCTCCTCTACACTAAAAATATGCAGCAAGGGATCGTTCGCTCTTTTAAGCGCAACGAAACTCCAAGTTCAAAAATCATTGACCTCGGCGAAGCAAAATCACTTCCACTACAGGGTTTCATCTTCTCTGAAGAATTAAAAAACGATGATTTTCTCGTGGGCCTTGAAAGTGAATTAAAATTCTACCCTATCAGATCAAATTCAGAATTCGGACTAACTCCGGAGTCTTTTGAAAAATTAAACTACGACGAAGCAAAACTGGTTTTCGATAAAATGCGCGAAAACTGGATCCTGCAAAACAACGTTTCAATGATCGAAGAAATTTTCAAAGTTAGAAATCATTTATTAGGCCTGTGGCCAAATGACCGCTCAGGGTTTTTCGAGGAACTTTGGTTCATCTTAAAAACCAATCTTGGTGCAACTAACCTGAAACTTATCTACAACGATATGATCAAGGCAAAAACCGAGAACGAGAAAAATAAACTTATCAAAGTTAAAGTTGTCGGCGATCGTTTTCCAGAACTATCAAGTGTGACTGAAGCTGATGAGCTGGTTTTAAAGAGTTATGAAAAAGATTTCGGGAACATCTTCGAGATCACTGATTACAACAAAGAAAAAGGGCAGCTGGTGATCTGTGCGACGATTAAAAAATCGCCTGTGCTTATCATGGCAAATATTTTTCAGCTAACGAGATTGCAAAAAGCTATTTTATCATCCTTGTTTGAAGGATTGAATCAATAGTAAAAAGGGAGCCTCGGCTCCCTTTTTTTGGGTTTATAAAATATTTTTCAAATTTTCAAATCCTCTACCCATAACTTTTACTTGAGATGTAATTTGCAGCTTTTTTTGTAAGCTTAAAATTGAATTTGTCTCTTCATTGGAACATGCTCTGTTGTAACTAAAACCTTGCACTGACTTTTCAATATTATTAAAACTTTTTCCTAATGATAGAATTACCGGTGTTTCACGATCATCATTAGCCGAAATTTTAAATTTAAATTTATTATCATTAATCATTTCAGGGTTAATATCAACGGCATCAAAATTATTGTCTCCGACTTTAGCACTTAAACCAATCTCAGTAATTCGTGGAAGTGGCAGTCTATCAAACTCATCTGCAGCTGTTTGCATTTTATACTGACAGTATCCGCATGAAGGATCAGTATAAGCATTAAAATTACAGTAATGGAACTGGCCTTGAACATCGGTGATTTTATCTTTCTGGATATATAAATCGTACTGAGCAGTCACTTCCATTAGTTGCCCTGGTTTTAATTTAAAATTCATTCCTTGAAAACCGTTATTAATATTCTGAACTTCCTGATAAAAATACTGATCATTTTTTACCAGATCATCTATGTTCAAACTTGCTAGAAAAAATTTTCCACCAGGGAATGCATATGCTGATTCATGTTTTGTCCATTTGAACATTCTTCCTGGCTCCACCTGAAGACCTAATTTAGAAATTGCCGCATTAAGAGGAAATTTATCCGGAAGAAAATAAACTTCAAGGTGGTCAGAATAAGAGACTACCAGTTTAGACATATTTTTTTCTTTCTCACTGTAATCATCAAATTCTTTCTGTGACATTTTATAACCAGAAATTTCATCATGAGGTTTCAAATTATTGTCCAGATTATTTGTAGGAAATTTTTCTTCAACGAATGAATTGATAATTTTCTTTCTCACAATCGAAGATTCCCCTTCAACTTTTACACTGAAAGCATTTTTTGAATCTACATTTGAGTATGGATTGTTACCACTGAGAGAATTTTCCTTTTTGCAGGAAATAACCAGGACAGATAAAATGATTAAATAAATACGCATAAAAAATCTCCTCTGTTTTTTAAGAACAAAGGAGATTTATAATAGAATGGTAGTAAATAGGATTTTTAAGCTGAACTGCGGATCATTTAATTCACAAATGAATTAACGTCCGAAGTGTCCAAGGTGCTCGCCACCAACAACATGAAAGTGAGTATGAAAAACAGACTGGCCTGCTTCCCTTCCAAGATTTGTAACGACTCTAAAGCCGGTTTTATCCAGTCCTGCTGATTTAGTGTACTCAGCAATTCCTTGAAAAACCTCTCCTATGTGAACAGGATTTGCGGCCATATCGTTTATATCGACCGTATGATTCTTATGAATAAAAAGTAAGTGAATTTTTGCCTGTGGATGAAGATCAACAAAACCTAAAACGTTTTCGTTTTCAAAAACTTTTGTCGATGGAATCGAGCCTTCAGCTATTTTACAAAAAATACAATCGCTCATTAAGTTGGATTCCCTGGAACACGTTTAATATTTGCACCAAGCTCTGTGAACTTAGCTACCAGACGTTCATAACCACGGTCTAAGTGGTAAACACGCTGGATTTCTGTCTCACCTTCAGTCGCAAGAGCAGCGATAATAAGCGCTGCAGAAGCACGAAGGTCAGTACACATGATTGGAGCTGCCGTAAGTTTTTCTCCGCCCTGGATGAAAGCAGATTTACCTTTAAGCGTGATATCAGCTCCAAGACGAACCAGTTCAGGTACGTGCATGAAACGGTTTTCGAAAATGTTTTCAGTAATAACTGATGCGCCTTTAACTTGCGTACAAAGTGCGATCATTTGTGCCTGAGCATCCGTTGGGAAACCAGGGTGTGGTGCTGTATCGATCAGACATCCCTTTAGCTCGCTCTTGAAAACTTTAATAGAAGTATCATCGGTAACGATTTTTGCTCCCATAGTTTGCAGAGTTTCGATAACGAAATCCAGGTGGCGAGGATTCACTCCTTTAATTTCGATTTCTGATTTCGTCGCAAGTGCGGCCATTAAATATGTAGCAGCTTCAATACGGTCACCGATAGCTTCGTAAGTTGCTTCTTTTAATTCTTTAACACCGGTAACTACGATTGTACGTGTCCCGATTCCTTTTACATTTCCACCCATAGCATTGATGAAGTTTGCTAGATCGTCGATCTCAGGCTCAAGTGCAGAGTTTTCGATTGTCGTTACACCGTCAGAAAAAACTGAGGCCATCATTAAGTTTTCAGTAGCACCAACTGAAGGGAAAGCTAACGTTACGTGAGTCGCTTTCATTTTTTCAACTTTCGCGTCTACGTACCCAGAGTGAACATTGATTTCGCAACCAAGTTTTTCTAAATTTACCAGGTGAAGATCAATTGGGCGCGTTCCGATCGCACAACCACCGGGAAGAGAAACTTTTGCAGCTTTTCTTCTTGCAAGTAATGGCCCAAGAACAAAGATCGAAGCTCTCATCGTTTTTACGATATCGTAAGTTGCTTCGTGTGAGTTAAGAGTTGAAGCATCGAAAGTAGTCGTATCGCCTTCTTTCGTTACTGTAACACCAAGGTTAGATAAAAGTTTAACCATGGTCTTGATGTCCTGAAGATCAGGAACATTTTTTAAGTGTACTTTTTTATCTGATAATAAAACCGCTGCAAGGATTGGAAGGTAAGCATTTTTTGCTCTTGCAATACGTACGCTTCCAGATAATTTTGAAGGGCCCGTGATAATTAACTTGTCCATGATGCTTCCTTATTATTTTTTTAATTTTAAAAATCTGTTTCTTTGAGAGTAATCCTGAATCACGACCGCTTCCCTGAAACCAATGGTTTTTGCCATCGCTGCGAGGTCGTTTAAGTGGTTCTCGTGTCCTTCTACCAAGGATACACCTTGATCGGATAATTTTTCGTAAATACTTGTAAAAAATTCCTGAAACCAGAGGTCGTATTGGTCGTCCTCAATGAAAAGGGCCAGATGTGGCTCAAAATTCGTCACCTGAAAATGAACTTCTGCCCAGTCGGCCTTTCTTTTTATGTATGGGGGATTGGACAAAATAATGTCAAATTTACCGGGCACAGATTCAAGGCGGTCGCTTTTGATAAAAGAGACTTTATGATTATTTGAAATTGAATAACGGTGAGTGAAGAAGTTTTCCTGGGCAAGCTTCAAGGCCTTCTCAGAAATGTCAGTCGCCACCATATCCAGTGTGGCCCCATCATCCATTAAAAGAGAAATGGCGATTGCACCGGAACCTGTACCGATATCAGCAATGCGGCAGTTTTTATTTTTAAAATTCTTTTTAATTTCCTGTGCAGCAAGTTCAACCAGAATTTCCGTTTCACTTCTTGGAATCAAAACATCTTTCGTCACTTTAAAAAGTGAGCGGTAAAAATAAGCGTAACCGGTGATGTATTCAAGAGGAACTCCATCACTTAGTTTTTCAAAAAAGATTGTCAGTGGATTTGTTCTACTTGGCAGATAGGGAAAATCAAAAAGCTCTTCTGAGTCCACGCCATTTAAAAATGCATGAAGATTAATATCCTGTCTCAAGCGGTGAAGTGTAAGACCGGGATAGTTAGCTAAAAGAGATTTTTTCTCTGAATTGTAAAAGTCTTTTAAGTGTTGATCCAGACTTTGAATGCTCACTAGTCTTCTTGACCTTTCATCAGCTCGGCCTGGTGATGCGCAACCAGCGCTTCTGTAATGCCACCTAAATCGCCGTTCATTACGCCGTCAAGGTTGTGAACAGTCAGACCAATTCTGTGGTCACTGATTCTGTTTTGAGGATAGTTATATGTTCTGATTTTTTCCGAACGATCTCCGTCACCAATCTGGCCGCGTCTTTCAGAATCGATTTCATCTTTTTGCGCCTTCACCATATTGTCGTAAATTCTCGAACGAAGAATCTTCATTGCTTTTTCTTTGTTTTTTAACTGGGACTTTTGATCCTGGTTAGCAACTGACATACCTGTTGGTAAATGTGTAATACGAACAGCTGAATCGGTCGTGTTTACCGACTGCCCGCCTGCTCCACCAGATCTATATACGTCGATACGAAGATCATTTGGATTTAATTCAAATTCAACTTCATCAACTTCCGGCATAACTGCAATTGTAATGGTAGAAGTGTGAACACGTCCCATCGTTTCCGTTTTCGGAACACGTTGTACTCTGTGAACGCCGGCTTCCCATTTTAATTTTGAGTAAACTTTATCACCTGTAACAGTATAAATAATCTCTTTAATCCCCTGATCTGATTCTGACATCGAATCAAGTTCGATTTTGTAACCAAGGTGACGGAAATAGTTTTGGTACATGCGGAACATATCAGCTACGAAAATCGAAGCTTCATCCCCACCGGCACCGGCGCGTAATTCCATAATTACGTTTCTATCATCTAAAGGATCTTTTGGAAGAAGAAGAATTTTCATTTTCTCTTCGATCGCCGGGATTAAAGCTTCAAGTTCTGAAAGCTCCATCTTGGCCATCTCGCGAAGGTCTTCATCTTTTTCGTTTTTCAGGATTTCTTTAGATCCATCAAGGTCGTCTTTTAATTTTTTGTATTCCCTGTAAGCAATAACTACTTCTTCAATATTCGAGCGCTCAGATGAAACTTCTTTGAATTCCTTCTGACGGTCATAAATACTTGGGTCCGCAAGTTTTTCCGTAAGCTGCTCATAACGAGCGACAACTGACTCTAGTTTATCGAACATTGACATGGATATTAGCCTTCTAAAAAGTCTTTAAGTTTAAAATTACTGTTTTCAATATCTGCCAGATGGCGGAAGTCGATCTCATCAACTGTGATCTTCTTTTCACTGGCGTCTTTCAGATTGTATTTCTCTTCAAGGAAAAGTACTGCCTTGATGGAAGCTAATGCGATTTCAAGCTGAGTATCATTTGGTTCTCTCGTCGTAAGTTTCTGAAGCATTTTCCCCGGGTAACTTAAAACTGTACCTACTGCCGAGTTAGGATTTTTTCCAAGGAACTTAATAAGCTCGTAAGAAATACCTGCAATCGGGAAAGTTAGAACAACTTTAAACAGCATCGCATAGATGTGTTTTAAAATGACCGGTGAATGTGTTCCAATCGGAATGATCGCAAAAATAATGGCGAATAAAATGATTGAGACAAACATTAAAAAGAAAATGAAAGTTGTTCCACAACGCGGGTGAAACGTCGGGTGTTTTCTGGCGTTTTCAATCGTCAGCTCTTCACCTGCTTCAAATGTCGAAATCGATTTATGTTCAGCTCCGTGATACTGAAAAACTTTTTTAATATCAGGGAGAAAACTTATTAACCAAATGTAGGTTAAGAAGATACAGGCCTTGATTGTTCCATCGATAGCGTGGAACTGCCAGCTTTGAAGATCCCATGCAGCTCCACTGTATTTTTCAATAACAGCAGTCAGTGCGTGAGGGACAAAAACAAAAAGACCGATACCGAAAGCAAAAGAAGCTCCGATCGAAAGGAATGTTTCAAAAGAAACTTTCTCTTTGGATTTTTTATTCTTTTCGTAACTCTCAAGTGTCTCGCCTTTTTTCAGCGCTTCTTTTTTATTCTCTTCATCCATCGCGATGTTGGCAGAGTAATTAAGTGACACGATTCCGTTGGCCATCGTTTCAACAAGAATCAAAATCCCTCTTAAGAATGGCTTCTTAAGAAAAGATAATTTGTTTGAAAGTCCGTACCACTGATCACGTCTTAAACGGATTTCTCCGTCTGGTTTTCTTACTGCCACAACGAAAGCATTGGGCGATCTCATCATGACACCTTCGATGACGGCCTGACCGCCAATCGAAGCATATTGTTTTGAAACGAGAATAATCAATTTATTTAGAAATGCTTTTTTCATAATTCTCTTATTACGAGTTCATTGAATCAAGGAACTCAGAGTTTGATTTAGTTTTAGTTACACGGCTAAGGATAAATTCCATTGCATCGATCGGTGCCATTGCATGAAGAACTTTACGAAGCAGGTATGATCTTTGTAGATCAGACGGTTGCATTAGTAGATCTTCCTTACGAGTAGATGACTTGTTGATATCAAGAGCTGGGAAAATTCTTTTTTCAAGAAGTTTTCTGTCGAGTTGGATTTCCGAGTTACCAGTACCTTTGAATTCTTCAAAGATAACTTCATCCATTCTTGAACCTGTATCAATAAGTGCTGTAGCGATGATCGTAAGAGATCCTCCACCTTCGATATTTCTAGCTGATCCGAAGAATCTTTTTGGTTTGTGAAGAGCATTTGAGTCAACCCCACCCGAAAGAATTTTTCCTGATGGTGGAACAACTGTGTTGTAAGCACGAGCAAGACGAGTGATTGAATCCAGAAGAATAATTACATCTTTTCCAGCTTCAGTTAAACGTTTTGCTTTTTCGATTACCATTTCTGCAACCTGTACGTGACGAGTAGCAGGTTCATCGAATGTCGATGATACAACTTCTGCGTTTACGTTTCTTCTCATATCTGTAACTTCTTCCGGACGTTCATCGATTAGAAGAACGATCAGAACAGAATCAGGGTGATTTGTAGTGATTGCGTTTGCGATATCCTGAAGAAGAACTGTTTTACCTGCTTTTGGTGGAGCAACGATTAAACATCTTTGACCAAACCCTTGTGGTACGAATAAGTCGATTAAACGAGTTGAGTAGTTTGTCGGGTGGTATTCAAGGTTGATTTTTTTCTCTGGGTATAACGGAGTTAAGTTATCGAAGAGAACTGTCTTTTTATGTTTTTCTGGTGATTGAGAATTGATTTCGTTAACTTTTACTAAAGCGAAGTATCTCTCACCTTCTTTTGGTGGTCTGATTTCGCCTTCTACTGAGTCCCCTTTACGAAGACCGAATTTTCTAATTTGTGAAGGTGATACGTAAATATCATCGGCACCCGGAAGATAGTTATAAAGTGGTGATCTTAAGAATCCGAATCCGTCTGGTAGAATTTCCAGAACACCATTACCAAAGATCGCTTTATCGTCTTTAGCTGTAGCTTTTAGAATAGCGAAGATTAGTTCGTGTTTCTTTAAGTTACTTGGGTTCTCTATTTGAATTTCTTCTGCCATGGTCGTAAGTTCGGCAATGTCTTTTTCTCTGAGATCGTTTAGATGCATTTGAAGGTAACTCCTGTTCGGGTATAAATTGATTTTGAAATGTTGATTATTTTTTAAATGAAAGAGAAAAACCGAATTGGGGAAACCTCGTGATAATTAATTTCGGTGTTTTTAAATTTAGGATTAGGCGTTTTGTCTTATACTTCTAATATTATACTTGAAGGTAAAGCTGTCAAGATAATTGACTAAAATTACTGTTTTTTAACGTGGGGTTTTTACCTAACCCCTTAAAAATTGGCTTTCTTAAAAATTGTGAGATATAGCATTCTCCAATGGAAGACTTTTCTTTTTACCCTCGCTATCAAAAGCATATCGCCAAGCGAATCCTCGCTATCGATTTTGGCACCAAAGTTATTGGTACGGCGATGTATTGTCCGGGCATGGATCCGTTTCCTTATATTGCAGAAAAAATCATTTATAAATCGCACACTGAATCCATCAAAACAATAAAGTCCATTGTTGAAAATGAAGGAATTGATATTTTAGTTTTAGGAGTTCCGTACTATCTGGACGGAAAAGAAAGCGACAACACCCGACGAATTAAAGAATTCGGTGAACAGCTGATGACTGCCTGTCCTGATCAGGAATTTTTTGAGCAGGATGAAACTCTCACCACAAAAGCAGCGGAAGACCGTATGAAGTCTTCGCCGCAGTTTAATTTTAAAGTGGATGTAACAAAAATCGATTGTGTTGCAGCTACGATTATTCTTGAAGACTTTATCAAGTCTTAAATTCTACTTACAATTTCTATCGTAGTCTGTCTGATACTGTCTCATGTACTGTTCATAACCATGGGCCACACGATAGAGCTCAAGGATCGCCAGACATTTCTTTTGATACATTTCTTCTGAAGTTTTGCTTCTTTCTATTTTATCGAGAAGTTCTTTTCTTCTCATGTCAGCGCCTTTCTCAGGAAGTTTGGCCATTTGCTCTTCTGCTTCCGCAATAAGCTTTCTCGCCTTTTTAACGCTTTCACCATTTTCAAGAATATTATCCTGGATATCAAAACCACCTCGCGTTTTCTTCTCCATTCTTTCTAAAAATTCCTGAGCTTCTCTTTTTCGGCCTCTTTGTTTTGCGGCCAGCTCTTCACCTGTTAAATTATCAGGAATATCTTTCATCTTGAATTTTAAGACTTCATCATCCTTAAAATTAGCGAGTACTGCTTTTCTTCCCGGTGAATCAACTATAGCGGGAGCGGTTGCAGGTGCTGGAGTTGCCGGTTTCGCGGCCTCAGCTGCTTTTTTAGCATCCGCTGCTGCTTGAAGTTTTTTTGCTTCAGCTAATTTTGCTACTTCCTCTGCTTGCTTTTGCTCAGCTAATTTTGAAGCTGACGGCAATAATCCTTTTTCGTTATCACCTTTTGCTTTCAATATTTTTTCAATCTGATCGTCACTGAAATTTGCTTTTTTCAAAATCTCTTTTGCTTTAACTATGAAATCTTTAGAAGTATTCATTCCAAGTTCATGAAGAGATATTAATGATTCCTGCTGAAGTGCTGTGGTAGAAACTTTTATGATTTTTTGCATGTAAGAAAGCATAGCTTCTCTGTAAAATGCGTTGTCTCTGTAGGCACCTGTAATTCCCGCTTCCATCAGGGCGCGGGTTTGTTCAGGATTAAATCCGGCTTCACGCAGGAGCCGTGCTTTTTTAAGAATATCGTCTTTTGTATACTCGTAAAATCCTCTTCCTTCTTTTATACCAATATCATGAGACGCAAGAATGGCCTTTGATTGGACTTCACTTAAAGGTCCTTCCTGTTTTAAAACACCCATTGCTGCTTTAAGACGGTCGCGTTTTAATAAGACTGCAGCATCTGCAAGATCGACAGCTTGACCTGTCGCTGTCGCTCTCTGGATTCTTGATAGTGCTCGGGCTGATTTTACAACAGCATTCATTTTTTTAACGGCCATCGCAACACCGCCACCAAGAGCAGCGTCTGCAAGGAATGAGGTAACTCCGGCGCAAATCATTTCTGCCTTAACCTTTGGAGTGTAACACTGATAAGTCTTTTCAACTGAGGCCATTGCACTTTTTAGCATTTCTCCAAGATTTCCTTCCTTATCTTTATCGGAAAGCTGAATTGGTTTTGGTTTTTTACCTGTATTGATGGCAGCGATACGCTCTCTCATCATTGTGTCCTGATAATTCTGGTAACGACTAAAGACCAGTTTTTCAATTTCAGAACAAGATGCTTCGTTTAGATATCTGCCCAGCATTTTTTCTTCAAGTTTGAAACGTGGATCATCTACAGTCATATTAAATGCATTTAAGATTTCTTTCTTTTTTTCAATACTCGCATTACAAAATTGTGTTTGTTGAAAACCTTTGGCAATTCCTTCTGCAATAGCACCAGGCAGTTTTGTTAGATCGACCAGCGACTCTCCGCTGATTTTCAATCCATTCCACACACAGTCCATGATGCTTACATTTCCCAGACGGTTTGCTTCAAGTGATTTTGAATCACACTTAATAACTTTATATTTATCTGCAGCCTCTAATTCATCTTCTAGTTTCTGGCATTGATATTGATTTTTTGTAGCAATACAATTCATGCTCTCTGCAGATGCCCCCATGGACTTTACGGCCAGAGTTTCAACCGGATTTATAGCGTGACATACAATATCCCGAGCAAACAAATCAGTTACACTAAAAACCATCATTATAATCAAGATCAAAATTTTCATAAAACTCCTAGACATCATTCTAAGGGAGATCTGTGATTCGCTGTACTAGGAATTTATGGCCCTTCGTTGATTGCAAAGAGGAGGTCAATTAACCTGTAGATATTATGAAAAAAAATACTCTTCTGTTTCTGGTTGCAGCTCCTTTGTTTGCCTTACTACTTTTAGGGGTGCGAGTCTATTATTCGGCAGTCGTCTGGCGATACGCTGGTCCGGAGACTTATTTCTTCATTAAACCCAATGAAACATTTGGATCAATCAATTCTCGTTTAGCAAACGACGGTCTGATAAGTTCGGCTAGATTATTTCACCGCTACTCTCAGTACAAAGGTGTAATGAATAAATTTAAATCCGGCAGATATAGAATTAAGTCGAATTCCAACTTACTCGATATCTACAATACATTCATCAATGAAAAAAGCCTCGCGATGTTCTTCACTGTACCTGAAGGAAAAAATATGTTCGAGATCGGCCACATGCTGGAAGATGCTCACATCACCACCTACATAGAATTCATCGCACTTTGTAAAGATCCCGCATTCGTAAAAAAATTAGGAATTACAGGATCGACCGTTGAAGGATATCTTTATCCTGAATCTTATGACTTTGCTCCAGGTTTACCAGCTGAACACGTCATCAAATCGATGGTGAGAGAGTTTAATAAAAAGACTGCGCAAATTAAATTCACTGATTCAGGAATGACGAAAGAACAAGTTGTGATATTAGCATCGATGGTTGAAAAAGAAACCGGTGATAAAAGCGAAAGACCGATGATTGCGGGAGTCTTTTTAAACCGCCTAAAAATTCACATGAGACTGCAGTCTGACCCGACAACAATTTACGGAATGTTTGAAACATACAATGGAAACATTACGAGAAAGGATTTACTCACTCCATCTGATTACAATACATATACTGTGAAAGCACTTCCTGCGGGTCCGATTGCTAACCCGGGATTATTATCAATTGAAGCCGTATTAAATCCGGCCGTACATAAGTATCTCTACTTTGTAAGTGCGAATGAAGGGACTCATATTTTTTCTGAAAGTTATGCAAAACATCAGGAAGCGGTTGATAAGTGGCAGAAGAATGCGAAGAACCGTGAAGGGAAAAGCTGGCGCAATAAAAAAGCTGAATCAACAACTACAACTGCGCCCGCTCAATAATTTTTTAGTGAGTAATGTTTAGTGATTTAAGAGTGCGGCGGGAGTAATCTCTAACCAGCATATCTTTATCTTCAGAAAGTCTTAACAAAGTTGTAACCGGAGTTAACGGGTTCTTTGCAACTTCATGACGAACAGTGATCGATACATGACGAGTAAGAATATCAAGAATGCGTGGGCTCACGTTTTTTGATTTCGCTAGTTCTAAAGCTGTACCTGGTTTGTCTTCTTTCAAAAACTGAAACATCTTTTCTTCATCACGACACTCACGAACGACAGCTAAATATTCTTCAGCAAACATATGATCCCCTATTTTGATTTCTCCCCCCATAATAGAGGCACCCTAAAAACTTGTAAACTTTTTTGACGGTTAGCGGGTGCTTTGTTGTCTACTTATCAGTCATAACTACCCGACAGATGACAGGTAATGGTAGTTTTTTCCCTTGTGTCAAATTCCAAATCCAAGGTACACTATTTGAAAGTTTCTGAAGGCTCCAGTAGGACCAATTTCAGGGTGACTAGTTTTTTAAAGAGGAATGTATGGATAAAGCTAAAATGGAAAAATTTAAGGCGCTACTTCTTCAAGCGAAGATCAAAATCATGAACGGTGGTATTCTACGTAGTACCGAGGACCTTACAGTTTCATCAGATGATCTATCAGACGAAGCGGATCTTGCAACATCAGTTATCAACCAACAAGTTACATTTAACATGCGCCAAAGAGAGCTGGTTAAGCTTAAAGCAATTGACGAGGCCCTTTATAAGGTCGAGCAAGGCACTTACGGGCACTGTGAAGAATGTGATGAAGGTATTGGTGAAAAACGCTTAGAGAACCAACCCTGGACATCTCTATGTATCACTCACGCTGAAGAGCAGGAACGCGAAAACCAAAAATTCATTAAAGCGATTTAAGTTCTTTCTCTCACAACAAAATAGATATACGAAAAAGGCCTGCTTAATGCAGGCCTTTTTTATTGGTCTCAAAGAACTTTATGCTGAGGGGGGAGTTCAGCATAAGTTACTTGATCTCGAATAAGTTCTACGAGGGATCTTTTTGCTCTTCTGCCCTTCAGCTGGTATCCCATTGGGTTCTACTGGAGCACGCTCGTCTGGTTTTCTTTCTATAATGCTTTGTGATGATCTGGTCGGATTGTCTTGAGTCAGGTCATGATTTTCACACGAGAAAAGTGCCAGTGCTACAACCATGAAAACAAGATAAAATCTAAGGAGTCCATTCTTCATAAAAACCTCTAGTTCCCTGAGGGGTGCCCTTCATGGGCGGCTACTTTCTATAAAGCAAGCTGGAAGCCAACTATTTAGTGTCATTATTTCACTCCCTCACTCTTAGTCCTTATATTGTTATAGTCTTCAAATTGGAGAGAAGTTTTCAATAATAGTGTTTAAACTTTTTACACCTCATCAAACTTTCATCAATTGTTTTTACACTTTGGTCCTTAACCGCTTTAAACTAAAGAAGATCTCATTGGCCTGAACCTTGCTTTTCTAAGGGGAGAACCAGTAAGCGAAAGAAGTATTTCGCGGGATCAAATTTAAAGGATTATCTATGAAGAACTTTGACATGCATTCATTCATTAAAAAGATTGTTGTACTTAACGTACTTGCAACAATGTCTTTTAGTGCATGGTCGCAAACTGCTACTAACATTCAAGGAAATCTTCCAAGAGTTACAACTCAAAGAGCGGAAGAGAGATCGAATGACAAGTCTTACTTTGATCCAAAAGAACTGACTTCTAATTACGTATCTTGGGGAGTTAACCCGGAGAACCCGGCTTCAATCAATTTACTGGAAGCATGGAAACATTATAAAAAGAAAAAAGAAATCGTCGTTGCCGTTGTTGACACTGGTATCGATCCGATCCACCCGTTCCTTGAAAAGAATATTTATGTTGAGTCAGGAAAAGTTGATGAAAACAACTTTGGTATGGACTTCTCTAAAGATAAAAAAGTTAAAGGTGCTCCAACTGATCAACATGGTCACGGAACTCACGTTTCAGGAATCATAAGAAGCATTTATCCTGACGTAAAAATCCTGGCACTAAAATATTACAACCCAACAGCATCGGGACTTGATAACCTGAACTCAACTGTTGAAGCTCTTCGTTACGCTGTTGATAACAACGTTGACGTTATTAACTACTCTGGTGGCGGACCTGAAGCTGCAGTTGAAGAGTTAAGAATTTTAAAAGAAGCAGAAAGAAAAGGGATTCTTGTTGTAGCAGCTGCTGGTAACGAAGAATCAAATATCGATGACAAAAGAAAAGCCTACTTCCCTGCAAGTTACGGTCTGAAAAATATTATTTCAGTAACAGCTTACGATGAAGACCTGAAAATTCTTTCTTCATCAAACTACGGGCGTCTTAGTGTAGATATCTTCGCACCTGGATACCGTATTAAATCTTCTCTTCAAAATGGTCGTGCTGGATACTTAACGGGAACATCACAGGCAACTGCTTTCGTAACTGGTGTTGCTGCTCTTATTAAGTCTCAATACCCGAACATTCCAACTGAGAAGCTTAAAGAAATCATTAAAGCATCTGCTAGAAAAGAAATCTCAATGGAAGGAAAGTGCGCTACTGGTGGACGTCTTGATGCAGCTGCAGCTCTTGCAATGGCCGCTCAATACTCTGGTGAAGATATGCCAAACCGTCAGCTTGCCACGAAGAAAGAAGAAGGAAAAATCATTTACCGAATTGCGAACTAATAATCTCATAATAATTCACGGCGATAGCAACCACTGTTGCCGTGATTAATACTGCCTTTAAAATATACTCAACTCTTATTCCACCCAATCGATGATTCATAAACTGCTCTTGCCATGGCCTTGCAGGTTTATTTTCGTTTTTTGATTCAGCTAAATACAATAACAATTCCTGAGAAAGAAGTGGTCCTGTCTCAAGCAACTTGCCTTCAATTTTCTGCTGAATGATAATCGGGTCTGTGCCGTAACGAAGAAGCTCATCAATCAGCTCCATCATCTCAACATAAAAGTACCGGCGGTTTTTCGCTTCAATGGCATTTTCAATTCCGAATGCCGTAATGAGGTCATCAAAACGCTTCATCAGCATACGTGTATATGTCTTTGTTGCAGCAGTATTTTTTTCTTCGAAGACCGGGAAGTATTTTGCGTAGACTGGAAATGTGGCGTAGTAACGCTCTTTAAAGCCGTAGAGACTTTTTCCGCTGAAAGGCTCACCTACCGGATGATAAAGTAATGATCTGCCGCAGGCCTCGCAGTTAGCGTCAGTCAAATAAACAGACTGACAACTCGGGCAGCGCTTAACCGGTTTATAGGCACTCGTTGGAATCGCAGGGCGCGATTCAGGAGTGATCTCCGGTGAGAAAGTTTCAAACAATTCATAATCCATAATAAAATTTTAAAGTGATAGTCTCTCATTGGCAAACAATCTGATTAAATCTAGTATTCTTATATTATGATTCTGACTCAAAAATACTTAAGCTTTATTGTCTGTTTATTCGCCGGAATGCTCTACGCTCTTGGGTTTCCCATTTTTAACGGCGAATCGATTTTTATTGCTCCTATATTTGGTTTTGCTTTATTCAACTGGGCACTCGACCGCGAAGTGACTTTTAAAAAGCAGCTGCTTTTAAGTTTTGTGTATTCGCTTGGATTTTATCTTCTAGGTTTTTACTGGATCCCGTATACATTAAATGAATTCGGCGGACTTTTTTTTCCATTCAACCAGATGTTGGGTTTACTTTTTTCTCTGGTGATCATTCCTCAGGTATATTTTTATGTCATTCTTAAAAGATATGTAACTCATCCGCTTTTTCTGGCGCTGGGATATGTTTTACTCGAACAATATATTCCACAGCAGTTTCCCGCTCACTTAGGCCACTCATACCTATCTCTAGCTCCTTTAGTAAAACTTGTTTTTGCTCCGTGGGCAGGTGGCGCGTTTTATTCTTTTTTTACAGCTCTGGTTTCACTTACCCTGCTTCAGCATTTTAAGACAAAACAAAAACCGAAGCTTTATTATGGCTTTATTTTAGTCATCGTTCTTCTTCACTTGCCGATCTATCCATCAGTAAAAAAAGAAGTTTCACATTTAAATGTGAGAATTGTTCAGCCGAATATCGGGAATTTTATCAAGCTTGATTCTGAACGTGGAAGCCAGAACTCATTGAAGAGCGTTTACGATACTTATTATTTTTTAAGCACAGACAATGTTACTGCCCCGAAAGATTTAATCATCTGGCCCGAAACAGCTTTTCCGGGATTATTTTTCAGCCAGATGATGAAAGCAAATCATCACTATCCAATTCCTCCTTTGATGACGGACATCATGGCAAAGACCGGTGCTGAATTATTTATCGGTGGATACGACTCTACTCCAAAACAAAACGGTGAAAATTATCAGAGTGATTACAATACAGCTCTGCATTTTTCGAACGAAGGTTATTTAAAAGAAGTTTATCACAAGATGCATTTGATTCCATTTGGCGAAGGACTTCCTTTCGGACCGTTTAATAAATTTTTAAGCGGAATCATTACGAATATTTCTTATTTTGCTGAAGGTGATACTTATACTGGCTTTACAACAAGAGCAGGACAACATTTTGTCTCTGTTATTTGTTACGAAGTTTTATTTCCTCACTTCGTGGCAGACATGCTGAATAATCAGAAAAATGAAGCGCAGTTTTTAGTGAATCTCACAAATGATTCATGGTACGGCGAAACAGCTGAACCATATCAGCATTTATTTTTGAGTAAGTGGCGTGCTCTAGAATTTAATCTTCCGTTAATCAGATCTACCAACACTGGAATCACGACCGTGATTTACCCGGATGGATCAGAAACCAAAAGACTTGGCGTAGGTGAAAAAACTTATCTCGATCTGGATGTTGAAATCGCTCCGCGCACCAGAACTCTTTTTCAGGTAGTCGGTGTCTTCGGAGTTATTGGTGTATTTTTTATTCTATGTTTAGTGGAACTAGCCTTTAAGAGAAAAACCTTCTTTAAGCAAATCATGAAGTCTGATAAAACCTAAGAATTTTTTCCCGTCGAGAACCGGAAGAACCTGAATCGATCTTGTTTTCGATTCCATCAACTCCAGAGCTTCATAAGCAAGTTGTTCAGGATGAATGCTGGTAGGCGTTCTGTTCATGATATTTTCAACTTTCGTCTGCAGTCCCTGATTGTCTCTCGTGAAAGTTCTTCGGATGTCACCTTCAACTAAAATTCCCTTGAACTCACCTTTTTCAACAACAGCACAACCTCCCACTGGAAATTTTGTCATTGCGAGAATGGCGTCCTGAAGAGTTTGTGATTCAGTTAAGATCGGACAGTCGCGCTCGAGGATGATAAGATCTTTTACTTTCATGCGGAGTGATTTGCCTAAAATTCCACCCGGGTGGTTTGCTGCAAAACCTTCTTTCGAAAGACCGATATATTTTTCAAATAATACGGCCATGGCATCACCCATTGCGATTGCGAGAGTTGAACTTGTTGTTGGTGCTTGATTGTTTATGCATGCTTCTTTTTCTACAGAACAATCAAAAACGATATCGCAGAATTCTGAAACTGGTGAAGGCACTTGTCCGACCAGCGCAATTCTGTGAGTGCGGGGCACTTGTAAAAAAGGCATAAGTTTTAAAATTTCTTCTGTCGTTCCTGATTTAGAAAGTAAAACGATCGCATCGTTTTTACCAACTCTCCCTAAATCTCCGTGAAGAGCTTCAGTAGGGTGAAGAAAATATGACGGCAGACCAAGTGATGTAAAAGTCGCTGCGCACTTTTGTGCGATAATGCCGGACTTTCCTACTCCACAAAAAATAATCGCCGAACCAGTTGAACGAAGTTGTTCAAAAAGTTTTGTGAGTTTATCAGCGTCTTTATGATGATTATTCTCTAAAAGCGCGGCGGCCCTCATAAGTGAGGTTGCTTCAAGTTTCAGGACTTCTGCCATAGTTTTTGAGTGGGTCATAGTTTCCAGCTTTGATTCTTTTTAATCTACGTTACAATAGTAATTAGATGATAAAAAATTTTTCACGTAGTTTAAAGGAAAGAATTCCAAAGTTCATGGCACAGTTCAGTGTAGTGGGCTTCCTGATTTTAGGGACAGCTGGCTGTTCTTCCTATGAAAATTTCAAAAACGTCACTGAAGATCTTGAAATTCCGAGTCAGGTTTATAAGGCCGATTATAATAAAGTCTGGATAGAGGTAATGAAAATTACCAACAAATACGCCCGTGAAGTCTACAACCAGGATGCAGGGATCATCAAAACCCGCTGGATCGATAATACTCTCGAGTTAAATTTTTCTGATTCATTCGGTTCAAACGACTCTGTTAAAACTGCGCATTTCAAACTGATCATCAACGTGGTGAAAGGTTACCGTGGAAATCGCGAAGTAAGTAAGGTGACAGTGTTTAAGCGCCAGCAAATTCAAAATGATTATCTCGACGGGTGGAAAACAGTCCGTACTGACGGGATTTTAGAAAAGTCCATCCTCTACCGCCTGGAAAGATCTCTGGCAATCGAAGCCAAGCTCCAGGAAATCGAAGACAAGAAAACAAAAGAAGCTGAAAAGAATTTCTAATCAGCTCACATATTATTTAAATCAAAAAATATTTATTGAATCGTAGTATCAAGTGCCATTCTCTGCCAGAAGATTCTCTTTTTAGCAGTGTCTTTTGGTGATGTAAGACCAGTGATCTTCATTAAGCTTGCATCCATTTCAGGAAAAATATCATTGTAACGGTCTTTTTGAATCATTTTAATAAGTGGTGCTTTTGCTTTTTCAAACTTCAGGTCACCCACAGTGAGAATAACATTCTTGATAATGTTGGATCTTTTAGCTTTAAGTGCTTTTCCGTTCATTGTCGGTTGATAATAATTTTTCTTATCGTATAACATTGCCCAGACAGCTGGAGCAGCGTCTGCTGTTTTCAGGATTCTGATGTTATCAAGCGCCTGTGCACGAACGATGAATGAATCATCCTTTAATAAACTTGCGTACTGACGTGAATAATTTTTTTGTTTAAGAGCAAGCATCGTTTTTAAACTCGCCATTCTCATAACCCAGTGAGGATGCTTTAAGAATTTTGATAAAAACGGAGCTGACTTCTCCCCCATGATTTGTCCCAGAAGGAAGGTCGCCATCCATCTGTTTTTATCAGGGTACTTTCCGTTTTTCATGACTTCAACAAGAGCTTCAACAGATTCACCACCATGCTTTAGAGTTTCACTTTTAAGCTGGGCCATCTGGATTTTATCGTTATAATTTTGCGAGTATTTTTGTAGAAGATTATTTTTGACTTCAGAGTTACTGATTGCTGCTTCAGCAAAAGCTGAGCAAGAGATAACAACTAGAAGAGCAATACGAATAACATTTTTCATCAAAGACTCCTGATTAACCTAACATTTTTTCGAATTCAGACAAAAGCTCTTCAGCAGATTTCTGCTCGCCTTCTTCAACCTGAACATCTTCAAGAGGAACGTCTACAACCTGCGGAGCTTTCGCTGCAGGTTTTGTATCAGCAATCGCCGCTGCCATCGCTGCTTCTAAATCTTCTTCTGGTTCCGGTGCTGGTGGAGCTACCACTGCTGCCGCTGCAGGAGTTGCACCCTGTGCGCCTTTTCTTAGAGCTATGAGTTCAGCTTTAAGCTGATCGTTTTCCTGTTGAAGACGTTTTAAGTTTGCAAGGTCTTCTTCGATAATGGCGTATTCTTTTAAACGTTCACGAATTTCATTTCTTTCAGCTGTAATACTCGCAAGTTCTTTTTGCAGGCCTGCATCTCCACCTGCTCTCGCCATTGCTTCTGCAAGTTGCGCTTCCAGGTCACGCACTCTTTGTTGAGATGCTGACAATTCTTTTTTCATTAATTCAGTTTCAGCACCAAGACCTTTTCCAGCAGATAAATCCTGAATCGTTCTTTCAAGATCTGAAATTTGTCTCTGACGATCAGTCAGTCTCTGGTTAAGAGCTGCGATCTCAGCATTTTTTTGAGTCGACTCTTCGCCACCAGTACCCATTCCAATGTTCATCGATGAAGGAAGATCACCAACCGGAACAACTGAAGGAATTCCGTTACCAATATCAAGTCCTCCGCCTCTGAAAAGCGATGACTTTAATGAATTTGAATTTTGAATAATTGAATCGAGATAGTTTTTAACAACACTCGCAGGGATTTCATGTGAGAGCTGGTGAAATTTTTTACGGTTATAAAACCAGTAAATAATTATCCCCACCATCGTCACGAGTAATAATAAACTGAAAACTGTAATAGTCTCATCAGTAAATTTTGTGAGAATTAAGCGTATTGTTTCTGTCACGGTCCCTTCCTAGGATTATGAAAAATAGAATCTATTAAGAAATTATAATCTACTCCTGAATAAAGACAAGATTTCCTTCTGTAAAGGTGCCCTTGCGGCAATGATTGTCGGCTGAAATGGATGGAACTCCTGACCCTCGTAATCAGTTACTAGAACTCCGGCCTCCAGACATATCAGGCCGGCAGCAGAAACATCCCAGGCAGCAAGTCCTCTCTCCCAGAAACAATCGAATATTCCGCGGGCCACATAACAAAGATCGAGTGCAGCACTCCCCATTCTTCTAATGCCCCGGCCTTTACCTACCATGCTTTTGAAAAGATCAAACTCTTCTTCAAACACAGGCCCCTTTTCGGTGGTAAATCCTGTGACAAACATGGCGTCTTTCATATTTTTTTTGTTGGCCGTTTTTTTCAAACTTAATGGTTTTGATTTCTTTTTAAAACCATTTGAGAAGTTGATTAATTTAGTTCCTTTGCCCTTAATGGCATAAAAACAATCACCATTTGTTGGTCGTAGTACCAGGCCAACAACAGGTTCTCCGTAATGAGCCAGAGAGATGCACACGCCGTAGTAATCCAGTCCATTTAAGAAATTATTCGTTCCATCGAGAGGGTCAATGATCCATACCCACTCTTTCTCCTGGAGAAATTTATACCGGTTCATCTCACCCATATATTCTTTGTAGGCGCTTTCTTCGGCAAGAATGAAGTGGTCAGGGTATTTTTTCTTAATGCCATCGATGATCAGTTTTTCTGATTCAGTGTCAGCATTGCTCGCTATCCCCTGCGCTTTTTTATTGGTGATTTTTAAGCTCGAAATTTTTTTTTGTTTCGTTAAAAGAAGTTTCGACGCTTTTACAGCGAGATCCATTGAAAGTTTCAATGCTTCTTCTCTGACTACTTTTTGAGTTTTAATGTTCGTACTCGCTTGAATTGCCTTCTTCATTGTCGTCGACATCGATTTCCTTTTCTGCATCCAGAGTTGTTTCTTTTGAAGGCACAGTATAACTTTCCTGAAACCAGTGACCGAGATCGATCTTCTGACATCTGTCAGAACAAAATGGTCTGTACTCTGATTCGTAATATAAAAACTGCGTATCACATTGTGGGCATTTTACTTTTAACAATTTATTCATGATTAAATTTCTCCCCAAATCGGCCAAAATTATGGCAGGTCATCTGGTAAATAGTTTTATCTTTGTACATTTGATTATTGTCGATACTGTCTACCAGGCGAAGTCCTTGTATTGAATTAGTAAACCAAATTTCGCGAGCACTTTCAAGTTCACTTTGAGATATGTCACATTCTAAAACGCGAATATTCTGTGTATTTAAATACAGAATTAATTTTTTTCTCGTCACTCCATCTAAAACCATAGAAGAAATCTTCGGTGTCAAAAAGGTTTTGTCGTCTAATAAAACAAAAATGTTTGAGGTCGAAGCTTCTGTCAGATTCCCTTGAGCATCGAAAAAAATAACATCATCTTTTTTTGATTCTCTGATTTCCATTTCTGCCAACAGGTAGTTTGAGCTCTTCACGAAGGCCGGGATAATCGAAGTAACCTTTGCACTTTTTGCTTTTGCAACTTTAATAAATGGATCTTTCGGTTGATGCGTTTTTTTAGAAAACATCAATCGATCTTCACATATGCTCAAACGAAAATAATGTGACGGGACAAATTCATTTTTTAAAAATTCTTTGATTTCATTCTTGTGATTAATCCATTTTTCGCTGGGAAAAAGATAATCAGCTCCCTTAAGCAGGCGTTCTAAATGCTCTTCCAGAAAAACAAATTGAGATTTATCTGAAATAAAAGATGTGAAGGTTTGAACTCCACGAAGAAGCTGATTTGACTGGTGAATTGTGCTTGAATCAACTGATATTATTTTCAATGATGTACTGGCCTCTTGCTTTCTAAGAGTGTAACTTTATCTTGGAAGAAATGACAAAGGAATAGTTAATGGAAGAAGCTAAATCTCCCGTAACAATTATCGGTTTTGGCTCTCAAGCAAAGGCCTGGGCACTCAACTTAAAAGACTCAAAGCAAGACGTTAAAATTGCTCTGAAGAAGTCAAGTAAGTCACGTGAACTCGCGAAAAAACTTGGCTTTGACATCATCGACCTCGAAAGTGATGCTTTGAAACAATCAGGCATTTTTGTCATGCTCATTCCCGATGACCAACACTTAAAATTCATGGAAGCGAACCGCTCTTTTATGAAAGATGGTGCACACATTCTTTACGCTCACGGCTTCAGTCTTTCTAAAGAAGATCTTTCAAAACGTTTTCCAAAATTCACTCACTCACTACTTGCCCCAAAAGCAATCGCCAGCGAAGTACGATACCAATACGAAATTCACGGAAAAATCGGTGCTGCTTATTTTGCTCCTACACCTGAAAGTGAAAAAGTTTTAAGAGAAGTGGCACGTCATGCGGGATTCACCGCTCTTTACAAAAGTCATTTCGATGAAGAGACAAAGGCAGATTTGTTTTCAGAGCAGTCTTTTTTATGTTCGATCCTTCCTTATGTTGCTCTAAAATCTTATAACATTTTACGAGCGAACGGCGTAAATCAGGAAGTCGCATTCATGGAATGTTTTCTTGAATTAAAATCAATCTCACAGGCCATCGTCACATTAGGTCCAGAAGCTTTTTTTAAATTAATTTCTCCCAACGCTCTTATCGGTTCACAAAAAGGAAGACACCTTCTTCTTGGTTCTGAATTCGACAAGTCTCTCGAAAAATTAATTTCAGAAATCAACGACAGAAAATTTTACAAGGAAGTTGAAGTCGACGCTGACAAGCTTCGCCTGGAAGTTTTGGCAGAATGGGACAAAGAAGAGCTCACACAAGTTTTTAAAAGATTAAAAGCAGACCTTATAAACTAAGAGATCATTATGAAACTAGACACTAGAAAAATCCGTGCAATGAAAAAGAAAGCGACGAAACAAACTCTGCAAATGCTGACTTGTTACGATTTTCAAACCGCACAACTTTTAAACGACACTGAACTTGATTTAGTTCTCGTTGGTGACAGTGTTGGAAATGTTGTTCTTGGTTACGATCATACGATTTCCGTTGAACTCGATACAATGATTCTTTTCACAAAAGCAGTTAAAAGAGGGGCTCCCGATAAATTTGTAATCGCCGATCTTCCATTCGGAACATATGCAAGTTTAGAAAGCGGATTACAAAACTCAATCAGGTTATTTCAACAGTCTGGTGCAGAAGCACTTAAACTTGAAGGCGCTTATCCTTTCGAATGTGAGCTTATTGAAAGGCTCACACAAATCGGAATCCCGGTTATGGGCCATATCGGATTAACACCGCAATCTGTTCACGAGCAGGGCGGATATTATACTCATGGCAAGGACGCAGCATCTCAGGCACGCTTAATGAAAGAGGCCCTGGCCCTTGAAGAGGCCGGATGTTTTTCAATCGTTCTTGAGTTTGTTGAAGAGAGCCTCGCTAAAAAAATCACAGACAAATTAAAAATACCTACGATCGGAATCGGTTCAGGAAAACATACTGACGGCCAGGTACTGGTGATCAATGATCTTCTACACATTGGAAAAAAAGATCCGCCTAAATTCTGCAAACCTATTGGAAATGTTTTTGAGTTCAAGAAAAAACTCATTAACGAATATTTAAAATGAGATTAGTCACTATTGATAACGGCAACACTCACCCACATGCTGGTTTTTTTGAATCGGGTGTATTGAAAGGTGTTGAGCCTCTGGAAAAATATGTGCCTCAATCAGGCGACTACGTTCTTATTGCGAGCGTAGGCAAAACATTAAAAATCAAACCCAGCTTTGATTTAAAAACTAAAAGAACAATGACTCATTTTTTTGATATGCGGGTTCACTATTCGAATACTTTAGGTGATGACCGCTTAATTGCAGGTTATGGCGTCTTTAAAAAAATCAAGACTACAGAAAAAGTTTTATTGATTGATGCCGGTACTTTTATTACTTGTGACCTGATTACTGATGATGGTTTTCAAGGCGGATATATTTTTCCAGGAATCAGCAGATTTTTAAAAATTTATTCTGACAGTGCTCAACTTCCTCTTCTATCAAAAGATCAGCTGTACAGTGAAAATGATGATCTTCCTCATTCAACAGAAGAAGCAATTATTAAAGCGACTGAAATTTATTTGAAATCTTCGATTGAACAGGTGATTACGAAAACTTCCCCCGATAAAATAGTTTTTACCGGAGGAAATGCTTCGAGTATAAAAAATCTGATTAGTTTAAAAGTTCGTTTTGAGACGGATCGTCACTTAATACATTCAGCACTGTCGTTGATATATGATCATCATCTTCGCCCAGAGTAAGTCTCAATGAATCTGGAATTTCTACTGCACGGTATTTTTTCCCGTTTGAAGTTCTAATCCAATACCCCATTACCAGTTTCTCATCCACAACCATACGAATCGGCTTTAAGCTGATGATGTGCTCAGTATTGATAAGTAATGTTTCAAAAATGTTGTCTACTGACTGACCATCTTTTGGTGAAACAATTTTGAATCGTTGTAATGCCATAAAAACCTCTTAAAATGTTATGCTCGGCCTAGTATAAAATAATAAGCAGATGTTCATAGTCCCCTTGTAATTTTTATAGTTGTTTACTTGGATTACTGAGGAGAAATGCTATATTCGCTTTATGGATCAACTTTTTAATTCAGAAGACTACAACCAGCGTTTTGGTGGCATTGCACGTCTTTACGGCGTACAGGGACTTAAGAACCTGCTGAAAGCACACGTAATGGTAGTAGGCCTTGGTGGAGTCGGTTCCTGGGCCGCTGAATCTCTCGCCCGCTCCGGCGTAGGTGCAATTACTTTAGTCGACCTCGATGATATCTGCATCTCCAATACCAATCGTCAGCTTCCTGCAATGAGCGGCCAGTATGGAAAATTAAAAATCAACGTTATCCGCGACCGTATTTTATCAATTAATCCACAATGCCAGGTTCATTGTATTGAAGATTTTTTTACTGCTTCGAGCGCTGATTCAATTTTAGATTATCGTTTTGATTACGTGGTCGATGCCATCGATAGCTTACATAATAAATGCCTGCTCGCTTCGATGTGCCGCGATCGAAATCTGCCTTTACTCGTTACAGGTGGAGCTGCAGGTAAAATCAATCCTGCCCAAATTCAAATTGCTGATCTGGGTGAATGTGTAAACGATTCACTGATTTTTCGAATGAGAAAACGTTTACGCCAGGAATTTAACTTTCCGAACGGATCTCCTTCATCACGTGCTCAAAAAACAAAATTTAATATGATGTGTGTGTTTTCACCTGAAGAGCCGGTTTATCCAACTGCTGATGGCGGTATTACATGTTCTATACCTGACTCAGAAACAAATTTAAAAATGGATTGTGAAACCGGTATGGGTTCGGTCTCTCATATTACAGCAGTGTTTGGACTAATGGCCGCGGGCCACATTGTAAACACTATCGCGAAGTCTTCATCTCAGTTTCAGTAAGTTCTCTCCACTCACCTTTGGCCAGGTCATCAAGCTTAAATTCTCCAACCTGAATTCTTATAAGCCTTAATACTTCAATATTTTCTGTCTCTAGCATTTTTCTTATCTGCCTGTTTCTCCCTTCACTCAAATGAACTTCAATCCATCCGTTTTTCTCTCCAGACCTGATAAGTTCGAATTTCGCAGGCAAAGTCTTTTTACCTTCCAGAATTATTCCATTCGATAATTTTTCAAGAATGATATCTGCCGGAATTGGACTCGTCTGGACGTGATAAATTTTAGTCACGTGAGTTTTAGGATTCATGAGCTTTTCTGCCCATACATGATCATTGGTAAATAACAAAAGTCCTTCACTTGCCTGATCCAGTCGTCCTACTGCCTGAACTAATGGGCCAGTCCAATTCTTTAAACATTCATAAACTGTGGGACGATTTTTTTCATCAGATCTTGTTGTGACCAGTCCTTTTGGTTTATTCAACATCAGATAATGTTTCTTTTGTTCAACGGCCTTCTGTCCTTCAATTTCAATATTGCAGCGGTGATCGACATATGTCAGAGGTATTTTACATATCTGCCCGTTTACTTTTACAGAGCCTTTTAAGATAGCGAGTGCCGCTTCCTTTCTACTGAGAAGTCCACGTTTGGAAATTAATCTTTCGAGTTCTATATTTGCCATTTGAATATTATACCTTTAAAAAATTAATTTATCCTTCCTAAAATTCTGACACCGCACTTTAAGCTCGTTAATTATTTCTCATACTTGCTTTTCAGTTGATATCTGCCTTTTTTGCAAAAATCTCAACTGGAGATATTATGAAAAAAATCAGAAGAAATACTCAACTGTCATTACTGAATCCCAAAACTGCAGGTCGTCCAGCGATTCACGACCGGGGGATTCGCCATATAAGAAGGGACAGAATCACTAAACCAACTTCCATGCATCTAACCATTAAGGTTCGTGAGAATAAGGCAGATATCAAATCTAAACGAATTTTAAAAGCTCTTCATCATGCGATCATACGAGCGAGATTGAAAAAGCTAAGAGTGATCCATTATACGCTGGAGTATAATCATGTGCATTTGCTGGTTGAAGCTTCTGATCATAAAGTCATGCATCAAGGGATGCAGGCGCTTGGGATTTCTTTGTCGAAAGCTATTAACAAAATGAAACGAACGAAAGGAACTGTTTATAAACATCGTTATCATTTAAGAAAATTGAATTCAGTGAGAGAACTCAAAAATGTTCTTCATTATATTTTTAGTAATGGAGTTCATCATAAAAGAACAAGAACTGCGCTTGATCCGTTTAATTCGATGCCAGCAGAAGAAAGGCTGGATCATATTTATAAAACATCAGCAAAAAAGATTCAGGCGGATATCAACAAAAGTGATTTCTTAAAGCAACTTTCTATGAATTTGAGAGGCGTTTTAGATAAAGGTGAAGTCTATTTTAACGGACTCAGGTTTTTGAAGAGTTGAGAATTTTATTAATCAGATCTGCTTTTGCATCTGAATATTCACTTCGTGGAATTTTAGATTCTACCAATAGTAATTTTAGAGTTTCATACTCTAAACGTAGTTCTTCATTCTGATTTAAGATGTCTCTGAAATCCAGATGAGTCTGAAATTCTTTGGAACTATTTTCAAAAATGTGCAAATGAACGTAGGCTACTTCTTTATTTAAACTATAAAGTGTCAGGTAACGTCTTCCGGGAATTCCATATTCGCCTTTATATTCGTAACCGAGGTTTTTGAATATCTGCTCAAATTGATCGACAGAAGAAATCTTTTTTACTTCACCTAAAATATCCAGCACAGGTTTTGCGACTATACCTTTAACTGCAGTTGAACCGATATGGTGCAATTTTAATTCAGGCAGATATGCATCCATGACTTCATAAATGCGGGATGATTCGAAAGAGAAGGCAGTGGCCCAATTTTTACTGTGAGGACTCAATACAATTGATCCGCGTTTCAGGCCGATATCGCAAGAGTCGAAAAGATTAGTTGTCATCTAAACCGGCCCGGAAAGTTTTGTAGAGCATGCCTTCGATTCTTTTTTCGCTGGCATTTTTGATTGAGTCGAAACTCATCACAGAGACAGGACCGACACCGCAGAATTCGAGAACAGATTTTTTCATCATGTTCACTGCGGGGTGAAAGTATGTAAGGTAAAGCCACCAGGCAGGTGCATCGCTGGTGACTATCATGCGGGCACTTTTGCCAGAAAGAAGTTTGTCCCACTGATTGGAGTGCTCGCGGTATTTAAAAGCGAAGCCGGGCAGAAATGTGCGGTCGATGAAACCTTTCATGATTGCCGGGACACTTCCCCACCACACTGGATAAATGATGACGAGATGATTGGCCCATTTGATGAGATTTTGGGATTCGACGAGATCTGCCTCAAGGTTCTGAATGACTTTGTAACCCTGGCGAAGATTGGGATTGAAACTTAATTCGGAAAGATTGAGGCGCTTAACTTCACCACCTTTTTCACGCGCGCCTTTTTCATAGCTGTCAGCAAAGGCGGCGCAGAGAGATTTTTTATCGGGATGGCCCAATATTATAAGCGTTCTCATTTGATCGCTTTGTCTCCGTGGAGTTTGTGAAGAATTTTTTTAGCGATTGAAGGCATGACGTATTGATCGATGCGTTCATTGAGTTGAGCGAGTTCTCTTATCAGGCTTGATGAGATAGTTGCAAAGTGGGGTTTGGAAAAAAAACAAATCGTTTCGATATCTTTGCTGATACCACGGTTACCGACTGATAATTCCAGTTCCATTTGATAGTCAGATGAATTTCTTAAACCACGCAGGAGAAACTGAGCGTTTTTCTCTTCGGCGAAACGCGCGATTGTTCCTTCGTGGGAAACGATCGTGACGTTTTTTAATTTATAATAATCGACGTAAGACTGCATCATTTCCAGTCGCTCTTCCAGTGTAAACATATACGCCTTTTTTGGGTTCGTTGCAGCAACCCAGTATAGGTGATCAAAATGAGTGGCGGCCCTCATCATGATGTCGGCATGTCCCCATGTTGGTGGGTTTGCGCTGATCGGATAAACAATATTTTTCTCGCTCATATTCGTCTCTCAAACTTAGTGTTTTACCCATTATACACTTTATAAAAAGTATTGGTAGTGTTAGAATTTTGACTTCCTAATAATCAGGTTCATCTACCAAGGATTTTCTAAATGTCAGAGACAACTCCCTCGTCATCAACTTCCGTAGAATACGACTTCGCAAGAATCGAAGCGAAGTGGCAAAAGTATTGGGACCAGAACAAAACTTTCAAAACAGAAAACAAATCTAACAAGCCGAAGTACTACGCTCTCGACATGTTTCCATTTCCATCTGGTGATGGTCTTCACGTTGGTCACCCAGAAGGATATACAGCGACGGACATCATGTCCCGCTACAAAAGAATGCTTGGATTCAACGTTCTTCATCCAATGGGATGGGACTCGTTTGGTTTACCAGCAGAAAACTATGCGATGAAAACGGGAACACATCCGGACATCACAACTAAAAAAAATATTGCAACTTTCACTCGTCAGTTGAAGGCCCTTGGTTTTTCTTATGACTGGGATAGAGAAATTGCGACGTCGAATGTGGATTACTATAAATGGACTCAGTGGATATTCGTTCAGCTTTACAACAAAGGTTTAGCTTATGAAGACGAAATTAATGTTAACTGGTGTCCTGCTTTAAAAACAGTTTTAGCTAACGAAGAAGTTGTCGACGGGAAATCTGAAGTCGGCGGACATCCGGTGATTCAAAAGAAAATGAGTCAGTGGATGTTACGTATTACTGAATACGCTGAGCGCCTGCTTGTTGATATCGATGATGTTGACTGGCCGGAATCAATTAAAGAAATGCAACGTAACTGGATTGGAAAATCTGAAGGTGCGACGATTAAGTTTAATGTTGATAAACATAAAGAATCGATCGAAGTCTTTACGACAAGACCAGATACACTTTTTGGTGCGACTTACATGGTGATCTCGCCAGAACATCCACTTGTGAATCACATTACGACTGTAGAGAATAAAGAAATTATCACTGCTTACCAAAAAGCATGTCTTGCAAAAAATGATTTAGAAAGAACCGAACTTAATAAAGATAAGTCCGGAGTGTCTACTGGATCGTATGCAGTGAATCCGGCAAATAATAAATTGATTCCAATCTGGATAGCTGATTATGTACTTATGACTTATGGAACAGGTGCGATCATGGCCGTTCCTGCTCATGATGAACGCGATCACGAGTTTGCTAAAAAATATAATATTGAGATCGTTCAGGTTCTTGAAGGTGGAGATGTACAAGAGGCCGCACATACTGGTGATGGTAAACATATCAACTCTGATTTTCTAAATGATACTGACAAAAAAGAAGGCATCACGAAAATGATCGCCTGGCTTGAAGATAAAAAACTTGGAACGAAGAAAATTAATTACAAACTTCGCGACTGGATTTTTTCACGTCAACGTTACTGGGGTGAACCATTCCCTCTTTTAAAATATGAAGATGGAACCATCAGATGTCTTGATGCTGATGAACTTCCGGTAGCTCTTCCTGAGTTAGAAAAATTTGAACCATCAGGAAGTGGTGAATCACCTCTGGCAAACGCAACTGACTGGCTTTGGATTACAGATCCCAAGACAGGAAAAAAAGCTAAACGTGAAACCAATACAATGCCTAACTGGGCCGGGTCTTGCTGGTATTATTTAAGATTTTGCGATCCGAAAAATGATAAAGAGCCATGGAATTCAGAGATTGAAAAATACTGGATGCCGGTTGATTTATATATCGGTGGAGCTGAGCACGCAGTACTTCACTTATTGTATGCACGTTTCTGGCACAAGGTTTTATTTGACCTTGGATTTGTTTCAACGAAAGAGCCGTTTAAAAAACTTGTGAACCAGGGATTAATTCTTGCCTCTGATGGTGAGAAGATGAGTAAGTCACGCGGTAACGTTGTGAACCCCGATTCAGTTGTAAAAGAATTCGGTGGTGACTCTCTAAGACTTTATGAAATGTTCATGGGGCCGCTTGAAAAAGTAAAACCGTGGAATGAAAATGGTACAAAAGGTGTTTATAACTTTTTGAATCGTGCTTACAGATTTTTTGCTGATCCATCCAAGATCGTAAACGGAACTGAAAATGAAGAAACCATTAAGATGCTTCATAAGACGATTAAAAAAGTGACTGGTGACTATGATAACTTAAGATTCAACACTGCAATTTCTGCATTGATGATTTTTACAAATCATTGTTACAAAACTGGAACTGTTACAAATGAGACTGCGAGAATCTTCACACTTCTACTTGCTCCAATGGCACCTCACGCTTGTGAAGAGATTTGGGAAAGCCTTGGTGGTAAAAAGACTTTAACGTATGAAGCATGGCCGAAGTTCGATGAAGCTCTTGCACTTGATGACACGATCACAGTTGCAGTTCAGGTTAACGGGAAACTGAGAGCGACTCTGGAAGTTGAGCCAACGATCACTCAGGAAGAAATTCTTGTGATGGCAAAAGCTGATGAGAACGTAGCGAAGAATCTTGTAGGAACAATCGTTAAAGAAATTTATGTTCCGGGAAAAATTGTAAACTTTGTAGTAAAAGCATAAGGAAAATATATGTCTGAAAAATTTTATATCACGACCGCAATCGACTATCCGAACGGAAAGCCGCACATGGGTCACGCGCTGGAAAAAATCGTCAGTGATGCATATGCCAGATGGCACAAGTTTTTAGGTTATGAAACATACTTCCTGACTGGTACAGATGAAAACGGCCAGAAGCTGATTGAGTCTGCGAAAGCAAATGGAATGGAAACTCAGGCCTACGTTGATGAGAACTCAAAAATATTTAAAAAGCTTTGCGCTGATTTAAAAATTTCAAACAATGACTTCATCAGAACGACGGAAAAACGTCACCATGATGTATGTATCAATCTTTGGAATCAATTAGAAAAAAAGGGCGACGTTTATTTTGGAGTTTACTCCGGACAGTACTGTTTATCATGTGAATCATTTTATACTGAAACTCAGGCACCGGATAATATCTGCCCTGCGCACGGCATTCCGTTAACACTTAAAGAGGAAGAAGGTTATTTCTTCAAGATGAGTGCTTATCAGGACTGGATCATTTCCTATATCAAGACTCACCCGACGTTTATCGTGCCGACATCTTCATACAATGAAATGTTATCGCGACTTGAAGGTGATAAACTTAGAGATCTTCCGATCTCACGACCGAATGAAAATTGGGGAATTCCTGTTCCAGGAAATCCTAAATTTGTAATGTACACATGGTTTGATGCTTTAATAAATTATTATGCTGCCGTGGCCGGAACTCCCAACGAAAAATTCTGGCCAGCTTCTATGCATGTAATCGGTAAAGACATTACCTGGTTTCACACTGTCATCTGGCCGATCATGCTTCATGCTGCCGGAATTGAAATTCCGAAACAGGTTTATGTTCACGGAATGATTTTAGCTGAAGACGGTAAAAAAATGTCGAAGTCATTGAACAATGTGATCGACCCGAATGAGATGCTGGAAAAATACCCTCTGGATAGTTTCCGTTATTATTTACTAAGAGCAATCCCAGCGCAAAACGACGGGCGTTTTTCTGAAAAAGAATTAATTGAAAAACATAATGCTGAATTAGGAAATAGTTTTGGTAACCTGATCATGAGAGTTATTAAACTTTATCTGAAAGATAATGAGCCTACACTTTCCGGCGAAGGAATCACTCAGGAAGTTAACTTTGATGAGAACTTTGCAAAGATGAAAGTCTTCATGGAAAAACGCGAGCACAACAGAGCTTTAGAGGCATTGTGGGAAGGCGTGAACAGCATGAATCAATACGTAAACACGAAAGAGCCATGGAAGCTTAAAGAGGACAAAGCAGCTCTTAAACAAGTAGTTTATAACTGCCTTTATTCTATTCATGCAATCTCAACTCTCCTTACTGCTTTCCTTCCGGATACTGCAGAAAAAGCTCTGCAGCCGTTGGGTGTGAAGCTTGGAAAATTTGAGGATATTAAATTTGGAAAGATTACTTATGAACTGACTGAGCCTATGCCGTTATTTCCTAAGATTGATCCGCCAGCTGCTCCCGCACCTGCGCCTAAACCGCCGAAGCAGCCAAAAGCTCCGAAGCCACCTAAGCCTGAAAACGTTTAATAATTTAATTTAGTCACTGTGACGGTATCAACTTCGTAAGAGTAACACCGTCACAGTTTATAATCAGAAGATGTATTAAAATTGGATTGCCTCTAAAAGGACACACTTTTCAGGAAAAAAAATGCGGTTTTTGGTTAGTTTGACAGCTTTTAAGCAGATGTCCTTAGCCTACTTAACGCTTTAATAAGACTCCATGTTGGCCTAAACTTTTGGAATCGAAGGGCCGATAAAAACAGTTCGGGTTTAAAATAGATTATCTCTAACAAGTAGCTCAGTGGTGAACAAATGGACGAAGAACAATTAGCTCTGGTCGAGGAAGGATTGAATCTACTGATACAAAAATATAAGAAGAATCAAAACAAAGGCGATCTGCAACGCATGCAAGCTGTTATGGATGCCAAAATCGCCATTAGAAAAGTTATGCTCTCTGTTGCTATCAAGGGTGACATCAAAGATATCACGCCTGTATTAGAAGGTGGTAAAGGTGCGGGGTGGGAAGTCACGGACTTTGAAAATAAAGTGATGCGATATCATGCTTAGTTCATTATACTAACCTCCAATGGCCAGGAGGCAATTTATGATGGAACAAATTACAGAAGAAATTAAGAAAGCAATGTTCGCAAAAGACAAAGATCGTCTCGATGCTCTTCGCTATTTTAAAAGTATGTTGATTGAAAACAAAACATCAAAAACACCAATCGCTGAAATGGATGTTTTAATCAAGCACGTAAAAAAATTAAAAGATTCGCTGGAAAACTTTCCACCGGAAAATGAAATCAGGAAAAAAACTGAGAGAGAAATTATTACTCTTTCTGAGTTCATGCCGAAACAAATTGATGAAGAAACAGTGAAAGGATTTATTAAAGAAATTCTTGCTGCTAATCCTGGTCACAATGCCGGCCTAGTAATGAAAGATTTGAGCCCGAAAATTAAAGGTCAGTTTGATAGCAAAGTTGCTAATGAACTTGTTAAGGCCGCTCTCTCGTAAACAATTATTTAAAAACTTAAGCAAAAAAAAGCAGCCCTTGAGCTGCTTTTTTTATTAGAATTTACATGTAAGAACTACCGGGAAGTGGTCTGATAAAACCTCTTGCATAAAACGATAGTAAAAAGGATTCGTCAGCTGTCTTAAAAACACTCTGCGATTCATGCCTTCCAGTCTCTCAGTCACCTGAAAATCATCCGCCACTACTTCAGAATTTTTAACAGTGTTCATCGCCTTCAGATTTTTTCCAAACACCGCTACGAATCTGTCCATTTTACTCTGACCAGCTGGAGTCAGTTCATAATCAAGTTTAATCGGTGCCGGGTCATCAGTCGGAGGAATATCACCATCTAATACCGGAACGTCTTCCCCATTCACAACTGGTCGCTGAGTCAGAAGACCAAGTAGTCTTTCATTATCAACTTCTGGCCGGAAGTACTTTTTAGTTAGTCCTACAGTCTCTTTTCTGATGACGTAGCGGGCTTCAATATCTTTATAAATGTTTTCTTTGTAATAATTGTAAACTTCACCGCTGTTACAACCTTTGAACTCACTCTTGTCTAAAATGAAGTGATCGTAATCGTTCGCTTCCCCATTCGTTTCTTTTCCACCTGACATATAACGAGTTGGAGAAAGTGTCGTCGGGTCTTTAATTAAAAGCTCTGCCCCTGGAAAAGATTTTAAAACTTCAGTCCAGTAAGGATTGTTAGAGACTAAATTTGTATCGGCTTGATAAATAATTTTAGCGTCGTTGTATTTTTTCTTAAAACGATTCATGAATTCAAGAGTTGTTTTTACTTCAGCATAGCGGGCGAAGTTTGCGGAGTTGATTCCAGGGCCAAGTTTTTTAATATCATCAGTACCGAAAACATCCTGCAATAAATTTTTCTCTGCAGCTTCGTCACCAGAGTAAGTGTAAACAACATGAGAAGTTACTAATGTAAAAGTTGTATTGTTAGCTTTGAAGGTTGCCATGAAAGGGCGTCTAGAAAAGTACTGAAGCAGGTCTTTACCCATGAAATCTTTTGTAAGTGTGATGATGCAAGCAACCGGCGGTCCTGCATCTTCTCCGGCATATTCTTTACAATGTGGATTCGTAGCAGGTGTTACAGAATTTGCTCTGTAGAAAAATCCTGCAAGCTCTTCAACAGATCCTTCGATCGCTGAATCCCCTCTTGGTGAAAGAATAAGTGACCAGCTCGGGTCCAGTTTTTTTAGTTCTAATAAGGCTCTCATGTAACCAGGAGCACGGTAAAGATCATAAGCTGCTCTTGTATCAGTGATCAGCTTATTTATCTTATTATCCATTTCCTGAATCTTTGCAGCGTCTTTTAATTTTGCTTTGGCCGCGCGAAGTTTTTCAACCATCGCTGGTGAAGTTCTAATTAAATCCAGAACTGCTTTGTTGTTAGCTTCATCGTGACCAACAGTTGCAAGCAACTCAAGTCCTGAAACAACATCATATTGATTCATAATTTTTGCAACAAGACCGTAATCTTTAAAAAGTGCTTTTGAAGTTCCCGGGTGCAGAAGATTATAGTTGGCAATTTTTAGAGCGCCGGTAGCTCGTAGTTGTTTTGAAGTCGGGCCGTAATGATTGTAGTTTGAATAACAATTAAGTTTGAAAGTATCTTTCACCAGAAGAGTGTTGATCACTTCACAACGTTCACGATACTGCGTAATTTTAGTCGCGTCGTCTTCTGAACCTTTAAGGTTCGATTCGTCAGCTCGTAACGAGAACGAAAAAATAAGACTCGCTAACAGTAAAAATTCCTTCACAGGTTTACCTCAACTATAATGATCAACTAATAAGTAGCATAAGTTTATCCACTATTTCTACATATCTTCAACTTTTGCCTAAAGCTGATTTTTAGTTAAGTTACTGATACCCTGTTCCTAATACAAAAAAAATACTGGTATATAAAAATGACACACCTAAAGGTTTTAGAGGTTTCGACCGAAATAATACCTAAGTTGCCACAAGAAAAGCGAGGACGCATCTATGTATAAGTATTTATTGATTTTATGTTTAACTATTAACGTTTCATACGCATCTGCAGTGAAGCTAGTTGACTACCTTGTGAGCGGATCTGGGATTGCTGAAATCCTGGCGAAGCAAGGGATTAAGGGAAATGATGCAAAACAAGTTCAAAGCTATGTTGCCTCATCACTTATGGCCCTTGGAAATAAGAGTTCTCTTTCAAGAGAAGAACTTTATAAAGTTCTAAGTGCTCTGCCTGTTACAGGACACGATGCTGACGTAAGAAAAGGTCTGCAAATGATCCTTGATACAGACGCTGATAAAATTCAAAAGAAAGATGTTGTGAACGCAATCAACAACATTATCTATCTTGCTAACAGACATGGTAAATCTGTAATCATCGCATGTGCTGAATGTGTGAATGAATCTTTAGCGAAAGAAGGATTCAAGTTTACAGTTGAAACAGTTAAAAACGCTTCGGCCACAAAACTTCTTAATGAAGTAATTCCTAAAAACCCGGCCCAACTTAATACATTCATCTCTGGACGTATGAAAAGACTTGGAATGGGTGACTACTCTAAAGTTACTCCAGACATGGTGGCTCCTGAAGATGAAAAATCTCTGGCACTATTTTTAGGTCTTGCAGAATCAGGATCTGCTGATCAAAAAGCTCTTGTTGCTTCAATCAAAAAACTTTCTACAAAAAACGGGAAGACAAATATTATCGATCCAAAAAACCCACATAAATTCTGGAAGGTTTTAGCTGACGATATGTCTCCTCAGGATATGGCAGGTTGGACGAAGACTCTTGATGAAGTTTCTGCTCGTGCAGAAAAAGATGGAGTAACTTCTGAAGAAGCTTTCTACCGTACACTTAAAGATAAGGCACAAGGGAATGATTATCTAACTAAGCAGTATGAAACGTTAAAAGCTAAGAGATGTTTCTTCAAATAATTTTAAGAAATTATAGATATAAAAAAGGCTGGATCAATATTCCGGCCTTTTTTTATTTTAGATTTAGATTCCATTAATCCACGTTTCCACAGACCCCAACTCATCAGTTGTTAGCTCTGCCACCGGGTCCTGAGGCATGTCGCCGCCATTGTTCTTTAATCTGGTCCAGATCAAAGATCCCCCTGTATTTCCCTGTGAAACAAGACCTGCAGCAGTCCACTGTGCGGATGACTTATAAGCAGACCAGGCATTGTGACATTGAAAACATTTTGTCTGAAAAACTTTATAAGCAGCAAGCAATCTTACTCCATCAGGTGTTGATGAATCGATTCCTTCAATCGGAGCGTACTGTGAGTAGTCTCCTGAGCTGCTGTTGTAATCCTGGCCGCAGCTGGCGGCGAGAAATGCAATGAATATCAGACTGATTATTTTTTTCATATTTTATTAAACATCGATGATAGCAACGATTACAACATCGTCCTTCACTCCAATTCCCATGTAGTTTTCTTCTTTCAGTTTGAAATCAGAATTTTTTACATTGATTGTAGCTTCAAGTTTTGTTGGCGATTTCATTGTATATGTAAATGACACATCTTTTTTAACATCATCAACAGTCAGTGTCCCCGTCCCTTTTCCGTCAGCTGCCATAACTTTTGTAAAAGTAATTTTTGGGAATTTATCAGAAGCTAAATGCTTATGAAAATGTTCATCACGAAGATCGATACCCGTTTTTAATTCATCAGTTTTTACCCAAAGGTTTTCTGCTGTGAATTTTGCTCCGTCTTTTTTAACTTCACCCTTAACTTTGTCTGATTTTGCTTCGAAACTTCCCGCTGGTGATAAAGCAACTTTTACTGTTACTTCGTGAGCGTAAGCATTCATCATTAGTGCACTGGCCATAACCGCGATAATAATTTTCATATTTGTTCTCCTAAAAATCATATAATAACCCAATAGACCAGAGACTGCCCGGGTTAGGAAAAACTTTTCCTAGGCGTGTTCTGAGTGAAACGTTTTTTATTTTAATTTTTGACTGAAGGAAATACCCTGCTTCATAAGTTTTTTCTCTTTCAAAGCGGTATTGAGTTTCATCAGGATTTGTCCAGTCACCCTGGCGGTATTTTACCGGGACGTGTACACCCAAAAGAACATTATCCGAGAAAGTCTTGAAGTACATTCCTGGACCGGCCACAAAACCTTTTACTGCGACAGATGACTGCTGATATTTAACTGTGCGGTCTTCTGAACTGATCGTTGCAGTTAAAACTGCAAAACATCCTTCAAGGTCGAATTCGAAATTTACGTTTTCCCATTTTTTACCACCACCGATACATGTTCCGATTGCAGTACTTAAAAGATTTGTTTTCACACCGCTGGTGTTCACCAGGTAAAGGCGGTCCTGCCAGCTGATGAAATCAAGCGAAGCGTAGTAATGTGACTTGTAGGTCATTCTTTCATCACTGTTGATTTTTTCCTGAAGCAGATCTTCAAGCAATTTCAAATCACCTTCATCTACTTTTACTTTGCGGGCAAGCCCGATAAAGCCTTCAGCATTCTTTTTATATTTGCTGCGGTCATTGCCCGGAGTATAGGAATTCGTCTTACTAAAAAGCTGTGTATTCAGGAATGCCAGTTTGTAATAGTACAACTGAAGTTTTGTTTTATCGTAATAAGACGAATCCATTTTCGAAGCAGAAGTTGCCAGAATCTTTTCATGAGCTTCCTTATTGAAATTCACAATAATTTTTCTGTAAGTTTCAATCGCCTCTTTGAATTTTTCCCTGCGCTCAAAACTGATTGCAAGTCTTTCGAGTGCCATCCAGTTTTTACCAAGAATTTCTTCATTTTCATCGTACAAATCTTCTACTTTTTCCAGCTGGTTTTTATCCAGATAAAGCTGCATCAGCTTGAGGTTATCAAGCGGAGTATTCGCTGCGATTGCGCTGAAAGATATGATGAATGTAAGTAGTGTTAATTTTATTTTCATCATTGTTATAACCACAAGTGAATCTGTGCTAACAGATCCCACCTATCTTTTACGCTGCTTTCCTGACTGAAGTTTCTCGTATTGTTCAGGTCCACTCTCAGTTCGATTTTCGAACGTGGAAAGTATGAAACACTTGGACCGAAACGAACGCGGTAACTTTTATCAACAGCATTTTTATAATATTCGATTGAGTTAAGGAAATAAACTCCTCTCGTCGCTCTGATTTCATTCTGGAAGATTGAATAGTATTCAGTCTTGCTAAGTGAAGATGTTTTCGGCGTTTTTTCTACGCGCCCGACTTCAAAAATAATACTTGTTCCATGATCCAGTCCTGAACGGATGTGAGCTGCATAGGCAGTCTGGTCGACGTAATCATTTCCTTCTTTCATGACTGAAAGACCTACTCTGTTTTTTTCCAGTAAAGTGTATTCAAAAGTTCCTGCGAAACCTTTCATTCGAAGATCTACATCCTGAGTAAGGTTACCAACGAATGCATTTAATCCACCTTCAAAAGAAGGAGTATTATAATGAATTACGACACCGTGAGACTGATCGTCCATTGTAAGTTGCGGAGTCGTACGTGAATATGAAGTGTGTTCGACCAATCTTACGCCGAAAGTTTTATCCATCAGTCCCGCATAAATTCCCCAGGTCTGATTCGGGCGGTAACCAAGATAATGCTCGCGTGTTCTGTATGTTTTAATACTGTCTGCCTGTGGAGTATTTTGAAGTGCGCGCGGAACAGGCGCATAACCAAACGTCACTTCAGCAATGTATTTATCGTTTTCGCCAAACAACCCTACTAAACTCAGATCTGCCTGCATGTGAATATAATCTGTCGTCTCTTTCACTTCACCGAAGTTTTGTTTTAAAAGCATTCCACGATAACTCAGCTGAGGACGGAAATGTTTATTCTCCGGCTGTTTGAATAAAAATCCTGATTCCTGGCTGATCAATTCTTCAGGTTTGTTATCATCATAAAATCCACGGCTACTTACAGCTGTGGCCGAAAATGCTCTACCATAGTCATTGATAGGCCCGTTACCGAATGGATTGTAGTGACAAGTGATACATGAATTGTAGCCGTGTCCGATAAAATTCGGATACGCTTCAGCTTTCGGTGAGAAAAACTGGCAAGCCCCGATCAGCGACATTATAATGAGGGATTTTGATTTAAACATTCAACGAACTCTTGCCTTAAAATTAAACTGAAATTATCCATTAATCGTAAACTAAAAGATTTACAATAACATCAACAAATTAAGCAAAAAAGTATGACACTCAGGCAATGCTCGAGTGAAAAGCTCAGGAACTATTTGCTTACTCCTTATAATTGACTGTCTCTATGTTAAACTAATTTTGAGTGAAATTATTTACGGGAGAGGCCTTATTAAATTTCAGAAACTTTTTGTAAAGGAATTGGTCGCAATTTCTTTAGTATCATTATTTTCAGTTCAGGCGTTTGCTGACGCCAAATCGCAGGCCTATCGATTACACAATCGTTTGACCGGCGTACCTCCTACCTCTGACGTTTTGTCACAGATGGAAACGTTGATTAAAAACGGAAACCCAAAGGGCGCAGCTCTAAAGGCAATCGATAACCAGAATTTTTACAATTTAACATTGAAGAACTGGGTAAAACGCTGGACTAACGTGGATCACTCACCTCGCGTTCCGCTGAACGATTATGTTGCCACGGTCATTGGTATGGTCAGAGATGATATTCCGTTTGATCAGGTTTTATATGGTGATCATCTATATATAGCAGCAGCAAACACTCCCGTGACTGTTCCTGCTTACAGCAACAAAGATAACAAACAGTATGAAACTCTGGAAAATAATTTTGTTTCACTAAAAGATTATCTGGTTCATGCCAATCAATCTGAAGTGACTGGTATTAAAGATACTGCCGGAGTCATCACTACAAGAGCTTCAGCGGCTGCATTCTTTTCTGCAGGAACAAACAGAAGAATGACCCGTTTTACTTTCATTAATTATCTTTGCCGCGATTTCGAAGCGGTTCACGATATTAACATTGCCGACTTTCACGTTCGTCGTGACGTGGAAAGAAATCCGGGAGGTGACTCGAGAACTTACCGTAACCAGTGCGTTGGTTGTCATGCTGGTCAGGATGGTCTCGGTGGAGCTTGGGCGTATTTCGATTTCGTTGGTGATCAGCTTACTTACACTCCGGGAACAGTCGCTCCAAAAATCTTAAAGAACGTTCTTTATAAAGATGGATATCTTACTAAAGACGACAGCTGGGTAAACCTTTGGGCAGATGGACAGAATGCTGTTTTAGGATGGCCTGATAAAGTTTCTGGTAATGGAGCAAAAGAACTTGGAATGATGGTATCGCGTTCACGTGCTTTCGCTGAATGTATGTCATCAAAAGTTTTTGAACTCGTATGTATCAGAAAACCAAAAATCGCCAGTGAAATAGCTGAAGTGAAAACACTCGCTGATTCATTTCAGAGTGGTGATAAATTTAATATGAAAAATCTTTTTGCAGAGACATCAGTTCTTTGCCTGGGCGAATAATCATGAATGAAGAAAAAACATTACCAAACGGTGTACGAATTGCCATTGCGATAACAACTCTCGTGTCAGTCCTGATTGCATTTAACCAGTGTACTGTTGATAAAACGACTAACACAAAAAGAAGTACGGCTTCAACATCTTCTTCAACAGCTGCTCCGTCGACAAATACAACTGACGGTGGTGATACTACTAGTGGTGCAACTCTTCCTGATGGACTTGTCATGCCGCCAATGAATGCTCCTACTGCTGAGAGTGAACTCGATACAATTGATGTTGGTGTAAAAGATTTCGAACAAATTTATCAATCGATGGCAACCCTGACAGGTGTGGGACCTTCTGATCCAACAATCATGGGAGTCTATAAAGATCTTACTGTTCAGATGCCTGTTGATAACAACGCAAAAAGTTTTCTTCCTGCCAATCAGGTTGCAATTACAAAGCTAGCTGCAGAATTCTGCGAAAAAATGGTTGAGACACAGACACTAAGAGTAGTTGTATGGCCTACAATCAATTTTACCCAGACCCCTGCGCAGGTTTTTAATGCTACCAGCAAGCAGTTGATCATAAATCAGGCGATCGCTAAATTTATGCCGCCTCTTGATTCAACAACGCAAGTTTTGACATTCAACGAACTTTCTAAATTGTTTGATGACCTTTTATCCGGTGAAGTTTTAACTTCAAGTGTGACAACGAGAAAAGTTGTGAAAGGTATGTGTATATCAACCCTGGCAAGCGCTCACGCGACACTTTTATAAGGACGATTTAAGATGACAGAAAATAAAAAAGATCCAAACGCTCCTTTAAAACATGAAAACCATTCTCTTCATACGCGCAGAGATTTTCTTTCGCAGGGATTTTTAGCAGGCGTTGGGTTCACAATGATTCCCGGCCTGCTCACAATGCTTCATTCAAATGCGGCAAACGCTCTTGAGTGCGGGCTTGGTGATACAACCAATATAACCAGAGTTCCGATTATCATTTTCGATTTATCCGGAGGGGGAAACCTTGTTGGATCTAACGTCATGGTAGGAAAGGCCGGTGGCCAGATGGATTTTATTTCAAGTTATGAAACACTTGGTTTACCAATGACAATGCACCCGAAAAATGCGGGACAAACAAATAATGAACTTGGTCTTGTTTTCCATAATGACTCCGCAATTCTTCGCGGAATCAAAAACTCTTCGACAGTAACGACGAGAGCAAAAGTGGAAGGCGGAGTTTTTTGTGCGACTTCAAACGATGATACGCAAAACAATCCACACAATCCAATGTACTGGCTTGCTTCTGCAGGTGTTACAGGACAACTCGCTCCTCTTGCAGGAACAGTTAACAGTGACTCGGGCGGAAACTCAATGGCCCCTCAAAGTTCATTGATTGCAACTTTAAAACCCGTTACATTAAATACTCCTAAAGATGCACTTGGGCTTGTGAATATCGGTCGCCTTGGAACTCTTTACGGAACTGATAAAGCACAAAAAGTTTTAAAATCAATTGAGAATATGAGTGCGCAGAAAATCAGTCTCTTCAATAAAAAAGCACTTCCAGATCAGATCAAGGATTTAATGAACTGTGGATACATTCAATCTCAGGATTTATTAAACCGCTTTTCTGTAACCGCTGTAGACCCTACTCTAGACCCGCTAGTCACAAATATTTTTCCAAACATCGCTAACAATGCTGATCAAAGAAAAACTGCGACAATGGCAAAACTTATTCTTGATGGATACATCGGAGTTGGTACAGTCGAAAAAGGTGGATTCGACTATCATGACAATACAAGATCAAGTGGTGAAACGCGTGACTTTGAAATCGGTGACCTGATTGGAAAAGTTATGGAGCTTGCTGCGGCCAAAGGAAAAGATATCATGATTTACGTCTACTCAGACGGTGGTATTGCTTCAAGCGGAGCTACAGATGATTCAACTGGTGGGCGCGGAAAAATTCCATGGGCCGGAGATAGTTCACAACGTTCATCTGCTTTCACTCTTCTTTACAGAAACGCTGGTAAAGCAACATTGAGAGTAGCGAACAAAAGACAGATCGGAGCTTTCAAGGACAATGGAACTGTTGATACTCAAGCTATGCTTACAAGTAACAGTGTTACCAATTTAGCAAAGGCTCTGGTTGCAAATTACTTATCACTTACAGGGGATGAAGCAAAGCTTGCGAAAGTAGTTGGTGACAATCCATTTGGAACGAACATTAACGATTATCTTTTCTTTAATAAGATTAAATAGACCTACAAGGAATAGAATTTGAAAAGATCAACTAAGTACAAATTGTCGTCGTTTCTTTGCCTGGGCCTGGTACTCATTGGTTATAACCAGTGTATTACGCCGATGGCATCGTCATCTAAATCGCCAATGAAATTTTCTTCCACTTCAAGCAGCAGCACGAGTACAAGTCCGGCCACAGGATATGTACCTGCAGGAACAACATTATCTGCATCTGAAGTAAAAGCAATTTCCATTGATGCATTTAAGACGACGGTCTACCCTATCACACGCGCAAGATGCGTTGCCTGTCACGGAGTCAGCCAGTCTCCATTACATGCAGTGGCCGATGTAGCGACTGCCCACAATGCTGTTGTTGATAACTATAAAATTGATTTCACAAATATCGCAAATTCAAGACTCGTGTTGAAACTTAAGTCCGATAAACACAATTGCTGGAGTGACTGTGCATCTAATGCTACAGAAATGCAGTCTGCAATTACTGCATGGAAACGTATAATCGATTCAAAGGCACCGACTTCTACAACAACATCCACTGATACAACTTCAAAAACTTCAGAGACTGATACAGTTGCAAACATTCTGAGTCCAAAAAATTTAATTGATCAGGGAACTGTAACAGTCATGGCAGAATCAGGCTCACTTCGTGCTCCAATGGTAAAAGCTACGGAAGGTACGACAACGTATATCTGGGCACCAAAAGGAACAGGAACCAAAACGCTTACGAGTTCAGATGCAGGTCTAGCATACGTAAATTTTAAACTTACGAATTCAGATTTTTATAAAGTATGGATGCTGGTCAATGCACCGGATGCTGCTACAGATGCAGCTTACATCCAGGTTAACAACAGCGGCTCAAAAGAATGGGATATTAAATTAACAAAAGGTTTTGAATGGCGTGAAGTAACGACAGGAACTGGATTCCTCGATACTCCATTCTATCTTCCGGGTGGGACAAACTTTGGTGTTGAAATTCGTCAGTTAAATGATGGTTTAAAAATTTCTAAAATTACAATTACGAACGACCAGACTTTTGATCCGAATGCAGCGAAGCCACTAAAATCTACCATCAGTATGCCGCTTGTTTCAATGGTTGGTGTTGCTGACTCTTACCTTGATATCGATATCGAAGAGTACGATATGTACAGCTACAAGGTAACAAATCCGCGAATCAGAACGAGCAAAGATATTTATGTAAGAAACTTTAAAATCCTTATAAACGGAACATACAATCCACAACACGCTACATACACGGTTGTTGATAAAAAAGTTTCGATGGCAGACCCGACTATTTCAGATTTCTCAATGATCATGTTAAAAGATAAGGGAACAGACACTGACCGTCTTACTTTTTCTTTTGGATACCTGGGAACAACAGCTCCTCCTGCTATAACAAAAACGACGACAACTCCGACGACGGGAACGGGAACAGGAACAGGAACGGGAACTACAGTTGTAAAGCTAAGTTCTGTGGCCGGTTTCCAGCAGACATTGTATCCGGTGCTTCGTCAGAGATGTTCTTCATGCCACGGCGTGAACCAGACTCCACTGCACTCTTCAGCTGATGTGAATGTTGCTCACACTAACGTCATCGAAAACTCACTGGTAAATTTTACGACGATTACAGATTCTGTCATTTCGAAAAAATTAAAAAACCTGAAACATAACTGCTGGAGTGACTGCGCTGCAAATGCTGCTGAACTTGAAGGCCAGATTACTGTTTGGAAAAATGTCTCAGGTAAATAATGTTTAAAAAAGGTATTATAATTTCTCTGGTTCTGTTTATTTCCGTACTCGTCATCGATTTCGTCTGGAAGATGAAAATGATGACGGGGGAAATAACCCACATCAATAAAGGTTTTATTTTTGGAACTCTTCAGGATCTTCCTGCAAGTCTGACTCTCGTCACACTATGTTCGCTGGGAGGACTGCTGGTTTTCGTCTACGTTCTGCTCATTATTCTTTTATCACCAGAATTAAATACACTGAAAGCAGGTCTGGGACTTTTATCCGGCGGTGTTTTAGGAAATGTAATCGACCGCGCGATTCACGGTGGGACCCTGGATTTTATTCCGATGCATCTACCCTATCTTCCTCCGATTGTTTTTAATCCCGCTGACGTTTTTCAATGGGTCGGAGCAGTCATTATTGTGATCAAACTCGTGACAAAAGATAAAATTATCTGGTACCCGGAAAACCAGAGAGGTTTTGCTCTCATCAATCCTAAAGAACAGATGAAATTCGCCTTGAAGTTTGCGACGATTTCAATTTGTACATGTGTAGTACTGGGATTGTTTGCTCTGTCATATTTAACTCTTACACTTCATTCGGTAAATATCTACAGCAAGTCTCCGGTAATCGGATTTGCGATCAGCTACTTTGCTATTACATTATTTTTTGCGGCCATTGCATTTTTCTCGGGACTACTTCTTTCACAAAGAACTGCAGGACCCCTTTACGCGTTCGAAAAATATGTGGAAGATTTACTGAATGGTGACAATCGCGATTTAAAGTTAAGAGAGGGCGACAATTACAAACATCTTGAAACTGTCGCCGCTAATTTAAAAGAATATATAAAGAAAACTACATAATTTCCAATACAGCAGGGTTTCTGTTGATCGTTAAAACTTTCAACGCCCCTAAGTATCTTTCAAACGAATCAACATCATTATACTTTGAAAGTTCCTGCACAACTCTCAGTGCATATTCACCTACATCTTTCATCCCAAGAAGCTCATCAGCTGGAACTGATTCCCAGATAGCTTCAGCATAGGCTTTATCTTTCAAAGTAACCGGATTAAAAACCATTTCCTTGAATGCTTTATATTCCATCTTCACAGAACCATTCGAGTACTTCACATAAAGTTTTCTCGCTATCGATTCCTCGACTGTACGGTACTGCTGCATAACCTTAACTGACTCAGCTCCCACTTTTCTATTTGCAAGTTCACCAACTGAATTCTGGAACGATTTGAATGCTCCATAGGTAGTTTCTGATTGAACGAAACGTTTAAGTCCCATCGATTTTCTAGCGGCGGCCATATAGGTTTCATGAACGAGTCTTGCTCTTGCTGTCACGATTCTTTTTAATGTCTGCCCTTCCGACATCATACTTAATAACGGAATCTTTCTTCCGTTAACAAAGTTAAACTCCGGCATCCCCTGTGCAAAAATGAAGTATGGTACCTCACGTTTTTTAAATGGGATTTCTATGAAGATATCTGTCAGGTCTTCAATGTTCTTATTAATAAATCCCTGCAGCTGACCTGGATTCGATCCAAGAGCGGTCAGTTCTTTTTCAATTCTTAAAATCTTCTCAGCGTTTTTCGCCAGAGATTCATTTCTCATTTTAAGAAACCAGTCTTTCACTCCACCGAAAACCGGAATGCGTTTAGCAATCCTGTCAGTTGCGCCGATCTCTGCCATGATTCGCACGGATTTATTTAAACGTTCACCTGAATATCCCTGAATCAATCTCAACATCTCTTTCGGGTTGTCTGCAAAATAATTCGACATCATCATTGCTGTTTGTTTGTCGATCTGTTCTTTCGTTTGCAGTATTGTCACCTGGCCGACTTCATTTTTCAGTGTTTTTGCCATTGCCAGTTTTGCACGTTTAATCGGATCAAGCACGGCACCAATTCTTCTCATCATAGTTTCCAGATCAATTTCACCTGATGTATAAAGTTTTTTGATCTTCGCAATTTTACCGGTTGCTGTTTCAATAGTCTTAGCATCAAGTCCGGCATTTTTACTTACCGAAGTCAGTCCTAATAAATAACTTGCAGTACGAATTTCTTCCTGTTGCGTCACCGATTTTGCTGCTGCTTTAAAAGCGGCCTTACCAGTTTGTCTCATTATAGATTTCGCAGAAACATAAACGAGTTTAGGTCCGAGAGTCAGCGATCTGGTCGCAACACCAATTAGTGGAAAAATACTTATCGCTTCAAATGCAGTCCAAGCATAACTTCTGTGAACTTCATCTGCACTACCTGTATTGGAGAAGCCCAGCTCTTCCATTATCTTGACTTGTTTTTCTGAAGCGTCCGATTCAACTTTTCTATCGAATTCATTTGCGGTCAACTTAACCTGAATACCCATCGCTGCAAGACCGGCAACGGCCATTGCTCCACCGAGAGGAGCACAAAGACCACCCGACATTGTAGTACATGCACCACCGATTACGACTGCGGCCATTCCCGCAACACCTGAACCGATTCCCCACCACATGTCACGCCATTCACCTGGAGACATTTCGTTAATCTTACTTAGAACTTCTTCCGGTACAGCAGGAAGCCCTGCCATCTGGTTCAGATCGTTCTGTGCTTTTGTTGTTTCATAAAAAATATTTTTAAATTCTTTAGAGTCATTGATGTCCATATCACAGAAAGTTTTTAACTGTGAAAGCACCTGAAGTTTTCTTGTCTGCGCTGCCTGCTTCAACAAATCTTTATAGATTGGTTTTTTATACGCATCATCAAGAGCTAAAAAACCGACTTTCATACTATAGACGTTGTCTATACCGTTTACTTTCGAAAACTCTTCGAACAACTGCTGTTGTTTCACCGGATCTTTTACATTGTAAAGCTGAAGGAAGAATGTCCCCAACTGCGACTCTGTAGATTTTGAAACAGTCTTGATATCGTTAATCGCTTTCTGGCTTAACGTAGTCCCTGTCGAGAGGGCCTGTTGTTCACTTAAGATTGTTTTGTACGAAACATTTTCTACTGTCTTGTAGAATGTTCCGTCTTTACTCTTCACGCTGAAGAGCTGTGCATTCCTCTGCTGGATATCATCAACGATACTTCTCCACACCTGTGTTTTTTCTTTTGATGATAAAAGTCTTCCGGCATGGTTATAAGACAGAGGTTTATCCAGGCCTAAAACTTTTCCTGCACGCTGAAGTGTGTTGTACTGAACAGAAACATTGTTCATCTTACACATGATCTGGTCATTCGCTTTTGAGAAATAATTTTTTGTATCATACTGTGGAAGAATTCCGTCTTCCTGATACTCAAGCTGATCAAGAGCTACCATGTAACTGAACTTCAATCTTGCCCATGGATTTCCGGCAGCAAGCTGATCCAGTAAAAAGTTCAGTTCGTAAGGTTTTGCTTCCGGCAGAAGAGAAAGTCTGTCGCGAAGATTTGTCCAGATGAATCCCAGGAACGGGTACATCTCAGCAAACTTCGCTTCTTCGAGTCTTCTTGTAGGAATATATTTTTCACCTGATCTGAACTCAGATAAAAAGTTCGATAAATTCTGAACAGGGTTTCCTTCATCACATAATTTCTGGATGAGTGGACCTCTCCTGCTGCCCATCATACAGGCATTTTTAATTGTGAAGTATAAATTAGATTTTTCAGGAACATCTTTGTTCTGATAAAGGGTGTCCGCTAAATATCTCAAGCTCCAGTCTCTCCACACTGGTGAAGAATACATTGAAGGAAAATCGATCAGGACTTGTTTCCCGACAAATTTCTTTTTCATTTTTTCCGTCACGAGCTGCGAGTAATCCAGAAGACCACTTGCCTGCATCACTTCCAGAACGTATGGAGAAAGATTTTGCTTACCTGGATAAATTTGTTTTACTTCACCACTGCTCAATTTAATTTCTGCAATTTCATCAGCAGGAAAATCGCCCAGCATTTTCTGGAAAATTTCATACCCGGCGTAAGTTACGTTATTACCTTTAACTTTTCCTCTGAACACACTTTGTGCTTCACCAAGTTTTGTCTGCATGACCGGCTGGAAGTGAGCGATGTCATCAAAGTTAGGTTCAAGAGCAGCAGGCCCTGATCCTTCAGCACTCTTTAATGCATTTTTATAATTCTCGAATGGAACAAGTCCACTGTAACCTTCTTTCGTCGGGTCTTTATTAACGTTGTCGATGTAGTAATCAAGATATGAGCTGTCATCCTGTTTATAAGTCAGACCATGACTGGCAAGAATGTTATCCAGGAATTGTTCACCAACTCCGTCCTCATAATTAAATTTAAATTTCGCAGGCATGTTGCCGTTGAAGTGTGTCTGGCATGAATTAGGAATCGGTATGTCCGCTTTATTTCCTAAAATTGTTTCATATAAATAGACCTGCGATAACATCATATGCAAGGTCATCCATTTTAGAGCGATAACATAGTTTTTTGCTGTCGGGGCTTTTAATAAAGTTAAGACATCACGTCTTACAATATCTGAAGCAGAAAAAGTTAAGCGATAAGTTCCATTGTCTGCCTGAACAAGCTCCATATAAAACGGAGTAGAGCCAGGATTCGGCCCTTGAGTAACCAGACCGACTTCATTGGCATCGAGAGCTTTTACAAAGTTAGAAGTAAAATAAGGTTGAAGGGCCTCATAAATTACACGCCCATCATCTTCTTTCGGTAAATACGAGCGCATGATAATGACAACATCTCTCATTGGTAGAACAACGTACTCTACATAATCAGCAACCAGTTGTGCCCGGTCAGCAGGAGCAAAAGATTCATTGTGAAAGTTTGCACTCGCAAGTTTCAGGAAGTTATTTGCTTCTTTCTGGTAAGCCAGAAACTGTGGATCAATTTTATTCTGGAAAAACGAAAGATTTTTTTTGTTTTTTTCTTCCGCGATAGTCGCCTTAACTACTTTATCAAAATAACCTTCAATCTTTTTCTTCGGACAAGCTTTCTGAGCAAACTCTTCTTTATCGAGAGAAAAATTATCCTGAGAACATGAATCTCGTTTTACTGAGGCCATTAACTTTTTAAAGTCGGCGTCCACCTGCTCTTTAGAACAAGTCGAGTCTTGCTCAGAACCCATCAGTCGCCCTTTGAAATTTTTCATCTTTGTTATCAGGTCATCAAAATTGGCCACTGATGAAGGTGCCCTTCCCCAGTTATTGAAGTTCATCGAGCATGACTGCACGAGGAGACAAAGGACCAAAAGACTCGTCGTAAAACGCATAACTAAACTCCAGACGCACATATAGAGATAATAAAGATCAATACTATATCGGCTTTGTCGGGAATTACTTTAGAGGAAGGAATTTCAGGATATTAGCTATGCAAATAAAGACTAAACTTATTTATTAAAATAGCCGACAAGATTGATATGCTTTTAAGAAAATCATTATTTATTTTAACACTCATGATGCTAGCATCCTGCTCAACTTTGCCGGATAAAAGATCATATGAAAGGGACCCCGCTGCGGAACCTGCTACATGTAATGAGCTGGCACAAAGTCTATTTCTAAAAGAAAACTATCAGCAGGATTTAGAAAAGGCCTTAACAGAAAAGAAGCTTCTTAGTTTCACCAATAAGTTTGTAACAGTTGAACACCCGAGTATGAACTGGTTAAACCGCGCACGTGCCTCTTTAAATAAATCAATCAAGAACTGGAACAATAATAAGTACCCTGCTTTTTATATTTTCAGCGATGAAGATGTCGTTCCGGCCGCACAAAAATATTTTAAAGTTATAACGGATAAAATTCCTGCAGACTCTATTCCTGATGAAGACGCCGTAAAAAATTACGAGCTGGTTCAGTCGTGGATTAAATCTTATCAGGACTACCAGACAGAAGTGGATCAGCTCTTAGAAGAGCGAATCTCACTTCAATACAATCTGGCCTTGCTAAAAAAATTAAAACTTAAAGATGAAGATCCACGCGATATTAAACTCTCAGTAAAAAGAGCGGGGCAATTCGTGGATGAAGTCGTCACACTTAGAAAAAGTGATAAAGACCTTGCCTTCCAGATCAAGAAATTAAAATCAGAATTAAAAGAATTTGATGGAACACTTTTAAAAAACGGGAAAATTAAAGACCGCATTATCAGACAGGCCGCTTTGACGGACATGTTGACGATTGTTCAAAGAGAGTTTGAATATGCACTGAAAAATGCACCGAATGCGACAGAAGATATGACGAAGGAGCTGGAAACCCTGAATACTTTAATCAAACAACCAGAGCTTCAGCCGACTACCTATGGTGTTTATAGAATCACCAATAAAGTATTCATCAGAGAAGTCATCGCACTTTCCAAACTGGACGTGGCCTACAAAAAATTTGTTCAGGCACCCGTTTTAAAATTTAAAGAAGTTATCGATGCATTCATTAAAAATCGTCCGCTGAATAATGCAAATGAAGTTGAGAAAGTTGGAATCTTTAAAAGAATTTATGCAAAGATCTCAAGCATTACATTGAAGCAGGCCTCTATCGGAACTGGAGTAACAGTGGCCGCTGGTATTGGTGTTGAAAGATACTTTTCAATCGTCGGAACTCCTGTTGTAACAGAAGACCGTGATTCACATGCAGCTCAGGTTGAAAGAACAGAAGAAGAAGCTGTGAAGGCTTCTGAAGAGCATTCTAAAGTTGTTGAAGTCGAGATTAATGAACTCACGAAATAATCGTGAGTTCATTAAAAAATATCTATTGTCTTAAATCTTTTCTTAAAATTTTCCCAACATTCGTTTTCGGCAATTCAATTCTGAACTCAACGGCCTTCGGAACTTTGTAACTCGTAAGTTCAGTTCTACAAAACGCAATGATCTCTTCCGCAGTCAAACTCTCATCTTTTTTAACGATGAAAAGCTTCACGGCTTCAGTCGACTTTGCATCAGGAATTCCAATTGCCGCCACTTCAAAAACTTTCGGGTGAGTTGCAACGACATCTTCGATCTCATTCGGATAAACGTTAAATCCTGAAACAAGAATCATATCTTTTTTACGATCGACGATTTTAATAAAACCTTCATTATTCATGATCCCTATATCACCGGATTTAAAAAATCCGTCTGCCGTCATAACTTTCGCAGTCTCATCATCACGATTCCAGTATCCAGGCATAACCTGTGGCCCTTTAATACAAATCTCACCTGTTTCACCAACCGGAAGTGTTTTATCATTATCATCTTTTATCACAACATCAGTTGAAGAAATCGGTAGCCCGATAAATCCATTGTATTCTTTTATGTTCAGCGGATTCACGCAGGCAGCGGGAGAAGTTTCAGTTAAACCGTAAGCTTCAATCAAGGTTTTGCCTGTCACTTTTTTCCATTTCTCAGCAACAGCTTTCTGCACGGCCATACCACCGCCCACTGAAAGTTTCATGTGAGAAAAATCGACAGTCGCAAACTCTGCATTGTTTAGTAGACCATTGAACAAAGTATTTACGCCGGTGATAACTGTGAATTTCCATTTTTTGATTTCTTTAATGAAGCCTTTCATGTCGCGCGGATTTGTGATGAGAACATTGTTCCCTCCTACCGAAGCGAAGATGAATGAAACAGTTAGAGAAAAAATATGATAAAGCGGAAGTGGAGAAATAATTGTTTCGTTTCCGATGCTGATTGCAGGTGAAAGCCAGGCGCGTGCCTGACACATATTCGCAATCATATTTCTGTGAGTAAGGATTGCACCTTTCGCTACACCAGTTGTTCCACCTGTGTATTGTAAAAATGCAATGTCGGCAGGTTTAAGATCCGGCTTCTTAAAAGTTTTTGCATTCCCGCGATGAAGTTCAGTGACAAAATTTTTAGCCCCTGGAATATTCCATTCAGGGACCATCTTCTTAACTTTTTTAATAACAAAATTTACGATCACAGATTTTGGAAATCCAAGCATGTCACCGATGTTTGTGGTGATCACATGTTTCACGTCCGTTTTATCAAGGACAGATTGCAGGGTCGTACATCCGCTTTCGAAAATTATAATCGCTTTGGCACCCGAATCCTTAAGCTGATGTTGAAGTTCGCGGGCCGTATAAAGTGGGTTGACGTTTACTGCGACGAATCCACCGCGGAGGATCCCATAAAGAGCTACTGGGTACTGAAGAATGTTGGGCATCATCAGTGCGACGCGGTCGCCCTTTTGAAGTTTTAACTCATTTTGCAGGTAACTTGCGAACTGCTGTGAGAGCTGATCAACTTCCTGATAAGAAAGGCCTTTTCCCATGCAGTTGTAGGCTTGATTTTCCGAAAATTTGCTGAAACTTTCTTCTAACAGGTCACCGAGTGAACGGTATTTTTCCATCTGATCTTCGATCGTGGCCGGGATGCCGGTCTGATAACTTTTTAGCCAAATTTTATCCATAAAATCCTCTTAAAAATATGTTCCTCAAAATTCTAATTGAAGAACGTCGATGGCGCAAAGTGCTGTGAGCAAAATTATTCATTTTTTGTTTGCCCGAAATATGAGTTGTGTTATACCTTTGGTCTAATAGTTACTTTGGTCCTAAGCCTTTACCCGACTTTTGACCCTTTTTTGGAGTTTTTTTTATGGCCGCTAAATTGTACGTTGGAAATCTTCCTTACACTGCTACTGAAGATGGACTTAAGACACATTTCTCTTCTGCTGGATCAGTTGCATCAGTAAAGATCATCATGGATCGCGAAACTGGAAGATCAAAAGGTTTTGGATTCGTTGAAATGGA
>JACMNL010000020.1 GCA_014378525.1 Bacteriovorax sp.
CGAAGTTCTTCGAGAGAAGACAAACTTTAGTGAACGCTGAGAGATACACAACTCCGGATTTAATCCAGCTGGAAAAAGAAACAATCACAGCTCAGACAAAACTGGAAAAACTTGAAAGAGAAATCTTCAAAGGTTTAATCAACGCTGTTTCAGACATGAACCACTCTGTATTAATCATGTCAGAGCATATTGCTTTCATAGACAGTTTCCAGAGTCTGGCAACGATTGCACTTGCTGAAGGATTTACACGTCCGACTCTTCATCCGAACAAACAAATCTTAAATATTAAACAGGGTTTTCACCCGTTGATTAAATCACTGATCAAAGACCAGTTCGTTTGCCACGACTTAAACTTAGATAACAAAGCTTACTTCGGTCTGATTACAGGACCCAACATGGCCGGTAAGACGACAGTCATGAGAGAAGTAGCGATCATCCAGCTTCTTGCACAGATCGGATCTTTTGTTCCTGCAAAAGATGCTCAGTTAAGCATGTGCGATTTTCTTTTCTCAAGACTGGGAGCAAGCGATGACATCTTAAAAGGCCAGTCAACATTTATGGTAGAGATGGCAGAAACTGCAGAAATTCTTCGTCACGCGAGCGAAAAATCTCTCATCATTCTGGATGAAGTCGGCCGCGGGACTTCTACTTACGATGGCCTTTCCATCGCATGGGGACTCGTTGAACATTTCATTGAAAAAACAAAAGCACTTACACTTTTTGCAACTCACTATCACGAGTTGATCGAAGTTGTTGAAGGATACAAAACTGCAAAAAATTTAACGGTGGAAACTGTAAATCACAACGGAAACGTTCAGTTCCTTTACCGCTTGATTGAACAGCCTGCTTCTCAGAGTTTTGGTATCTATGTAGCAAAACTTGCAGGCCTTCCTGCCTCAGTTTTAAAGCGCTCGGAAGAGATTTTAAACCAGCTTGAAAGACATCATCACAACCCTGTTACTGCGAGTATTGCCCAGTCCCCAGCGGCAACAAAGCAAAACAAGAATACTCAACTATGCTTTCTGGATGACATCATTTCTGAAGTGGAAATTCCCCAACATCTTAAGCAATTAGAGGAAGATCTGATGAAGATTGACGTCATGAAGATGACTCCTATCGATGCTCTTATAAAGTTAAATGAACTAAAAAATAATCTCGATTTGCACTAATCTATTTCTCCTCCGGTGACGATAAGAACTTAAGTTCACCAGAGGAGAAAGCATGAAATCAGAAATCTCAATTTTACAAAAAAGAGTCTATGCTTTTACTGCCGACCTGGCGATCATCACAACCTGCAATTACTTTTTAATGGCCGCAGGAAAAAGTTTCATCAGCACAATGTTCTTTCACTTCCCCGTAAAGTTCCAGCTTATTTTGATTGATAAAATAGAAGTAATGTCTTCAATTTCCTTAATGTCACTGTCGTTTGCTTATTTTTCATTATTCTATTTTTTAACCAACGGTCACACGATGGGAAAAAGTTTTTTCGGTCTTCGCGTAAAAAACGAAGACGGATCTGAAATGACTTTAAACCAGTCTATGTACAGAGCTCTTGCCTATTTCACTTGCGCCATGACAGGTTCATTCCTGTTTGCTCTTTCATTCATCCGAAAAGATGAAAAGAGCCTTGCAGATGTTTTCTCTGGAACATTTGTAGTGAGCGACAAGCTTGCAGAAAGTGTTGGAACAGAGTTTCAACTTACGCTTGTTAAGGAATTAGCTGCTTCAGAAGAAGAGACTGAATACTTTGAAGAAAATAAAGCTGCCTAATAAGAAAGATAGCCAATATAATCTATGTTTTTAGTCTGATCGACATTCCACATGTAGATTTTTTTATTATCAGTGTCTTTGTAGATACCTAAAAGTCTAAAAGATTTTTGGGAGACATAGGGCATGGTGTTTTCATGGATCTGCTTTAGATATTCAGCAGGAATATCCTTATTTGAAAAATAAATTTCCGTTTTATTTGATAATAACGAGAGACCCAAAATTCCTGGTTCATGAGCATAATCTTTTTTTAATTTAAAATACTTTTCTTCTGCTATAGCAAGGTTAGATAATGCCGTTTTCGTTTCTGTAAACTGCACTTCAGGTGTTTTCGTAGAAAAATATCTATAAAACAACCAGAAGAACAGCCCCACTATGATCATAGCTGAAAATGCTTTTTGTAGATTGTTAATTTTTATCGCACTTTCTTTTAGAATCATTCTTCAATCATTCTTAAAGATAAACGTTTTCAAATTTTGATCATTTTCAAATTTCTTCATATCTATTTTATCCACATCTGCACCATACCAGTATTGAATATTATATACATTAGCAGTTAATTTTTTTGTAACTTTCTTCAACCTGAAAACATCAGATCCATACGGGTATGACCCCTGCTTATTCTCCGGAAAAACGATTGTCTTGTTAATCGCACTTACGCAGTCAATAATTCCAATTTCCGGTTTTCCATAAACCGGGCCTGTCGTATAAAATAGTTTATTGCCAATAACTTTATAACTATCAATATCGATCAGCTTTAACTTATCAATGACCAGAGCTTTTGGTTCATTATTATTTCCAGGTTCAATTCTAAAATTGCATTCCCTCGTGGCAATATCATTTGTCGTTATCAGCTTTTGATCTACAAGACCATCTTTTGTGGAAGGAACAACAGTTGCTCTTCTGCTATTGTCATTGCCTATATAATATCCGATAGTGAAGGCCGCTAGAAGGGCCACTACACTAAAAATTATTATTCGAGTCATTGAAAAATTTTCTTTATTCATAAAGTCCCAAAATAAAAAATGCCCCAGAATATTCTGAGGCACTCTTTAAAATAATATTTTCTTTAAAAAATTAAGCTTCCAGCATCGATCTTAACATCCACGCTGTTTTCTCATGAGACTGCATTCTTTGAGTTAATAAATCGGCAGTCGGCTGGTCATTACATTCATCTGCAATCGCAAATGTCGCGCGTGCAGTTCTAACAACTGATTCCTGGCCTGAAACAAGTTCAGCAATCATCTGTTGAGCTGACAGATCACCGTGAGTTTCTTTAATTGAAGAAAGTTTTAAAAATTCAGCATATGTAGCTGGAGCTTTAACACCAAGAGCTCTGATTCTTTCTGCCACCTGGTCTACTGCAAGGGCAAGTTCGTTGTATTGTCCTTCGAACATCAGGTGAAGAGTTTGAAACATCGGTCCTGTTACGTTCCAGTGATAGTTATGAGTTTTTAAATATAGTGTGTAAGTGTCTGCCAGAACTTTGGAAAGGCCAGCAGCAATTTCTTCGCGGTGTTTTTCATCAATTCCAATGTCGATTTTTGATTTCATAATTTCTCCCTTATCGTTTATATAACTAGAACTATAATTATTTATGATAACTAATGCTACTACAGTATCGCGCTTATATTGATTTTGATAAAATCGATTAATACAATTTATCGATCGAGGTTATTGATAGACCTATACATGCTGTTTTTATGACTAACTGGTCTATGAAAAGCGACGTTATCCCAATGATAATTGCTTTTCAGAGGCCCGCATTAAGTTACCGTTATGCCGTCTTGCCTCAAGAAACTCCAGTGATTCTTGAGACAAAAAAATTCAAAATTAAGGTTCCTTTGAGCGACAAAATTCGCGAAAAAATCATATACTTTTCGCTCTTAAACATTAATGGAAACTAATGGAATTTAGCGAACTAACAACTATTCAAAAGAATCGCAATAATCTTTTGCATTATCTGGATAAATCTCCGGTAGGTCTTTGTATTTTTTCCGGGCCCGATAATGTTTATACGATGGTCAATGAGCAGTACAAAGCTTTCCTCGGAGATCGCAATTTTATCGGACGACCTGCTCGCGAAGTTGTACCTGAACTTGCCGATCAAGTCTTCGGAGAAATTTTAAAAAATATTTATGCGACAGGTGAAGTCTTTAGTGAAAGAGAAATGCCTGTCACATATATTCATGCTGACGGTCTGGAGAGAACTTCATATCTCGATCTGACTTTTCAACCTATTTTTACTGATGGAAAAGTTACAAGCGTTATTCAGATTTCCCTCGATGTCACTGATCATGTAATGACAAAAAAAGTAGTAGATGAAAATTTTTCCTGCATGAAATCTCTTGCAGATAATATGCCTCAGATTGTATGGAAAGCCGATAGTAACGGTCTCACTTATTATCTGAATAAAGTCTGGAATGAATATACCGGTTCTTCTGAAGTTGAAAAATGGTGTGAGAATATCCACCCGGATGATTACGCACGCACAAAAGAAGTATGGGCCGAAAGTATTCAAAGTGGTAAAAAACTTGAAACTGAATTTCGCTTGAAGAGAAAAGACGGAGTTTATGAGTGGCACCTCACCCGAGCTAATCCTGAGATCTCTGCCGAGGGAAAAATTACTCACTGGTACGGAACATCAACCAACATTGAAGAACAAAAAGTTCTGGCCAATGAACTTTCAACGGCCCATTTAACGGTTGAATCTGAAAGACAAAAATTCGAAACTCTATTTCATAATACACCAGCAGCAATGGCGATTTTAAAAGGACCGAATTTAATTTTCGAGCGCGTCAACGATGAATATCTTAAGCTCGTCAATCATCGCGACATCATCGGTAAACCAATGGCCGAAGCCTTGCCGGAAATTTTAGTGCAGCCAGGATATTTTCAGAGGATGAAAGATGTTTTCATTACCGGAGAAACCTATACTGCAAAAGAAACCAAGACTGTTCTTACTCATTCCCAGACCGATTCCAATGCGCTCTTCATCGATGTTACTTATAAACGAATGAATTTTCACAACGGTGGTCCTTATGGAATTTTCATTTACGCCAGTGAAGTGACAGAAAAAGTTCAAGCAATAAAGAAGATCCAGGAAAGTGAAAAAGAATTCAGGGCCCTTGCAGATGCTATGCCTCAAATTATTTTTACTGCTGATGCCGGCGGAGACGTTACTTATTTTAATGAAAGATGGGAAGAGTATACAGGTTATTCACCTTCAGAAAGTTTAGGATGGAAATGGAGTCACGTTCATCACCCGGAAGATATTGATCGCGTAATGCAGACCTGGAAAAACTCGCTGATGACCGGCAAACCTTATCAGTGCGAATATCGTATCAAAGGAAAAGACGGACAGTATCGCTGGTTCCTGGCACGGGCCCTACCAACCAGAGACTCCATTGGCAATATTACAAAATGGATTGGAACGAATACTGATATCAATGATCAAAAAGTTATTTCTCAAAAACTGGAATTTATTCTCGATGAAGTTAAATCGAGTAAACTCCTTGCTGAAAGTGCCAACGATGCAAAATCGGCCTTCCTTGCAAACATGTCCCATGAAATCAGAACTCCACTAGGATCCATCATGGGATTTATCGGGCTCATGAGAAATCCGGATCTTTCTCATTTTGATTTAAATAAATATATTTCGATTGCAGAAAGAAACTCCGAGCAGCTACTTCGGATCATCGATGACATTCTCGATCTCTCAAAAGTTGAGGCCGGAAAGCTTGTCATCGAAAAAATTGATTTTAACTTAACTGACATCCTTGCCGACATTGCTTCTCTTATGGAATTTCGTGCACAGGAAAATGGAATCAAATTTGAGATCCGTGCGATGACTGAGCTTCCGGAAATTGTTAATTCAGATCCAACGAGAATCAAGCAGATCCTCATGAATGCAGTCGGGAACGCTATCAAGTTCACTCAACGTGGAACTGTTGAACTTCAGGTAAGTTATATTAATCAACGATTGAAATTCGCCATTATCGATTCAGGTGTTGGTATTTCTGAAAAACAGGCAGCGCAACTCTTTCAGCCTTTTACTCAGGCAGATGTTTCAACAACGAGAAAATACGGTGGAACAGGTCTAGGTCTTACACTGACAAAACTTCTTTGTGAAACAATGAACGGAGAATTTTACCTGCAAAAAAGTCAATTAGGTATAGGTAGTACATTTATTGCAACTGTTAAAGTTGACCTGATCTCCGATACGAAATTTTTCACTGAAGCCCGCTCTCACTTTTATAAACCTGCAGTAAAAATTGCAGATAAAAATGCTCTTCATGATTTAAATATCCTGGTCATCGATGACCTGGAAGACAATCTTACTTTAATCCGCGTATTACTTTCTGATGTCGGTGCTGAAGTCACAACTATCAGCGATCCTTATATAGGTATCAGCGCTGCACTGGAAGGTGAATTTGATATTATACTTATGGATATACAGATGCCATTGATGAATGGATATGAAGTTACAAAACGAATCAGACAGGCCGGAAAGTCACTGCCAATCATTGCCCTAACTGCTCACGCTATGAAAGAAGAAAAAATGCGGGCGTTGAATTTTGGTTTCTCCGGATTTTTAGCGAAACCAATCAATGCCAATGAACTGATCCAGACAATCCAGAAATTAACTGAAGACCAGATTGAAATGCAATCGATCAATCGCAAGGTTGCTATCGTAGAAGATGATCCTGATCTACGTGATCTTCTGGAGGCCATGCTTCAAAACCAACGCCTGGATGTCATCTTCTGCGAGACAGGTGAAGAACTAATTGAGCACTTAAAAACAAACCATACACCTGAACTTATCCTGGTTGATTTATTTTTACCGAAAATGTCAGGGTCAGAATTGATTCCGCTTTTAAACGCAAGAGCTGACCGCGAAAAATTCAAAGTCGTGATTGCTTCAGGTAGTGATGATATCTCTGGGAAAGTGAAGAACTTGAGAGCCGACGGCTATTTGAAGAAGCCGTACAACTCTCGAAGTATTGTTGATTCAATTAAGGCATTTTTACTTTAAGCTTTCGTTGTCCAGTTAAAATGAAGTTCTTTTAATTGTACTTCACTAGGGCGTGAAGGGGCCTGTGACATTAAATCACTTGCAGACGCCGTCTTAGGGAAAGCAATTACATCTCTGATTGAATCTGTGCCCGTAAGAATCATAATCAATCTATCCAACCCAAAAGCTAATCCGGCATGCGGAGGTACACCATATTTTAGTGCTTCAATGAAAAAACCAAATTGAGCTTTTGTTTCTTCCGGTGTGAAGCCTAAAACTTTAAACATTCTGTCCTGAACAGAGTTATCAAAAATTCTGACAGACCCGCCACCGATTTCATATCCGTTACAAACAACGTCGTAGGCTTCAGCAGTTAAACCTCTCAGTGGCCCGTTTGGATTAGTATGATCTGAGTTCATGAATACATCCATCTTCGTTCGTGATGGCATTGTGAATGGATGGTGAGCTGCTGTATATCTTCCCGGCTCGCCCTTATCTCCTTCACTCCATTCAAGAAGTGGGAAGTCGTATAACCAAAGGAAAGCATCTTCTTTTCCAATGATATTTAATTTTTGTCCTAAGTTCCTGCGAAGAGCATCTGCACTTGCATGAGCGACGTTGTGATTGTTATCAGCGAAGAACAACCATGTCCCGTCACCTTTCTCTTCTGAATTTTCAAAAAGGTTTGTTTCTATTTCCGGTGTAATGAATTTTGAAATACCAGTGCTTCTCTCACCTTTTGAAAGTTTATAGAAGGCCACACCTTTTCCACCGTATGGTTTTACAATTTCAACAAATCCATCTGTATCTTTTCTCGTGAACTGTCCCATCGATTCAGGAACGAACATCGCTTTAATAATTCCACCGTTGTCACCAACAGAAGCGAAAGTTGCGAACTCTGATCCTTTGAAAACATCTGTCACGATCATTTGTTTTAAACCAAAACGTAAATCTGGTTTATCACATCCGTAAGTATTCATTGCATCCACATATTTCATCATTGGAAGCTTGAAACTTTCAGGCTTGTTGAAAACAGCTATAAGAATTTTTTCGACAAGATTTTTCATATACTCTTGAGTAGCAAATGAAACTTCAATATCAACCTGAGAAAATTCAGGCTGTCTGTCTGCACGTAAATCTTCATCTCTAAAACATCTGCAGATCTGGAAATATTTATCTGTTCCACCAATCATTAAAAGCTGTTTTAGCGTTTGCGGTGATTGTGGAAGAGCGTAAACCTGTCCCGGGTGTACACGTGATGGAACAATATAATCGCGCGCTCCTTCCGGAGTCGACTTATAAAGAATCGGTGTTTCAACTTCGATGAAATCTTCTGATGATAAAAGCTGACGAATCGTATTCATCGTCTTTGATCTCAGTTTTAAAATGTCCTGAAGTTTTTTTGTTCTTAAATCAAGGTATCTGTATTTTAGACGTAAATCTTCGGTTGCCTCTACAGAACCAAAAGGTAAAAACGGCATTGAATCGATGTCTGATTTTGAAAGAACTGTTAATTCTTCAACCTGAACTTCAACGAGCCCTGTATCCATATTGGCGTTCTGTGCTTCTTTCGGACGAGAAGAAACAATTCCTTTCACCATGATGACTGACTCAAGCGAGCATCTTTTCAGGTCATCAAAGTTTCCTTTAAAGTCTACGAATCCTAATTGTGAGATACCGTATTTATCGCGAAGGTCGATGAAGTGAAGACTTCCTAAATTTCTATATTTATTAACCCAACCGCAAAGCACAACACTCTTGCCGATGTCAGAATCTCGCAACTCTCCACAGTGATGTGTTCTTAAGAGTCCTTCGATTTTTGATGTGGCCATTGCATTCTCCCTGCGTTTTAGAGACAATTCCAAGAAAACTATTTCCTAGGAATACTAATGATCACTATATATCAAAAGAGCTCAAAGCTCATTAAAAATCTCCTGCTAATTGCTGTACTGGTACCGGCATTTGCATTGGCAAAAAGTGATTATAATATTCAAAATCCCAAAGGATTAAAAATCGCATTGCGTTTAGCAATCACTCAGGATGAACACGCGAAAGGCCTAAGCGGTTTGAAGCAAAAGCAATTTACCAATAAAGAAGGGATGCTTTTTGTAAATGATGGGATGGGAACCCGCCGTTTTTGGATGCCGGACACTTATTTTAATTTAGATATTATTTTTTTAGACCAGGATCTTGCGGTCGTCGATCTTGAAAAAAATGTTCCCTCACACCCGGGTATGATTGAACCACCAGTCATCTACCGAACAAAAAGTTACCAGGCCCAGTTTGTACTGGAGACCAATGCCAAATCACCATTCAGCAAAGACTTGAAGCCCGGTGATAAATTAAAATGGATCAGCAAGACGCCTATTTCGGAAATAGTACTAAAAACTCATCGGCCGCGATAAAACCTAAATTGTCGCGAACAAGTTTTTTCTGAAATCCAGTATCAGATCTCATGCGCTCAATCTCGCGCACTAACTGCATATTTTCTTTTTTAATGTCTGAAAGCTCTGCAACTCTATCTCTTACTGAATTTTTTTGTGAATAGAAATCTGTCACTCCGCCCGCTGCGAAGATCAATCTTAGAACCATGATTCCGCAAAAGATCCATGCACCTTTTACTAACCATCCTTCATATTTTGGATCGAGAGACTTTTGTTTTTTTCTCGTCGACGTTGTCGTGTAGCTGATCTGTGAAGCCACTTTTCTTGCTGGTCTTTTTGTTGCCGGAACAAATTCTGTGTCTTCGGGTTTTGCAACTGAACGTCTGCTTACAACAGTTGTTCCTATTGGTGGAGGTGGTGGTGTTGGTGTTGAAACTCTTTCACGCGCTCTGATACGTGCCGATGGTCTTTGAACTGGTTCTTCTTCATATTGAGGAGCTTCAGTTTGTGTTGCTTGAGCATGTTGAGCGCGGGCTGCATTGATTGCATCTTGATTAAAAAACGAGGCCTGCTCGTGTGCCTGCGGTTGTGCCGCTTGTGGTTCCTGATATTGCGGCCCTGAAGTTTGTGGTTGTGCTTGTTGAGCAGTTGCAGCTGGTTGTGGAGTTCTAACCCCCTGCTTCGCTCTATTTCTTTCAATTGCTTTACGAAGTCTTTCATTCGCAATCGTTGATGGATCGATAGTATTTAAATCAGGGCCTGCGCGAACGCCTGCTGGTTGTTGTGATGGTTGTTGTTGGGGGTGAGCTTGACTCGTTGTTCTCTCTTCCGGTTTACGTAAGTGAGAATCTTTCGAACGATCGTATGAGAATTCCAAAGCAACATCCTGTTGTTAAAAAAAAGCTAACATCCTGTTAGTAGTTTAATTTTAACCTAGCTTTGTTTTGACTTCAATCCAAAATTTACGAACAATAGCGAGTTCGTGAAAATAATAAAAAAGAGTTCTTCCCATGGAATTATCGGGGAAATTTTCGAGCTCAGTATTGTTGATTCCTTCAAGAAAAATGTTCTTAAAAGAGATGAAACTTAAATGATCAGGCTTTTGAGAAGCGACTGTAAAGCTCTTATCATCGCATGAAAATTCGCTAATCGGAAATGAACTACGAAGTAAGGTTCTCGCCTGATTCATTCTTAAAGCAGCAATTCCACCGTCACCTATAGGCCCTAACTGGATATATTTTTCTGCGCGATTGATTCCATGTGAGCGGAAAAAAATCTCGAAACGGCCTTGCTTTAATCCGTTCTCCTGTGCTTCTCTTACGTCCATCCACCAGCTAAAACCAGGGTCGCTGATGTTGCAAACGGCATCTTCCTGATGTGGAAAACGACGGTTGATAATCTGCTCGCGAACGGCCTCTGCCAGTTCAAAAGTTTTGGTTTCAAAAAACATCACGCTCGATCCGTCTTCATCTTTTAAAAGCTTGAGTACCGGTCGCTTGGCCGAATCTACGTTTTTTAATTCCTGAAATGCTTCTCTGATATTGCCCGCAGAATATCCGCGGACACAGAAAGTGCTGGCACCATTATCGATTTTATAAATAATCCCCGGAGCCTCAGGGTAAACAAAAAGTGCGGCCTCTCTTTCTTCCTGGTCATGAGCAAATATTTCCATTTGAGTAATTTGCTCGGGAATTTCCGGCAATTCAACTTCATCCGAAATCATGCTGTCAGCAAGATCAAGTAAATAATCTGTATCGTCTTCCATTGGTAAAAAAGACGTCTGGACAGGGCCTTCTTTCTTTTTTTGAGGAGGAGTGTTTGAACGAAGGTACTCAGTGAGCGCCAATGTTTCTTGAAGAAGTAAATCTAAACTCAGGTCATTCTGGTCCATTCATATCCTATGAAAGGAAAGTTTTTTAATCTCAGTATTAATTGTAAAAATAAATGACTCTTATGACAAGTCTCTTATCACCAGAGATAAGTAAAAACTTCGATGAATACAAAGATGAAAAAGACAGCGATCACTGGAGAAAGATCAACAGGAAGAGTAACTGGTAGATATTTTCTGATCGGATCGCAGGTAATATCACTCCACTTTTTTATTTTTCTTCGCCATTCGTGTTTCATGGTCTCTGGAAAATAACTTAAAATGGCATCAATCAGAATGAGAAATGCATAAATTTTAATAAAAAAACGAATGTAACCTTTCATCTAATACCTGCGGTTCGCGATTTCTCTTCTCTGGCGATAAACATGGCAAACGCATGCTCCATAAAAGAAAAAGCACATTAAATAAAAGAGCCAGATAACTCCGACAACAGACGTATAAAGATCCCCGTAATTTCTCATGAGGCTTCCGCGAACATAATAAATATAGATCCAGAAAATCGATTTACCGATGAAAACTGAGAATGAAAATGCAATGGCCGCGATGAATCCTTCTTTTAGCTGAATCTTCCATGAAAATAACCAGCGGTATAAAATAGTGAAATAAAGAATCAAAAGAGATATCTGCAGAAAACTCGAATTTAGCCAGTAAGATCTTCTTAAATTTATCGATTTAATAAAAGTTAAAAATGGTCTGAGCAAATCAAAGTTTTCATAAAAAAACTGAGTGATGACATTGGTCTGGATAAATTTAATGACGAAAATAATCAAGGGCGGCATCGTAAATAAAATGAGAACCATAAACAGGGTGATCCCGATGATCACGAAGCCTTTTAAGATTCTCCATAGGGAAAGAATGCTTTTATCTTCGGTGATAAAATAAATTCCCATCCAGATTGAATTCAAAAATGTGATGGTCGACACAGATAAAACGATGAAGTTTAAGATTGTGAACTGGGTTCCAGCAAATAGCGGCCCTTTAATCAAATTCTGGATCGTAAGTAAAAATTGAGGAGCTACTTCCGGAAAAAATCTTCCGCCTAAAACAAAAATATACTTCTGCGTGCGGTTGATGTTCCCTAAAAAGTACCCGATCCCTCTGACGGTTAAAAGAAGGAATGGAACAATCGTAATCAGTGCATAAAATGTCGATGATGAAGCAAGCGTTGTCCCCTTCTTCTCATGAAACAATAAGGCACCATTGTACAAATTCTTTGCACCATCTTTGGCGTTTCTTACTAAATCATGGAAAAACTTCATTCCACTATGCTAACTGAAAGTTTAAAAAAGAGAAAGCTGCGGGCCTCGCATTTCTTCAAAACTTTTTCCGAAAAGTCCGAGAATGCTGTCAGCAATCGGGGCCAGCTGGCGGTCGAGGTAATAATCATAGTCGATATCTTCATGAGGAAGCTCGATCGGAATCGCTCCTCTGGTGGTCATTACATACTGGGGGCGTTTTTTCAAAATCCCCAGTTTTTCATAGAGAATTTTGGCCGCACGGGCATGGGGTGGAATGTTTTTAATATATTCATCGAGCGGCTTACTCAACCGCTTGCTCAATACCAGCTGGTCATCCAGCTCTTTCCTTTCAAGTTTCTTCAAAGTCTCATCAATATATTCCTGTATGTCTTCGCCTTTAAAAACTCTTCTAACCAGTTCGTACTGAAAATTTCGGGCAAGCAGTGACCAGTCAGATCTGACGTATTCCATACCAGTTAAGACCATTTCTTCAACGACTTTGCCGTCGATATTCTTAATGGCGAGACCTGCATATCTTTTTTTAGCGCCTTCTTCGTTTCCACGCGCACTTGTAAGTATCAACGTCTGAAAAAATTTGTCATATTGAATTTCGAGTTTTGATTCAACTTCAAAATCTTTTTTTAACTTGTCCGTCAAAAAAGTATTTACTTCACCGACAAGTTTTTTTGCCTGCCCGTCATAATCTTCAATATCTGGAAGTTGAACAAAAAGTGAATCTGTATCACCGTATAAAACATTAAAGCCTCTATTTTCAAGAAACTCGATCACTGTTTTTAAAATCCACTGGCCACTTCCCGTAATTCCATCGGGAAGATCTTCCTGATAAAAACGACAGCCGCTTGATCCCATGACTCCGTAAAAACTGTTCATGAGAATTTTTACAGCTTGCGAAAGATTGGTATTCTTTTCTTTTTTCGCCTGACTTCTTCTCTCCAGCAACTCGTGAATTTTCCCCGGAAGAATATGATCGGTGCGCGAAAATTTAAGCCCTACAGGTGTAGTGAGAGGATTGACCTCTTTATGAAATCTCGAAAGCGGATCAATCATAAAAGTCTGGATCACTGTCGGATAAAGACTTTTAAAATCCATGACAAGAACATTGGGATGAATTCCAACTTTGGGATTTAAAACGAATCCGCCTTTCGCCTGCCTTGCCCATCCGATGTCTTCTACATTAGGAGCAACGACGCCGGCCTCATGAAGTGGAGGCAGATAAAAATGATCAAAGGAAGCTGTGGACCCACCAACTCTTTCGATTAACATTCCTGAAATAAAAGATCGTGTTAATAAAAGATCAATGAGTTTAATTTTTTCGAAAATATCCAGAACCAAAGTGGCGTCCATGACATTGTATTTTGCCAGGGCCATTTTATCTTCGCGGAATCTTCTTTCAATTTCTCCCCATTTATCAAACTCCTCATCTTCATCTATATCTTTTCCAGATCCGAGTAGTTGTTTGGCCACATTATTCAGTTTATAGCTTTCGAAAGTAAAAAAGTTCATCTTCATGGCCCAAGGCCCGTCGATGACGACTCTACCTTCAAGCTTAACGTGCCACTCACCTCTCGCTGACTGAAACATATCAAGAGGTCTGTTATTTCTTCCCAGGCTAATTGGTAATTTTAATTCTTTGGATTTTTTATCGAGGAAATGAAAATCAAAACCGATGACATTCCATCCGGTAAAAATATCCGGATCAAGTCTCTTAACGGCCTGCTGGAAAAAATCGAGAATCCCCTCCTGCTTATTTGTAAATTTCACATCGGGAGTTTCAATTCCCTGTCCCAGTACAATAGTTCTGTCTTCATTATAAGTTTTGGATCTGAAACTATATGCGAGAGATAAAAGTCTTCCGTCTTTGCCCGTTTCAATATCAAAAGATAATATTTTATATTCGGGATAAAATTTTCCCGGAGTGACCACAGGATTTTCAAATGCAATAAGTCCATCTTTCACATAAGAGTTACCCGAAATATTAATCTGGGCAAAAATATTCATGTCCATCAGATATCGTTCGAGAGGTTTAATATCTGATTCAAAAGTTTTTAAGCCTTGAGCTGCAAACTCCTGGCATTTTGCTTTCATTTGTTCCTGAGTATCACAGACGACTTTTTCAACCCAGTGACAATCTAAACTTTTATAAGAAGTCGCCTGTTTTGATTCAACAAAAAAATAATTTTGAAATTGATTTATCGTGACAAGAAAAGACCCTTGATTTGACTGGCCGTAAAGCTTGATGACAGTGCGTCCGTCATAATCAAATGTAGATCCTTTGAAAATAAATGCTTCGATTTGTGTTTGCATTGAGGTTAGAATACCCCTATCAAATTTGAATTAAAAGGAAATACAATGAGAGAAATGTACCCTGAACTTAAACCTTACAATACTGGTTTTTTAAAGGTCTCTGACCTGCATAATATTTATTTCGAAGAAGCTGGAAACCCCAATGGAAAACCAGTGGTTTTTCTGCACGGTGGACCCGGCGGTGGAATTACAGATACAATGCGCAGGTATTTTGATCCGACAAAATGGCGTGTTATTTTATTTGATCAAAGAGGATGCGGTAAAAGTACACCTTTCGCTGAATTAAAAGAAAACACTACATGGGATTTAGTTGCTGATACCGAAAAAATACGCACGCATTTAAAAGTGGATAAATGGGCAGTCTTCGGTGGTTCATGGGGCTCGACGCTGGCACTAGCTTATGCCATTACTCATCCTTCAGTGTGTACGGAATTATTTCTGCGCGGAATTTTTCTACTGAGAAAAAAAGAGATCGACTGGTTTTACCAGGATGGTTGTTCAAAAATATATCCGGACGCATGGGAAGGATACGTTGCACCTATCCCTGAAAATGAACGCCATGACTATGTTCAGGCCTTTTATAAACGCTTAACAAGCACAGATAAAAAAGTCAGAGCAGAAGCTGCACATGCCTGGTCGGTGTGGGAAGGCTCAACTTCTAAACTTATTCCAGAAACGGGTTTCACTCAACGTTTCGGCGAAGATGATTTTGCAGATGCATTCGCACGTATTGAATGCCACTACTTTATCAATAAAGGATTTTTTACTGAAGATAATTATCTGATCAACAACATCGATAAAATTCGGCACATACCGGCAGTGATAGTTCAGGGACGTTATGATGTTGTCTGTCCTGCCGACAGTGCATGGGCATTACATCGCGCTTTTCCTGAAGCAGAACTTCACCTTATTGCAGATGCCGGCCACTCGATTTCGGAGAAAGGAATAACTTCTAAACTGATCGAATACACGGATAAGTGGGTCTAGATGAAACTGAACTCACTTTCACTTCAAACAAATATGATTTTTGCCAGAAATGAAAGTGAGATCATTGAGCGCGAAAGTTACATCGTCGTCAAGACCTTAAGCAATCCCGGTTTTCACTGGGGAAATTACCTGATATTTAAAAAAGCTCCCGTTGAAGGAGATATCGTGAACTGGATGAATATCTTTGAAAGAAAAATGTCTCACTACAAAGAGTTCAAGCATTATGTTTTTGCATGGGATGAACTTTCAGAACCCAGATCAGAAGAATATCTTACTCATGATTTTGAACTGCAGAAATCTGTTTCACTTCAAACCTCTACTCTCACGTATCCCAAACATTATAATTCAAAAATTATAGTACGGACTCTTGAATCCACTGAAGACTGGGATGCGGCCACTGAATTACAGGTTGCTGCCCGTGAAGAAAGATTTTCCGGTGAAGAATATAGAGAATTTAAAATCAATCAATCCGAATCCTATAAAAAATTAATTAAAGAAAATCGCGGAGCACGTTTCGGTGCTTTTCTTGAAGGTAAAATCGTAGCAGATTTAGGAATTTATTTTGAAGGTGACCTGGCCCGTTATCAAAGTGCAGTAACAGATAACCAATATAGACGCCAGGGTATTTGCGCAACGCTGGTATATGAAAGTGGTATGTACGCCCTGAAAAATTGGCAAATTAAAACTCTAGTCATGGAAGCAGACCCCGATTATCACGCAGCTAAAGTCTATGAATCAGTCGGTTTTACACCCAAGGAATTCTCTTATAGCCTATACTGGTACAAGCATAAAAACGCGTAAGGGATTTTATGAAAATACTTTTATTACTTTCGGCCTTGTCGTTCAGTCTTTTTTCCCAGGAAAAACCAAAAACTATTTCTACTCCGCTGGCGAACAATGTTGATGCATGCGCATTGAATTTTCCAAAATTAAAAAGTGCTTTCAAGCAGGATCCAGCTTTATATAAAGGCCTGACACCTGTAGAACAGGATTTACGTTTAAGAACGCTACGTCAGGGGGTGGTGCTAAATAACGGAACAGAAATCCGGATGATTAAATCAGGATGCTCTCACTATATTTTTCTGATTAACATTAGACCTACAGAAATAAAATCGATGAAGGCCGAATATCTTTTTGAACTGGCCGTGCTGCAATTGAAATTAATTCCAGTAGAAAAAGATGAAGCATTTAATATAAAACTAATTACAAATGCACTTGATAAGAGAAACTGGCCTGCAATAAAACTACAAAGTGATATCTACAGTCTTCCTTGTGGTGAAGCACTTTGTACACTCAGAACAATCCGCGACAACGGAACTCCACGTGATATCGAAATTATTTACGATAAAATTCTGTAAAATTATTTTACGTTTTTAGTCTGTGACTTGTTGATTAATGCCAGAGCAATAGATCCAGTAATTGCTTCTTCGGCAGAACATTTATCATTATATTGATAACTTTCTTCAATCGTAATTTTATCTGTAGTGACTGATGATTTTACAGTTTTTAAATCTGGGTAAGCTCTGACACCTGTGTAATTGATAATATCTGAAAGTGCATATTTTTCTGCAAAGTGAAGTTCATTGTTTTCAATTTTTCCCAGTACATCTTCATTGGATAAGACTGTATTATTTTCTCCGAGAGAAATAGTAATTTTATCACAACCTGTATTGTATCCTTTACAACTTCCTTTCCATTCAGCTTTTTTCTGGATGACTTCCACTGAGTATGGCCCCCATACTTTCTGCTCTTTCCATACAACGCAGTTTTCATTTTTTTTAATGCTGTCGACAGACGAACATGAAAAAGTAAATACAGCAGCCATTGTTAACAATAAAAAATTCTTCATAAAAATCCTTTTAATTAAAGTTCGATTTGTACACCGATTTCCATAACCCGTTTTCTTGGTAGCTGAAAAAATGTTGTTGCATCCTGAGCATTGGCCGTTTGAAAGGCAAAAAGTTTTTCACGCCAGATAGCCATTCCCGGTTTGTCTGTTGCAAAAAGCTTTTCTTTACCGATAAAATATGTGGCCTCATCAGGGTTTAATAAAATGTCGCCTATCTGAAGCTGATCAAGTTCTTTTGGAATGTTCGGTCTTTCCATGTATCCGTAATGAACGAAGATTGTATAACAACCGTGCCCGATGTCGTTGACTTCTACGCGGCGTGATTGAGGTACACACGGGATTTGTTCAGTGACTACCGACAGAAAGATTAATTGCTGGTGAAGCGTTTTAAAATGCTCGTAGTTTTGAATAAGCGCATAAGGTGTATCTTTAACTCCACCCGACATGTAAATCGCAATTCCAGGATTTCTAAAAGGTTTTTGAGTTTCAACTTTATCCAGGAAAAGGGCAAGTGGAATAACTTCGTCACTGATTCTTTGTCTAATTAACTTTCTTCCTTTTTTCCACGTTGTCATCAAGACAAAAATGAATACACCGACGACCAGAGGAACCCAACCCCCATCGACAACTTTTGCAAGGTTTGCACCCCAGAAAGCAAGATCGACGAATAAAAATCCACCACAGATAAAAAGAGCTTTATATTTATTCCATCTCCATTTTTGTCTGGCGACCAGATAAAAAAGAATGGTTGTAACGGCCATCGTAGTTGTTACAGCAATACCATAGGCCGCTGCAAGATTGCTGGAAGTTTTAAAAAAGAATACAAGCAGGATACAGGCAACCATTAAAACTCTGTTCATGCTCTTTACGTAAATCTGTCCGAATTCTTTTTCAGAAGTATGTTCGATCAGAACTCTTGGAATATATCCAAGCTGCACGGCCTGCATCGTGATAGAGAAAACACCGGTAATTAAGGCCTGTGAAGCAATGACTGTTGAAAGAGTTGCAAGGATTACAAGCGGTGTCAGCATCCAGCCAGGGGCCATTAGAAAAAATGGATTTTTAACTGCCAATGGATTGTGAGTTATAAGTGCGCCCTGACCGAAATAATTTAAAACAAGACAAGGAAGAACAACAAAAAACCATGCTCGTTGAATAGGATGTCTTCCGAAGTGTCCGAGGTCAGAATAAAGTGCTTCTCCACCCGTTACCACCAGGAAAACAGAACCTAAAACAAAAAATCCGTTCCATGAATTCATTATAAAAAACTGCAATGCCCAGTAGGGATTCATTGCCATTAAAACGTCAGGCACTTTTAAAATATTATAAATTCCCAGTCCACCCAGAGTTAAAAACCAGAAAAGGGTCAAAGGTCCGAAGATTTTTCCAACCAGTTCTGTGCCGTATTTCTGCACAGAAAAAAGTGCGATTAAAATCGCGATCGTAATGGGAATAATGTATGGAGAAAAAACCGGTGTAATAAGTTCAAGTCCTTCAACCGCAGACAAAACGGAAATCGCAGGAGTGATCATCCCGTCCCCATAAAGAAGTGCAGTTCCAAAAAGACCTAAACGAATCAGGTTTTTTCTTTTGCTCGCATGTTTATCAGTTCTCGGAGTTACCAGCGCAGTCAGTGCAAGAATTCCACCTTCACCTTTGTTGTCCGCCTTTAAAACATATCTCAAATATTTAATCGAAATAACCAAAATCAGAGACCAGAAAATAAGTGAAAGAATTCCGAAAATATTTTCCTGCGATAAACCGATGTTGTGATTGTGGTGAAATGATTCTTTAAGTGCGTAGAGAGGACTTGTGCCGATGTCTCCGTATACAACACCCAAAGCAGAAAGCGCTAAAAGAAATTTGTAGCGATTCGTTTGATTTTTTTCAGTGCCGTGGCCAGGTGACATTTTAAAGTCCAGTTTATGGGAAGACTTGAACAAATATTGTAGAAGATTTTTTAAAAAATGTCGCTATTCCTTTTCAACAATAATGCACATAAAAGTTGCTAGTTTTGAGTATTTTCCGAACTTGTATGGATCAAGTGTGCGAAGAGCATCAATTGGTTTTAAATCCTCCACTTTAAGAATTTTAAAACCTGCTGTGATAAGTGGATTTATAACTTCTTCGAATGAACGGTAATAATCCGGCATTGTCACTGGTTCATCTGTAAAACCTTTCCATGATGCTTCAACATATTGAACACCAAAAACAGATGCAGGTTTGTACCAGTTCCACGATCCGATTGGATGCTGGATTGTAAAAATAAATTTTCCTTTTGGTTTTAACAATCGATTAAATTCACTTAAAGGCACACTCCAGTTCTCGATATAATCAATTGAAAGCGACGCCACAACCATATCAAATTGTCCGTTCTGATCTATCGGTAAAGATTTTGCCATATCAGCAACAAAAAAAGTCGCGTTTTTTGGAACCCTTAATTTCGCCAGTTCAATCATTTTGGGACTGACATCAAAACCTACAACTTTTGCACCTTCATGAACCAGATACTCTGCTAAAATTCCCGGCCCGCATCCAGCTTCAAAAATTTTTAATCCGCGAACGTCACCGACAGATCTTCTCATCGCAGGTTGTTCAATATAAGCATTCTCTGCTTTTCTAGGAGCTAATTCTGAAAAACCTTCTGCGATTTTTTCATAAGCTTCAAGTGCTATTGGTTTTTTAATTTCGTTGTCATCGCTCATTTTATAACCTGTAAAATTTCTTTAAAGTAAGCAGGCATTTCAGGACGTGGATACCAAACAAGACAAAGGTCTGCTAAATCCAGATGTTTTCCCGGTGCCAGATCAACCAGCAACTTACTATTAATGAAGTCCATTGCCAACTCTTCCGAAAGAACACTATACCCTGCTCCACCGATTATCATTGAGGCCAGGGCGTCGGTATTGTTCACATAATGCCTCGAAGTAGAAACATCTGTTCGCAAATTATATTTATCCAGAAAATCAAAAGTGTAATTATCGTTCTGATCAAAATCAACAATGGTTTCATTCTTTACAATTTCTTTAAGTGATCTCTTCTTCCAGCTATGGGGCCCGACCAGAATATATTTTTCAGTTTTAAGTATTTTAGAATCCATTTCTAGAGCAACGGATTCACTTCTTACAATTACAATCTGTGACTGCCCGCCTTTTAATTTGTAAATAGCTGACTGGGAATCCATCAGATCAAACTGCACGCGAAGGAATGGATATTTATTTAAAATGCCTGACACATTTGGTATCACTCTCGCCCGCATCAAGCTCGAAGGTCCGCTGATTGTAACTTTTATTTCCTGCTGCGTAGACTGGAAAACTAACTGTCCTTCAAGTTCGCTCGCACTCTGACAATAACGATGAAGTGATTCACCTTCTGTTGTAAGCTTCATTCCGGTTCTCGAACGTATAAACAAAGTCGTCTGCAGTTCTTTTTCAAGCGCACGAATACGCTGTGTGACTCCCGTCTGGGTCAATCCTATTTTTTTGGCTGCATCCTGTACGGTCCCTCTTTCAACAATGGCCATGAATGCAATTAAATTTGGGTGAAGTAAACTCATTTATAATCATATATAAATCATTATTATGAATTATTCAAACATTAAGTGCTCATATACTTTCATTTAACTTTCAAAAGGGGGTTATTATGAAAGTTTTACTGTCTCTAATTACTGCATGTCTTTTTTCTATGAATGTTTATGCCATGAACGCTACTCACGGAATGGTTATTTTTGGAAAGGAAAAGCTCTTTGCTTCTCATATGCCAATGTACCATGCTCCTCATGACAAACAGGTCGTTTTTACCTTTGAAGTTGAACAGTCAGTGAAAGACCAGATCATTTCAAACCAGGACAAAACTTACTTAACGTTTGTTCCAGCACCATTTGATTTGAATAAATTTGTGGCAACACCATTTGAAATTACAGGTGATCTTTACCAGGGACACTTTGAAAAAGACGGAGTTTTATTTTTAAGTGGAGTCACTCTAAAAAACCCGAAGATTGAATTTTTGAATGAAAACTTAAAAGTATTATCCGGGCAGAAGACTTATTCTTCATATAAAATCTTTGGAACAAAAAATGATACCTATGCTTTATTTTTTAACGATGGCCATGGTCTTAACGTGGATGAGATTTTCAAGCTGACTACAGTATCAATTACTGATTTTGATTTCGTGACGAAATACCATTATATTTTCAGCGCTGAAGTCACCGCTTCACTGATTATAGGAAATGATTACTCGATCAGTACTCCACCAGGAAGATGCCCAAGCCGTTTATGTGGCGAACCAGGATATGAGCTTGCTCAATTCAAGGTAGATGCACTTTATTTTAACGATTCACTTATGTAAAAAAGGCCCTCAATTGAGGGCCTTTTTTGCTTTAGCCGCGACACATTCAATTTTATAATCAAAATAAATTCAATCTAATTAAGAGATAACATCTTTTGAACCAGAAACATCCCGTCTCTGATCGGCATCAATGTCCCGTACAGGTCAGTTGATTCAGCGATATAGTCGTTCACCATACGGATGAATTCTGTATTTCTATCGCGAAGATCACTTCCAGTAGATTCACTATCTGGAAGCACTTGTCCCCCCCAGAGAACGTTATCAATGACGATCATGCCGTTTGGAGACAACATCGGCACCGTCAGTTTTAAATAATCAATATAGTTTCTTTTATCAGCATCAATGAAAACAAAATCAAACGGCCCGCTCAGAGTTGGAATAATATCGAGTCCACTACCCAACATACTCTTAATCTTGTGGCCGTTTGCCGATTTATCCCAGAACCCCTGAGCAAGGGCCACAGTTACTTTGTTGATATCGACAGTGATAATTTCGCCATTATCCGGAAGATGTTCTGCCATTGTTAAAGCTGAATACCCTGTGAATGTTCCAAGCTCCAGAACTCGCTTTGCTTTAATTGAACGAAGAAGAAACCCGATAAATGAAGCTTCCATCTTCCCGATCAGCATCCCTGCCCCATGTACATTCGCTCTGGTATACTCTTCAATGCTCAGACAATCCTTAGAAGGTAGGCTACTTTTTGAAATACAGTACTCTTCTATTTTTTTATCTGTAATCTGCATATAAATTCCTTAGGTTTAGAAGAGTGTAACTCTTACTTTTGCCCCTTAACATTAGCCCATGAAAGATGTAAGGTACAGTCATGAAGATCGATCCATTACACTCATTTCTGCCAAATTATAAACCAGGAAAACCTCTGATTATCGCAGGCCCGTGTTCTGCTGAATCACAGGAACAGGTTTTAAAAACAGCTCACGCACTTAAAGAAATTCCGGAAGTTTCAGTCTTCCGCGCAGGAATATGGAAACCTAGAACACGCCCGAATAACTTTGAAGGCCTTGGAGAAATAGCTCTCCCTTGGTTAAAACAAGTAAAAGAAGAAACAGGTTTATTAGTAACTGCGGAAGTTGCTACAGCAAAACATGTTGAGCTTTGTTTAAAAAATGGAATTGATATTTTATGGATTGGTGCCCGCACAACTGCAAATCCATTTTCAGTGCAGGAAATTGCAGATGCACTTAAAGGCACAAACATTCCTGTCATGATTAAAAATCCGATCAATGCTGATTTACAGTTGTGGATAGGAGCGATTGAAAGATTAAGTCTTGCTGGTATTACAAAATTAATTGCTATCCACCGTGGTTTTTCTGTCGGTGAAAAACTAGAATTTAGAAACGATCCTCTATGGCGAATTCCGATGGAACTTAAAATGAAGTTTCCGGATCTGCCGCTGATATGTGATCCATCACACATCACAGGTAAGCGCGAGCTGATCCAGAAAGTCTGCCAGAAAGCGATGGACCTGGATATGAATGGTCTCATCATCGAGACTCACCCGGATCCGGATAAAGCATGGTCAGATGCTGCTCAACAAGTGACACCTGAAAAATTAGCAGAAATCATTAGCTCACTTTCTCTTAAGAAAGAAGACTCGCACGATAAAGTTTTTACCAATCAACTAAATGATCTTCGTGATCAGATTGACCGCCTTGATAATGAACTTATTCATACATTAAAAATGAGAAAAAATGTTGTCGAGAAAATTGCGAAAGCAAAAATCGAACAGAATGTTACCGCACTTCAAAGAAACCGCTTTGATCAATTGATGAAAGAAAGAATGGAAACTGGTGAAAAACTGGGACTTAATCAGGAATTTATTAAAGAGATTTTTTCTACCATTCACGACCAGTCTGTAGAAGTTCAAACCGACCTGTTCGAAAAAAGCAAAAAATAATTTAGATATCGCTGCAAATTGGATGCATTTGAACCAGTTCGCATTGAGCACTGATCTGGTCAGCAAGATTGCCTCGAACTTTTGTAATATCTTTTTTCAATACAATAATTTTTGCAAGAAGAACTACGACTTCTTTTTCACTAAGCTTAATAAAACCCCGACTGATTCCTGTAACAGAAATATAAGCTCCAATCATCGCTCTAAAGCCCGCAGGAAAACGTGCTTTATAACTTCCAATTACGATTCCAACAACAATGATCGCACCGGCTATCGTTTCAAATTTTAAATAAATACTTTGCCCGGTTTTTGTTAGCTTCAAATGCTTTTCAAGACTCTCAAGCTCGCGATTCTGATTCAGGGCCTCAGTATACTTCGTTGTTAATTGAGTAATCATCTGGTCGCGGTCTTCTTCAATCACTGAATCCACTCTTGAAAAAGCAAAAGTCTGCCCAATCAAAAGAGATTGAATCAAGATTACGAATAGTGATGTTTTCAGGAAGTTTTTCATTCCTGCCATCTTAAATTAATTTGAATTTCATTGGGGTTCAAAAATACAGAATCATGTAAAAAATTTTAACTGTCTAAACTTTATACAACTATTTTAAATCGAAGAACTTCCTGATCTCTTCTTTTTTTGTCATACCGTCTTTATAACCAATTTCAACCAGCTTACTGGTGTAGGCCTTATCGAAGGCTATGTAACTAAGCAGATCTGCTCCTCTGTCTCTGGATGCGCCGATTCCCGAAAGTAGATATTTCATCATACGTGGAAAACGGTCGAATTCTTCAGCGGCCAGAGCTCCAAGATCGACAGAAGGCTGAATCACAAGTGCCGGAATTTTTTTCAATGAAAATACCTGCTTCGCTTTCACTTCCTCACTGATCAGATCAATCGTCTGATTGATTCTCATCAATCTTTCATAATCAAATTCAATTGCATCAAGAAAGACAGAATGAAACATTGTTTCTGCAATATCACTTAATACAATATTATCCATTTTACTGTGAAGGTTCATGTCGCGAACTTCTGCGGTCGAACGCATATACCGTACACCTATAGCAAGAATGCGGTCGGCACCTAAATGTATGGCCGGACTAAACGGCGTATTCGATCTGATTCCACCGTCGCCGAAATAATTATTATCAAGCTTGATCGGCTTAAAAAGGAATGGAATGGATGACGATGCGAGAATATGTTCAGTCGTAATTTTTTCTTTTAATCCAATACGAGAACTTCGGCTCCACTCTGCAGCTTCAAGTGAATCAAAAAATGTAATGCTGGTACCCGTTCCATAGCTGGTGGTCGTAATTCCCAGACCTGAAATTTTTTTGCTTTGAATATTTTCATGAACTTTATCAAACGAAACATTATCATCTATAAGTTTTCTGAGTGGAGATGAGTCCACCAGAAAAGTTGATTCCGATTTACCGCTCAATCCGCCAAAACTTAAATCCTTGATCCAACCAAATCCGATTTTAGAAAGCGAAGAAATATCAGTACGCATGACTTCTTCGTGAGATAGTTCATTCCAGAGTTTCGTTAAATGTTTGGTGTGTGCTGAAAAATCTTTAGTTCCACCAGCGAGACTGCTGGCATTGATGGCCCCTGCGGAAATACCGGTGATAACAGAAAAGGGATGATCGCCTTTTTCATTGCCTATGATTTCTGCAATTGCTTCAAGTACACCGGCCTGATAAGAACCACGTGCTCCACCGCCGCTTAAAACTAATCCGAATTTAGGAGCTAGTCCCATACTTTATGATGCTTTTTTTGAACCTGCGTTTTCTTTTTTCAATTCACAGAAATGAGCGAACTCTTTTCTTACGTGACCTGGATCAAGTACTTCCACTCGGTCTCTCATTTTATACAACCAGCTAAAAATGTCATCGCACATTTCCAAGGTTGCTGCCCAAATCATATCCCCCTCTGTACTGGTTGTCACAAAAGGATTTCCTAAAAAATGATGTTCCGGTAAAAGATCGGCCTGGTCCTGGCTATAAATTTTAAGCACAAGTCTTTCTTCTTTGCCGTTAATCAGTCGAAGGTGTCCGATAAATTCATTCACTTCCAGCTGACTTAAATTTGGTTCATACATATTATCGAGGTTGGTTACATCTTTAATATCTTCAACTCCGAAATAAACCAGGGTTTTGTCATTGATATTTTCTCCTACTACACACAAAATTCCGTCGAGGAAAACCATGCGGTGAGGAAAGATGCTGCATTCTTTATGCGAGAAGAATTCAATCTTCATTGATTTTCTGCACACAATATCGTAATCAATTTTTCTTTTTAAATTTTCAAAAGCATTACCACTGACGACATGTTCATCTGCTTTTTTATAAAGAGTAAACATCGCATTGGCTTTCTGGGCCATCTGCATTTTATCGTGAACGATCTGCTGATAATAATAAGCAGGAGATTCTTTCGGAAAACTTGCCTGAAGCGCGAGCCATTCAGAAAGTGTGAATTCCATTTTAATTTTACATTTCTCTTTTAAAGGATAAACATATTGCTCATCTCTCATCACCGCCACTTTAAAGCGGGTTAAAAATTCACAATAACCTTCCAGAGTTTCTTCATCGACCCCAAGTGACGAGCAGAATAAAAAAAGTTCTTTACGCTCTTTTAACTCTTCAAGGGATACTAGAAATTTCCAGAAACTGTTCTCTAAAATAATCTGCTGGTCCGACATCGATCTTCCTACGGGAAAGGTTTAAAATCTTACTATTCTTGTCGGTTATTTGGCGGACGTACTTAAATTTTTCTTGATCAAAAAAGTCGGTCTTTACTACAGGCCTTTGAAATCCTGAGGATATGATTGAAAGTTTTGTTCTTTCCCCTCAATAAGAATCGTATAACTTAGGGCATGCAGGTAAAGTCTTAGGGCCTTACGACCACCATAAAAAGTATCACCGATTAAAGCATGTCCCATGTGGGCCATCTGAGCTCTGATCTGGTGTCTTAAACCAGTCTTTAAAGTGACTTCAACCAAAGTCATATCTTTTTGAGAGTCATACTCCAGCGCCTTTACAGACAGTTCTCCGGCAGTCCCCACTCCGTTGTCACGAACGACTACTTTTTTTCCTTTCTCATCTCTCGAATCAAAAAAATGCGTGAAGACGCCTTCGAGCTTCATTTCCCCTTCAACCCAGCACCAGTATTTTTTTTCTTTCGCTGATGTTGAAAAAAATTCTCTGAGCTTTTTATATAATTCATCACTTTTCACATAAATCATCACACCCGACGTTTCGTAATCGAGCCTGTATAAAAGTCCACGGTCATAGTTTTGTGAATTTATTTTTAAAAGAGCTGGCCTGGTCTGTCTGATGTACGACAAACAATTATCGCACTCATCGTACGTCAATGGATGGATAAACTGATTCGGATTTTTATTAAAGACATACAAAGATTCATCTTCATAAATCGTTTCAAGTGGAGCACCGGTATATTCGGGGTTGATCTCACCATCATTAATAAAATTTAAAGGCAGAGATAAAACAGCTTTTTCTTTAAACGATCTGTTTAAAAAAGATTTTGCAAAATGCTTTTTGATTTTACTACCAGAGGCCTTGAACTGTAGTTTTAAAAACTCTTCAACAGAAGAGACTGGTTCGAGCAAGCAATAGTCGGTAGTTTTTGGTTCCATAAACTAGAAAGCCTAGCATAGGCCAGGCTTTTTAGTAACTAAAACCAAAAGTCCTACTGACAAAAGGTTTAATAATTATTTTTAGAGGCGAGAGCTCCGGATCTAGAAAGTAGCAAGGTAAGCTAGTACTTTCTTTCTCAATTCTTCTACGCTTAGTTCGTTGTCATCTGAAAGAACGAGTTCTCTTTTGATGTAATCAACAGGAAATCCAGTCATTTCTGCAAGAGACCCTAACGAAACTTCTGTTTCTGAGTTCTGCTGTACCGAATCCTTTAATCCTAAAGCTCCCATTCAACACTCCTTTGTCTTACTGTAATCCGGCCTGTCCTTTTTAGGTGTTTGTCGATCCTTCAACAAAGTCCTAAGGGATTTTTCCTGGCCAAAAAGTCAATTATTATGACGCAAAAAAATCATATCGATTGTAAGAAAACTATGTCAAAGTTTCTTGCTCTTATTACGAGTAATGTAAGTTTTTATTAGAATCGAGTAATTTTATAGAGTTAGGATATCTATATAAGAGTCATGTTTGTAAGTCATCTCTTCGAACTCAGATTTCACCTCTGACAGAAGTGTAATTCCGCCTCCAGCTTGATAACTCAAAGTAGAGTTTTCGAAATCAATTACACTAGAACGGATATTAATAGATGCTTCAATGGCATGTTCAGAAAAAACAATTGTAGATCCACAATAGAATCCACGCGCGCGCGATTCGAGTTTTTTTAAAATTTGCATCACTCTTTTTTTAGGAGCTCCGGTAATACTTCCGCCGGGAAAAATTTTTTCTAATATATTTTTTAATGTTACTTCATCACTGAGTTCAACCTGAATCTCTGAATACTGATGAATCAGCCCTGGAACTAAAAGAGGCGCTTTTTTTTTCGTCACAATTGCTCGCGGAAGATCAATCCTGCACAGGTCATTTCTTAAAAGATCAGTGATCATGTAAAGCTCGCCTTCACTTTTTTTATCATGACGAAGATCATGCCAGAGTTTTGCAATTTCCCTGGAAGATGAGCTCACTCTCTTTAGCGTTCCTTTTATTGGTCTCGTAAGAAGAGTCCCCTTTGAATACTGAAACAAACACTCCGGCGAATTACTCAAAAACATTTTATCCAGATGTCCGCAATAAGTGGCAGATCCATAGGCTCCACGCAAAACTTGATTTTTCCATAGCGCAGAAATAAAATCTTCCGGAGAAAAATCTTCATCAAAGGAATAACGATACTCACCAGTCAGATTAAACTGATAACAATTACCTTCAGTGAGTTCTCTATATCCTGAATCAAATTTTTCTTTATACTCTTGAAAATGAGGTGCATCGATAAGAGATAAATTAATCTTGTGAGTTCCTGCGAGCTGGTCATAATGATGAAACTTTGTGTACTCGATATCAATGGCCAGCATATCAGTTGAAAGAATTTCTTCAGATAAATTTTCAAAGAAAAATCCCAGTTCATAAAAAAGATGCATCACTCTTAAATCATTTTTCTGATCAATGACTTTAAACTTCAGAGTTTCAATCCACCCTTCAATCTCAAATTCATGAGATTCGCCGGTGATCAAATCAATGTAATGATTTTTAAAATATGCACGTGCACTTTTAGCTTCAGTAAATTTTAGAAGTCGATCCTGATAAGGAATAATGGTGAATAGATTATTGTCCGTCACGGAAAGCAAGGTTTTCGAAGCTGGTATAAGCTCCTACCCACGCAAGTTTAGCAGTCCCTATTTCACCGGCACGGTTTTTACCAATGATAATTTCGGCAACACCCGGCTCTTTTGTATCGGGGTAATAAACTTCATCACGGTAAACGAACATTACGATATCCGCATCCTGCTCAATGGCTCCAGATTCACGAAGGTCGGCAGTTGACGGGCGTTTGTTGGGTCGTGATTCAACACCACGGTTAAGCTGAGAAAGTGCAATGACCGGACAACCAAGTTCCTTTGCCATAGTTTTTAAACCACGGGAAATTTCCGCAATCTGTTGCTCTCTTTGAATATTCTTATTCACTGATCCCATAAGCTGCAAGTAATCGATGACGATTAAACCAAGCCCCTGATCAGCTTTAATTTTTCTACACTGAGATTGAATATCTAAAATCGTCGTGTTCCCTGAATCGTTGATGAAAATCGGAAGTGCAGAAAGCTCTTGGGTAGCTTTAGCAATCGATCTTAAATCTGTATCGAGAAATGCTTTTTTACGTACCCGTTTTGAATCTACTTTTGCTCGTCCTGTTAGAAGTCTCATCGAAAGTTCCGTCGCTAACATCTCGAGAGAAAAGATCGCCACAGGAAGTCCTGATTGAATACATGAACTGACGGCCACGTTCAGTGCAAGAGAAGTTTTTCCCATTGCAGGACGTGCAGCTAATACGATCAACTGTCCCGGTTGCATACCGAGAAGAAGTTCATCCAGCTTTGGATATCCAGTCGAGAGACCCGAGATTTCTCCCATGACTCTTGTCGTGTCTTCCAGTTCTTTTAAGTTTGCTTTCAACGTAGCGTTTAGTTTTACCATCCCGCCGGTTTTTGCATCGTTAGTTAATTTAAAAAATTTCGACTCTACATCCTGGATAAAATCTTCAGCGTCTCCGGTAAAAGTTTGTCCCATTTGAACAACTCTCATCGCAGTCTTGATGATCTCTCTGATGGAGTATTTATCTTTTGTGATTTTCGCGTACTCGTAAACGTTAGCTGAAGAGGCCTGGTCTTCTGTTAAAGAAGAGACAAACGATTCTCCACCGATGTCTTCAAGTCTGCCCTGGTCTTTTAGTTTGTTACAAACTGTAACGTAGTCGATGGCCCGGTTAGCGAGAGAAAGGTCTCTGATTACATCAAAGATTTTTCCGTAACGAGGGTCATAAAAATGCGCCTCTTCAATTTGCAGGTTGGAGATTTCATCAAAAGCTGATCCATCAATAATTAGACATCCGACTAATGCTTTTTCGGCAAGAAGATCGTGTGGAAGTTCATGAGTATTAGAATTGGGGTTCGCCATGATTATACCTCAGAAACAAAAAGGACTCCGCGAGCGGAGTCCTTCGATTGTAGCATTTTTTCTTATTAGAAAGATCTTAGAAGTTTATCAACTTCAGCTTTTAATCTTTGCTCTTCAGTCATTTCTGCAACTGGAGTAGCAGTTTCACCTGAAGCTTTTGCTTCAGCAGCTGCTTTTTTACGTGCTTCAGAAGCTTTTAGAGCTTCTTCTTGAGCAAGTTTTAGTTCTTCAGCTTGCTTAGGATCGATAGAAACTTTAACTTTGAAAGTAGCTTCTACATCCTGGAAAATTTTCGCTTTAGCGTTGAATATTCCAAGACCTTTAATAGGTGACTCTAAGTGAATTAATCTTCTTTCAACAGATACACCGCGGTTTTCTAGTTCTTTAGAAAGCTCAGCGTTTGTAACTGTACCAAAAAGTCTTCCTGAAGCTCCAACTTTCTTGATTAGCTCAAGAGTCATACCTTCAACTTTCTTTTTGATTTCTGTAGCAGCATCTCTTTGAGCTTGAACTTTTTTGCCTAAGCTTTTTTGTTGAGCAGCTAATAATTTTTTGTTTGAATCGTCAGCAACCATTGCAAGACCATTTGGAACTAGAAAGTTTCTAGCGTGGCCTGCAGATACGTTAACGATTTCTCCGATGTTCCCTAAAGCAGGAACTTTTTCAGTCAAAATAACTTTCATATAGTATCTCCTTCATCTTTTTTCGTTTTTATAAAAAATTTTCTAAAATCAAACCATAAATCAAATATTCCCAGGATTGCCAGGAACTTGCTTGCTAAAATAAAAGTAAAAGCGATGAACAAAGTTTTAATGAATCCTCTGATCTTTAAAAACTTTAAGAAGTCGTTGTAAACTCCAAACCCCTGGAAGAGATAAAACACTCCGAGGCAGTATAAAAGATTGCGGCCAATCACTTCCGATCCAACAGGTAATCCGTAGTCTGCTCCCACCCATAAAACGAGTGAAAGGATCAACGGGTACACGAAGAAATCAGGAACTTTAAAATGAGTCAGGTCTTTCAGCGAGTAGCTATAAAGAACTTTGTATCTCCAGATAATTGAGTTGCGTAAAGTTACATACAAACTTACCCACAATCCAAAAAAGGAAACAGCGAAAATAATAAAAGGAAGTGAGCTGTAGATATCATTCGTCAAAGCTTCTGGCTTACTTACGAATTCATCAAAGGCCCTCTGTTCCTCTCCAGATACTTCTGAAGAATCTACCTTTTGTTTTTTCAGTTCCGACATAACAGTACTAACTGACTGGCTGATTTCACCTTTAAGTGAAGTCGGGCTCAATCTGTTAAACGCGATTAAAAAAGATCCACTGATCACCACTAAAATTAATCCAGCGTAGGTTAAACCTTTCACCGGGTTAATATTGCGGAAAACAATTTCAGCAACTAAAAGCGCATAGAGAAAGGCCATTAAGTACATTCCCGCAATAAAAAGCGGAAAGCCCTTAACCGCGATTGAAGCTGCCCACAAAACTGCAAATGAAATCGCTGCTAATGAGAACGTAACAGTACGTCCGTATAACAGGAAAGCAATTGCAAGAGGCACAGGAGCAACAATGCTCATTGGACCAAATGAACACAGAGCAACTGTTAAGACCGCAAGGAACAACAGTTTTCCAACTGAAGCATTGTGATCGAAGAGTTGTGAATGTGATTCAACTTTAGTCATGACTAATTACCTACTAAGCTCTGTCTGCCGTACGGTTAGACAGGTAACTTGAAACACCAAGGTTTCTAGCGTGCTTAATTGCAGAGTTTGCGAATCTTTGGTGTTTTTTAGAAATACCAGAAACGCGTGCCGGAGAAATTTTTCCGAACTCAGAAACTAACCAGTTCCAAGTTTGAGGATCTTTCCAGTCTGCTTTGATTTTCTTAGCTGTGAACCAGCAAGATTTTCTTTTAGCGAATTTTCTTCTGTCGTCTTCCATATCTTCGAATCCACCTTCATCGTCGTCTTCGTTCTTGTTATCAAGAACTGAACCACGGTAAGTTTTAGATAATGGAGACTTGAAGTTTTTAACTAGTTCGTCTTTGCCAGCATCGTCACCTAGAACGAAAATTGCCTGACGAAGAACACCTTCGTTAATACCAAAACGACGAACTAACTCAGTGTTAGCTTTTGTGTTTGACTGGTACATGAAGTAATGGAAGTGACCGTGTTTAGCACCACTTTTGTATGGTTGAGCAAGAGCAAGTCTTCCCCAATCATCAGAGATAAGAAGTTCGCCTTCGAATCCTTTAAGTGTGTCTTTAACGATCTCTGCGATCTGTGCGTGAGCTTCTGCGCCAAGCTCCGGCTTTGTCACTACTGACAACTCATAAATCATAAATCCCCCTGGACTAATAAAAATTAGGTTTGGACCCACCATGGGCCCAAACGAGTATGTTTTTTAAAACAGGGGGAAATTTAACACTATTGGTGCAACATAGGAAGGAATTTCAGAGAGACATCCTTAGATGGAGTCGTGCACAAGAAGGCGTAGTTGTACTGCGACTTATCCTTCATTGGCTCTGGCAATAACGGAACACACCCAGCAGGGATACCGATCGAAAGTCTAAGCGGTCTGATGAATCCGTTGTTTTGTGTATCTATCATGCTGTAAAGGCGTTCACCGTAAATCAATGTCGAGTTAATATAAACTCCAGGTCTCCCTTGAGAGAGAACGGGCGTGAGCGTTTCCGAGAAACTCTGCCCTGGAAAACTGGAGTCTCTATAAATCGGAAGCGATAATTTTTCTTCATTGTCACGAAGCAGCGTAAGGCTGGAACGACTTTCTACTAAATAAGATTTCTGGGCAGCTTCATCAAAAGTGGCAATTAATCCAATGACCGGATTTTCCCAGTTTTGTTTTAACGTCAGGATTGATCCGATTTCAGAATCATTTTTAACTAAAAATTCTGCTGTTGCTCTATTTAATAACGTTGTGAAGATTGCTTCATTCGTTACAGCTCCGGTTTTAGAATCAACCACAGGATAAATTAAAGACTGGTCCACTGATTTTTCAGTGCTCAGTGTTTTTAAATCTGAATAATGATTTCCTGAAAGAGAAATTTTAGCTTCAGAAAGTTTTGCCACTCCATCTTCAACAACACCAATTAACGATCTGATTGAACCACTTCTCGATTCATTTTCAGTTTGAGGAAATGGTTTTAACAGATAGGCCGTTTTAGTATCAAAGTTACCTGCAATTCCTAAATCTTTTTGTAAGGCCGTCATCATTTTTACAGAATCAACGACTCGAAGTTCAATTGAAACTTTGTTGTCTTTAACAACAGGATTTAAATAATACTGGTGTGACATTGTATTGATCACACGTTCAGAAATAACTTTTGAGTTATCTGCTTCCGGCATTGTGTACGATCTGTAAATTGACGGTACCAGAATCGTTCCAAGTTTATCATTTGTAACTTTTAACCATTCGAATTTCTCAACTCCGGCATCGATAGGAAGACCTTCGAAAGTTGAAAGTGGCATTGTCCAAGTCGATAGATCTTTAAACAGCGGGTTTAATTTATCATCGAGAACTGTGAATACCAGCTGGTCTTTTGAACTTGAAATCGAGTAAATAAAGTAATCCAGTTTTCCATCCATGTTGATGTCCTGGCGGTGGATTGAAAGAACCTTATTAACTTTTGAAAGAACAATACTCTTCACAAGATACTTTCCATTTTCATTCGTAAGGAGAGAAATATTTGTCTGCGTTTCTGTTTGCTTTAATTTTTCAGCGTAAAAATATTCAGGAAAATCAACGTGCTTGTATTTATCAAACACGCGTGACATTCTTGAAAGTTTTCTGTCACCGCTGATTACGGCCATATCTTCAAAACTGGCCTGACCGATTGATTGAGAAATAATTTCTGAATCATTATTTAAATCGCGGCTGAACACCAGACTTGTCTGATAAACGTTCTGGTCGATCTGGATTTCAATCATGATATGTGAATCGCTTGCCATATCAACAATCGTTCCTGTTACGGGTAGAAGCAGATTTTTGTGAGCTTCAATTGATTCAACAGAAACACAGTTCTGGTCCATCTGAATTGCAGTCGACTGCGAACGAAGACAAACAAGACCTTTGTAATTTAAGTTCGAAAGATTTTTTAAATTCAGATTGAAAGAAAACTTTCTGTCGTTTGCACTGAACTTAACTTCCGTAAGAGTTTTGATCTGTGGATTGATGAAAGCTGTTTCTTCTTCCTTGTTGGCAAGGTCAAGAAGTGCCTTCATGTCGAGACTTCCGAATTTTACGAAACGGTTGTCTGCATCCTTGTTCGATAATTTTCTACTGCTTCTGAATAAAAGGCTTCTTACCTGATCATTCGTAAGACCCGGGTGAAGAAGTTTCAGGTTGGCAATCGCTGCAGTAACATAAGGAGCGGCCTGGCTAGATCCGCGTTTTGATTCATAGTTTTTAATTCTGAGTACGCGTGATTCCATTGCAACAGGAAATGTACTGACGATTGATTCACCAGGTGCCACGACATCTACCTTGGATCCGTGATTCGTGAAATCTGTCAGGTCACCGCGGTTGTCGATAGCACCAACACAGATAACGTTTTCATAAGCACATGGGAAAGTCGGAAGATCTTTATCATTGTTTCCGGCAGCTGCGATAACGATAACGTTATTTTTTTCTGCAAGATCGAATGCAGCTTTTACTTTTGCAAGGTCGATGAGTTTCGGCCATCCAAGGGAAAGGTTCACGACTTCGGCACCGTTTTGAATTGCAAATGTCATCGCATCAGCAATGACATCAGTAATAACTTTTCCGTTATAAACAAAACCGTTTACCTGAGAGTTTAAAACTTTCAGAGGCATGATTTTAATACGAGGGTCACCTGCACCGGCGATACCGATTGCATTTCTATTGGCAGCGATAACTCCGGCAACGTGAGTACCGTGTCCTATATCGTCTACAACCTGATTGTTGTTATCGAGATAGTTGAATCCGTTGCATGGAAGAATGGCCGCGTTTGGAGCATTTTTACAGCGGGCTTCATTGTACCAGATACGTCCCTGAAGATCGGGATGAGTGATGTCTACACCACTATCTAAAACGGCAACGATCAGATCTTTTTTAGTTGTAACAATATCTTTTGTATCAACGTAATGAATGTCAGTTCCGGGAATTCCCTTCACCTGTACACGCTCTAGATCAGAAATATCTTTTAAAATAGTCTGACCTGTATTTTCCAGTGCCCATTGTTTTGTATACAAGGGATCTGTGCTTCCGGCGAAAGCAGTTAATGATTGAAGAGCAAGTGTTGTTATAATTATTTTTTTCATATATTTCACCTTAGAGTCCCGTGCGAATCCAGCCACCGCTGAGTTCTCCGCCAGTAAGACCTAGAAGTTCGCGAACGACATCTAAAGGTCCATCCCATTGTTTTGCACCTATTTTTCCGATCGTGTTCGAGAAAAGAGTATCGTTTAATATTTCAGATTTTTCTCTGAATCCATCGATTGATCCGTATACATAAAAATTGTCTTCACCTAAAAGAGTTCTGAAATCTTTGAAGTCCAGATCATCCATCAGCTGCTGGAATAGTTTTACACTACAGTCTGCTTTTTCTTCATCGTTAATAGTTTTCTCACATTTTTTAATAACACTCTTCACATACCAAAGGTCTCCACAATACGCCGAATGCTTTTGCTGGTTATCGTCCGGGCAAATTCGTGTCGTACTCTGGTATCTTGTCTGGATAGCATCCAGCTCCGACGACTTGATAGTATGAAGACGTTCAAGTCCTTTGTTGTACATATTCATGTGGTAGCCGATATTGAATAAACGTACTTTCTTAAAATCAACTGCATCCGGTTCAAACAGATTGTACTGGAATTTTTCATTGGTCTTCTTCATAAAGTTTTTAATTTTCGATTCACTCATTGCCCACCCTTGTTTGATGTCCGAAAGGGCAAGGAACTTCTGGCCGAATTTTTTATCCGGGCCGACTGTCGCTTCGTAACGAAGTTTTTGTGTATTTGATCTACCGAAGAAACTTTCTCCAGGGTTTTTGTTCGTTTCTTCGTTTATTGAAACGTCTTTAACATCCTGTTTCTGTAAATAGTAGTTCATCAATTGTTTTGAGAACGATTCAGGGTTTAATCCCGTTAAAAAATCTTTTTCAAGTGAGTAGTAAGACCCGACAACTCCGTCTTTTGCCTGAATGTCGTAGTATGTTTTACCAGTCAGAGATTTCATTCTCCAGAAAAGTAATGATAACGTTTTCGATTTGTCCTTGAATTGAACATCAAGTTTTACCGGTGGATTGTTTTTATCCAGAAGTTCAAAGTCTTTGTTCTTCAGAACGTTATAAATTCCAAGTGCATTTGAAAACAGGTTCGGGTTTTCAGCTGTATCAGTTGAAAGGTTAACCATGTACGAATTTACGTTGTAGTGACCTTTGTCGTAACCAGCACTCAATTTAACAAGAGTAAGGTAATTGCTTACAGTTAAACTTAAGTCGATGTTTCTTACGAAACCAGAGTCATCGTAAATCTGAAGCATTTTCGCGCTTTTTTTGTATAAGTGAATACGTTTTAAAACCGTTACTCCACCTGACACTCCAACACCGGCACCGATAAGTCCCTGGCTGAAACTTAGACGCACACTTGCAGAAGGAACAAGGCGGTCAGTGATGATTAGTGATTCACCAACATCAAGGTTCTTGTCGATTTCAGAAAATAATTCTTCAATCTTTTTCTTACGCTCTTCTTTTTTCGTATCACCGTTTGCATCTTTTTCATCTATTTCTTTTAATTCAGAAAGTGAGAAGAATTTATCTTTCAACGATCTCTTTAAAAGGCCAACGAACATATTTTTGTATGGCTCTTTTAAACTTTCTTTTAAGTTCTTAACCGGCTTTAAGTGCGTGAATGATCTGACAAGTGAAGTAGAAACTTTTACGCCTCCGCTTAATCCGGCTCCAATCCCTTCGATCCCTGCGAAAACTCCGATGTCAGCACTTGCACCGAATGTATCAGCGAGCTGAACAAGATTGTCTGTACCTAGGTAGTTACCGAGAATGATATCTCTTGAAAGTAATAACTGAATGTCTAAAACAGGCGCGTACCATGCTCCCACAGAAATCGGAAGCAGTTCACCAGTCTGTACGAAATGGTCAAGACCTGTCTTGAATTGTTTTTCGAAATAATCAGTTCTCTTTTGAGTTAAGTCGAATACCGACATTTCACCGTTAAGTTTATTAATAAGGTTATCAATTACTGTCGCCTGAATTTTTCCGTAAAGGAAAAATCTTAATTGCTCCAGTGGAGACTCGGCATCACCGTAAGCAAAACGTGAAGCATAGTCAGGGAAATCTTTCTGGATAACTTTACCTTCTTTAACAGAAGATCCGACGTTGATCATATTATTGAAAGCGATCTCTGAAGTTTTTAAGTTAAATAAACGATTTAGTGAGTTTCTTCTCGAAATAAGTTTTTCAACCAGTACTGATTCAATTTCTTTCGGGAAATAGGCACCGGCAACAATTTTCTGGTAATCAGCACGCGTAAGATTGTTCATCTTATTCAGCATCCAAATGGCATCGTCTACAGTTGTAGCAAAATCATTTCCTGTAAAATGCGGAAGGATTACTGATTTGTTGTCCTGCTTTCCATCAACGTAACTGAACTTGTTAACACTTTCATAAAGGTCAACCAGTGAATATGGAAGAAGAAGAGCTCTTAGTGATCTGCTGTTAATTGTCTGAGTCGGTACACCCATTGAAACGTTATAGAAGTCGAATTCATTCGGCTCTGTAATCGCAACGTCTTTAAGAGTTAAAGTTAAATTCGTCGCTTTAGTTAAATCAGTATTTGTCCATCTGTCAGCAGCTCCTAAAGTTGCTTCAGGAACTTCGCGTTTAACGAAAGCTTCCATTGCAATTTTTGAACTGAACTGGATTGTGACTTTTTTAAGGTACTTCATCGCAGGGATTTTATATCCTAGTGTACGAAGAAGATTTTTTCTCATCAGCATTGTGTGAAGAGATTTATCCATATGGATTGTATAGATTTTATTTCCGTTAACCGGAATGGCGTTGAATCTGAAAAGACCTGTGTTCGAAAGGATGGCCCCTTCATAACTTAAGACATCATTGTCATTGATAGCAATTGATCCCTGGTCATCAACACTTGTAACAGTGTTATCCCAGATATCATTTGATTTCGGATTAAGTTTTGATAAATCTATTTTCTGGGCGTTCCCGAGAACATCGGCATCTCTTGAAGTTAGAATTTGATCCTGATAAATCAAATCATCACTTGCGATCCTTAGACCTTTTTGCAAAGGAACTGAGGACTCTCCTGCTTCAACATTTGTGAAGACAGAGCACGCCAATAAAAACGAAAAGCACACGACTTTATAAATTTTATTTTTCATAATAAGCCTCTTAAAGCAAAAAAGAGTCCAACTCATGGGTATTAATAACCAGATCAATATCAAGAGATTGAGAGATATGAAAAACCAGGATGCTGTCTAAAAACTAGACACCTGTGCTAATGGAATACATAACATATTTATTGATGGGATTAGTCCGTTAGAAAAAATTACCCGTATTTCATGGTGATTTTCAGAAGAAAATCCCTCTCCATTTTACTGGAGAGGGATATCGTTTTCATTGCAGTTAAAATCTAGTTATTGATTAGAGTTTTGTAACCTTGAAGGTAAGCTTTATACTCACGAACAAGAGTTGTAGGTGCACTAGTAGCATTGTTTTTAAGAGTACATGTTCCCGGCTTCTGAATGCTTGTGAAAAGAACTTTGTCACAAGTGATTTCAGCTTTACAACCTTTGAAGTCACAATCGATAGCTGGACGTGTGAATGGATTATAAGTCTGGTCTCCAGTAACTAGTGCTTCTTCAAGTTTCGCTTCACACTCAGCTCTAACATCTGTTTTAGCGTTTTTAGCTGGAACCGGGCAAAGGAAGTCCATTACACCTTTTTTGTACTCAGCAAGAGTTGAAGTCTTTTTTAAGTTTACAATCAATGAGTGCGATAACATTGCTTTTGTCATTACTCTTGTACAATCTTCAGTGCTGTTTTTTGCGCAGAAGAATTTGTAGAATGGAAGTCCGCCCTCAGCGTATTGTCCCCACCATCCGAAATAAGCCGTATTGTCTGGTTTTAATCTTTCGCAAACACCAGTCTTGCAGTCTAATTCTTTATCAAATGAAAGAGCATTTGTTGTTGCCCAGTCAGAGTTTGGTGCATACCCTTCTTCGATAAGATAGAAGTTTCCATCAGAGTGAAGCTTCTGAAAATTTGTCGAAGTCAGTGATCCTGCAACCGGGATACCCCATAAATTAGATAAGAATGGCGCCAGGTAAAAACCTGAATTACAACCGTGAAGAAAAACATAAGAGTCTTTCATGAAGTTTGGTTTTAAAACTTCAAGTCCTTTTGTTCTTTCGTTAATGTGGTTTGCTTTACCAGCTAAGTGAGCACCATACTGAGCTGAACTGTGGCTGAAGATATCGATTGACTGAATTTTTTTGAACTGCTGTGCTTCATCAACGAAAACTTTTCCGTCCATTGTTGATTTATCAGTTCCTTCGATCTTGAATCCCCAACGAACTAATTCGTCCTGAGTTCCAAGTTCTTTATCGTCGAAAGAAATTAAAACGATTTGATCATTAGGAAAATTTTGTGCGTATCTTAGAGCGCGAGCTTTAGCTACTTCCTGGAATAAAAGTCCCAGTCCATCGCCATCACCTGAAACCATAAGTCTTGTCGGCTTACTTTTATCCAGTGAAGGTGTGTTGTAAGAAGCAATGACGTAAGCTGCCTGAGCATTGGTGAAAATCACGCAAGCTAGTATTGAAACAATATATTTAATCATAAAATCCCCGCTAATTTTTGTACTTCCGGGTTCTACACCCGCGCGGGATTTGAATATAGATAGATAGTAATTTTTACGGCCTAAACAAAAAGGCCTCCTTGCGGAGGCCCTTTCACGATGATTACAGGTCAGGGAGATTAAAGAGTAATACCAAAAACTTCTGGTAACACTTTTTGTTCTAGGTTTGAAGCTGATGTTCCAAGCTTCGCTGCGATTTTTGCAATCACGTCTTCTTTAGCAGAAGCAGATTGTGTCGCTTTTTGTATTTCTTCTAAAGATACACCAGTAAGAGTCTTCATATCGCTAACAAGCGCTAATTGATCTTCCTGAGTCATCTCTCCATTTGTACGAGAAAGCATTTTTTCGATTTTCGATCCAAGTGTTACCATTGACATTGAAGTCTCTAAACTAACACTGTAAACGAAAGATACTTTTGCTGCTTTTGCGTAGAATGCTTTTTGTTCAGATTCTTTGGCCATAAGAGATACGTCTTTTGAACCAACTTCATCTTCATACAGGTAACCAGATTGTCTACCTTCGTAGTATCCAGAAGATTTTAAATCTACAACTTCGTAGTCGTTACCGTATTTGTCACCGCTAAGGTCACCTTTAACGATATCTCCGTGTTCGATGTTTCTGAACTCAGAAGCTACAGCGCGGTTATTAGCATAATAATCGTAATAAACGATTGAACGTACGTATTGAAGGCTTACGGCCTTATATTCGCTGAATTTAGCGTCGTAGATAACGAACCAGTCATCCTGTCCCGCGACCGTTGATCTTAGAGTTTCATTTGAATAAAGTTTTACAGCTGATGAGTAAGTTCCATCTACAGAGTTTAGTGATGAAACGAATTCCGAAGCTAGAACGTTTGGAGATGTATAAGCTCCATATGTAGAAGTTGTAGTACCACCAGTTGATCCTCCAGTTGAACCACCAGTTGATCCACCTGTAGACCCGCCAGTTGATGGTGGATAATAAACAGTCCCGCCTCCACCGCCGCCGCCTGAACAGCTTGCTAGTGTTGCTAATAGTGCTAGTGCAGATAATTTTAATAACATTTTCATTGTGAAGCCCCCCTCAACGTGACTGTCATTCATAGTGACATTAAACTATTTGTAATTGAGATTGAAAAAATAGTCGAGTGTTTCACTCAACTTGTAAGTAATTAGTATTTTTCGAAATATTTTCAGAATCCATCTGACACCAATAATGGTTTTTTAGTTTCCTTATGGCACCGATTTATTCTGGTATTTGATTTTTTGAATAAAAAAAGGCCCGCCGAAGCGAGCCCTATTTATAATTCTATAGATGAATTTAAGAATTAAAGAGTGATACCAAAAACTTCTGGTAGAAATTTTTGCTCTAGGTTCGAAGCTGAAGTTCCGATTTTAGCAGCAACTTTAGCAAGAACGTCTTTCTTAGCAGCTGAGTCTGTAGAAGCTTTTTGGAATTCTTCCATAGATACACCAGTAAGAGCTTTGATGTCTGAAGTTAATGCAGCTGAATCGTCAGCAGTTAATTCACCGTTAGCACGTGAAAGCATTTTTTCGATTTTTGATCCAAGAGTGATCATTGACATAGATGTTTCGATACTTACGTTATACACGAAAGAAACTTTTGCAGCTTTTGTGTAGAATGCTTTTTGTTCTGATTCTTTTGCAAGAAGAGAAACGTCTTTTGCAGAAACTTCGTCTTCATATAAGTAACCAGAGTTTCTTCCTTCGTAGTATCCAGAAGAACGTAGGTCAACTACTTCGTAGTCGTTACCGTAGTAATCACCGTTTAAGTTTCCAGAAATGATATCTCCGTGTTCGATGTTTCTGAATTCAGATGCAACAGCTCTGTTGTTTGAATAGTAGTCATAATAAACGATTGAACGGATGTACTGAAGAGAGACTGCTTTGTACTCGCTGAATTTAGCGTCGTAAATTACGAACCAATCTTCTTGACCAGCAACTGATGATCTTAAAGTTTCGTTTGAGTAAAGCATAACTTTAGTTGAGTAAGTTCCATCAACTGAGTTTAGAGAGTTAACAAATTCACTCGCTAGGATATTTGGTGAGTTGTAAGTACCGTAAGAAGAACCTCCTCCTACTGATCCACCAACAGATCCACCGCCGCCGCCGCCGCAGCTAGCAAGAGCAAATAACATAGACAGGACAGATAATTTTAAAAGCGCTTTCATTTAAAAACCCCTTATGTAGTTGTGTCGAATATTTCGACGTATTAAGCCGTTTAGTAGCACATTAAATTTATTTAATCGACCATTTTAATCAACTGTTAGTTTTTTACACAGCAGTCGAGAAAAATAGTCTCTTTTTGGCACCAAATCTTTAAAGTCCGTGCCGATAAAAGCCGTTAAACCATGGAGTCGTATGATTAGGAATCGAACATGAAATTTTTACTCACATTAGCGATGACTGGGCTTACCTTTAGCATTCATGCCGCCGAGCTTGATTCAATTTCATTAATCATGCCTGTGTCCTATGCTCGTCCTTCTTCATTCTCACAAACCGTGGGATCAAAAATCATGGCCGGTGCTGCGAGTACTTTTAATATTGATATCGAGAAAAAAGTTACCGGAAAAATTGCTCCCTACAAGAAGGATCTCGAAGGTTATTTTCCTGGTGCTGGTGAACTTGATGCGTTTGTAAAAAACATTGTACAAACGGGTATCAAAAACTACCTTGGACAAGTGACAGATGACAACCTGATTGCGTTTTACGGCTACTTAGGAAACAACCTGATCGGTAAAATGGCCGATAAAATTTTAGAAAAAGAAGGTGTTTCGGATCCTGCACGTCGCAATTTGTGGATTGAAAAACTGACTACACCGTTTAACAGCTGTATTCAAACGTCGATGAACTCGCAGTTTGACGCCAATCACTGTATCGATGCACTGACATCAAGTCTTGTTCCTTCAACTGGTATTGGTATCGTGTATGAACTTTCACGTTCAAATTTAAACAACTCTCTTCCTGAAAATCAACGTCTTGCTTTTGATAATGAACAAGCTGGTCTTTATAAGGCCTGTATCGCAAAAACAAAAGCTACTGCAGGTGATGTAAAAAGCTGTGCGCTTTCTTCAATGAAGACCGGAGTTCTTAAAGTAACGGATCTTTCACTATCAAAAACAATTGATAGTAAAGCTTCTTCAAAAACGGCGGCAGCAACAATTAAAAAGTCAGTGTGGCCGGCATTTAATACTTGTACGAATAGTGTGGGAAATAATCCTGCCGTTAAAACTCCGCTTTCAAGTCAATTCATGGGCTGTATAGATGACCTGGTTTCAAATACAGGTTCATTAATCGTTTCAGATAAAGTGAATAACACTCCGGCGATCACGGGTCTATTCCCTGCTGCTGAAGTAAAAAAATTATCTGTTGAAAAGAGCGCGCAGTTTAAGAAGTGTGCTGACGGACAAAAAGCAAAAGGTGCAAAAAAAGACGGTATGCTTGATATTTCACCATGCGAGAATACAGTTACGAATGAAATCACTTATAAGGTAGTCTCAGAAACTTTCAGAAATACTGCGATAGACTCACTTAAGACAAATAAAGCACAGGCGATTAAAGTTGGTAATGAAGGTGTAGCACTTCTGGATAAATGCTGGGATAACAAACAGTCAGCAGAAGCTCGCGAAGCTTGTCTAAAAAAATCTATTGTTAATTACTCGCAGAATGTAGCTACCATAAAACTTGATAGTGCTATTCCTGAAGCAATGCCAGGTAAAGGCGATCTGAACAAAGCTTCAGTTGCAGAACTTGCCAAATGTCTTGATAAAGAACTTCCGACAAATATTTCAGAGTCCAGTGATTTATCAAAGAGACTCGGAACATGTACGGGCAAGCTTACACATAATGTAGCTTTAAAAGTCGCTGACTATCAGATCAGAGATACGGCGAAAGGAAATCTTTCTCCGGAAGAAACAGATAAGCTGGTTAACAGCATGGTTAACGATGAGTTTGCAAAATGTATCGGGAACGCTCCTGATGATGCTACTCTTGAAAAATGTAGTAATGCCCTTACATCAAAAGCTGCAAAACAAATTACAGAAATCAGCTTCGTAAAGGAAGTGAATTCATATTTAAAGTCTGCCGGTGGTCTTGAAGCTTTAGGCATCACTCAGGCGACAGTAGACTCATTCTTAAAGAATCTAAACAGTACTAACCGCGAGTGTATCGATCAGAAAACAGCAGGTCCTGCAATGGATCAGGTTAATACATGCGTAAAAGGTTCTGTTAAAAAAATAGCATTCTTCTTTGGTGATTTAAAATTCAACCAGAGTATTGGCGATATGTATAAAGGAAGGAATTCTGATAAAGAAGCTGTTTCATCACAGTTTAAAAAATCTCTGGGGGACTGTCTCGATACGAAAGTCGGGAAAGAGTTTTCAATTGGTGACTATACTAAAAACTTATATACCTGTTCAGATAAAGTAGCTGCTTCAACAACTCTGACTGTCGGACAGGATCAGGTGAACACTGCTCTCAATACTTATCTGAAAGACCGTCCGGGAATGGACCTGTCTGCCAAACGCGACTCTATAAGAAAAGAACTGCTTGTAAATTTTCAGGACTGTATGAGTAAGAGTACAAATCAGGCCGCATGTATCGATACACTTAAAAAGAATGCCAACAAGATAATCGTCGTTGAATACGGTCGCATAGAAACAAAAGTTCAGATGAACGCAGATAAAACTCCGGCGAAACTAAGACCGGTGGAAGATAATTTTATCGCATGTACTGATTCAGATCTTGCCGGTGATGAACTTGCAAAACATCTCGATGAATGTACAAAAGACTTCGCTCTGAATTTTGCGAAAGAACTAGGCACACTAAAATTAACTTATCTTTTAAAGCAGACCCTTGGTACGGCTGACTTCACTGCACAGAAACCTGCGATCGATGAATCAATTGCAAAATACTCTGCCTGCCTTGATGATTTAAAAAAATATAAAATGAGTGAAGGCCTTACTGACAAACTTACAGTTTGTACTGACGGGCTGACTTCACGAGGTCTTACTATTGTAAGAAGCAATATCAATAACTGGATGAGCTCTGAAGATAAAGATGCAGCGACGCTGACACTTAAGCGCGAGTTTGCTGTTTTCCTTCCATGTTTAAGTGCTCTGATGCCGGCTTCGCCTTACACTCAGCAATTACAACAGAACATTGATTCATCTGTAAAACCACTTGCTGTTTTACTTGGACACTACATTGAATACAATCCTGAGAATGCAAAACAAACTCTCGATGGTATCATTCAAAAACTTAGTGTCGATTTATCTGATGTGGCGAAAACAAGACAAGCTAAAAGCGATCTTCTCGATTTCTTATATAAGAGTGGTGGTTTGGATCAATTCCTGAAAGCAATCGTTCGCGGAACAGTTCAGGATGCGCTTGCCGGAATTCCGGATAAAGATGTTTCCCCTGAATTAAAAGCTGCACTTCTAAAAAAACAAAGTTACGAAGATGTTTTCAATACTGCAGAAGGATCACGTATAAAAGATGCAGTTATGGAAAAAATCCTGAAACCAATTTTAATGGATAATGCTGATACAAAAGGTTCTGCTTACAAAACCAACATGGATGCTGTTAAAGACAATGTCATAAAACTTTTAATCAACTCTCCTCAGTTTGGTGAAACGGCCATCTCAATGACGATCCAGAAACAAATGGACAACATGGGTGGAGTTACGAAATTTTTTGCTAAAACTCTTTACGGTGGTGACTCTCTTAACTGGGAAAAAGTTCGCCTGACTGATGAAGGGAAAAAAGCCGAAGCTTATATTAAAGACAATGTCCTAGGACCAAAATTCAAGGGAATTGTTCAGTCTGCTGAAGAACAGAAAAAAGCGATGGACTCCGCTCAAGAGATGGTGACAAAAGCAGTTAAGTCGTATGGGAAAAAATAAATGACAATTATTAAAGGGCCTACATTTAAAATATGCATCCTGAGTGAAAACCATTCCTTCAAAAATATTCTGGCGGGAAAACTCCGTATGGAAAATTTTGATGTAGAATTTGCCGACGGTGGCTTTCATCTGCTTCATCTTCTGGAGCGGCACAGAGATGATTTCAACATGATTATTTTCAATGAAGACATGCAAGACATGCCTGCCTTCGAAGTTATTTCTCTGATAAGACAATCCAAGTCAAAAACTGAATTACCAATTTTATTTATTTCAAAAAATGGCAGCGAAGAAGACATTTACGAGATGGTTCTCAGTGGGGCCAACGAATATGTTGTCCAAACGGCCAACTACAAACCTATTGTAGAGCGCGCACAAAAATATTCACTGCTAAATCAAAAAAATGCCGCCTAAATCATAGCACTGCATATCGACTTATGTTGTTAGTCTCCCCTAGAATTGGGGTTCAAATTAAGCAACGTACAACATAAGGAATATGCGCATGAAGAAGATCAAAGTGGCCAATCCAGTGGTTGAGCTAGATGGCGACGAGATGACGAGAATCATCTGGACATTTATTAAGCAAAAACTAATCCTCCCTTACCTCGATGTTGAAATTAAGTATTTCGATTTAGGTATGGAACATAGAGATTTAACGAATGACCAGGTGACTGTTGACGCTGCTGAAGCGATCAAAAAATATAACGTTGGCATCAAGTGCGCGACAATCACTCCTGATGAAGAACGTGTAAAAGAATTCAAACTAAAAGAAATGTGGAAATCACCAAACGGTACAATCAGAAATATTCTTGATGGTACAGTTTTCCGTGAACCAATCATCTGCAAAAACGTTCCAAGATTAGTTCCTAACTGGACAAAGCCCATCATGATCGGTCGTCACGCTTTCGGTGACCAGTACCGCGCTACTGACTTCGTAACAAAAGGACCTGGAAAGTTAACGATGACTTTCGAAGGTGCTGACGGAACAAAGATTCATAAAGAAGTTTACAACTTCAAAGGTGATGGAGTTGCACTTGCAATGTACAACACTGACGAATCAATCAGAGGATTTGCTCACTCATGTTTCAACATGGCGATGACAAAAAAATGGCCTCTATACTTCTCTTCTAAAAATACAATTCTTAAAAAGTACGATGGTCGCTTCAAAGATATCTTCGAAGAAATTTATCAAGCTGATTATAAAAAGAAATTCGAGTCTCTAGGAATCACATACGAACACAGACTGATCGACGATATGGTTGCATCAGCTCTTAAGTGGAATGGAGATTTCGTTTGGGCATGTAAAAACTACGACGGAGACGTTCAGTCAGATACAGTTGCTCAAGGTTTCGGTTCTCTTGGTCTTATGACTTCTGTTCTAATCACTCCAGATGGAAAAACGATGGAAGCAGAAGCTGCTCACGGAACTGTTACTCGTCACTACAGAATGCACCAGCAAGGAAAGCCAACTTCAACTAACCCGATCGCTTCTATCTTTGCATGGACGAGAGGACTTGGTCACAGAGCTAAACTTGACGGCAACGCTGAACTTGCACACTTCTCTGAAACATTAGAGAAAGTTTGTGTGGCAACAGTTGAGTCTGGAAAGATGACGAAGGATTTAGCGGTGTGTATTTACGGCGATAAAGTAACTGCTGATAAGTATCTTACTACTGAGCAATTCTTAGATGCTTTAGATGAAAATTTAAAAAAGTCTCTTAATATGTAAAAAAAAAGGGCCTGTAAGGGCCCTTTTTTTTATCTACAAAGTGATTCGTTATCAGTAATTTTTGAAGTCTCAGATCCGTGTACTGGAAGAGTTGCAACGATTGATGTTGAACCTTCTGCCATAAATTGAAGCTCGGCCTGACGATCTGTTCTTGAGTAGTGGTATGAAACCATTTTCTCACCTGGGAAAGTTACAGTTACGTCTCTACAAACAACGTCACACTTCCCTTCTCCTCTGTTGTCTTTTGGATCTTTCACACAAACTTTTTCACAACGGTGTTCAATTCTTTGAATGTCACAACTTTGAGCCTCTGTAGCGTATCCGTATTGTTCAACGTCAGTGTGGATTACACCAGTGATGTTAAACGGCTGTTCGATTTTTGCGCTTTCGATATTAATAAGGCCTTCGAATGGAATGTTTAAGCTGTCATCAGACTTGATTGGAATATTGATTTCTCCAAGTGATCCACCTTTTAAAACTAAAGATACACTCTTTTTAGTCTTAGCATTTAGTTCAGCAGAGTATTGTCCTGGAGCGATTGTAATTGTTTTTCTTTTAAGGTTTAAAAATCCAGATTTTACTTTTACGTTGAATGCCTGGTTAACATTGATTGTTCCATTCAATTCAACACATGACACAGAGAGAAGAAGCACACTTAACATCGTAATCATCATTTTCATAAAATCCCCCTCAGAATTTTTTTGTTTGCCTCAAGCAGCACACGTGACCACTAGAGCAACATGAATGCCAAATATTTAAAATACAGTTTCAGTTGTTTACTTGATTTTGCTGGTCACCTTTTAAACCATTGGGGCCAGAATGCAACTGGATTTGTGATACCACTAAAAATTTTACAGCCTACCTATCTAATAAAATGGAATGAATATAGAACGCTCTTAATTAAACACGGGGGAAACCAAATGAAATACTTAATGCTATTAAGCGTACTTTTAGCTTTCAATGTAAAAGCAGATACAGAAATTTCAGTATCAGATGATCTATCACTTGCTGATGAAGCGATCTCGGCTCCAACGATGAATATCGAAGGCCAATATAAAATTCCTGCTCCAGTTGCAGCTCCAGCTCCACAAAGAGTTGTTGTTGAAAGAAGACCAGCTCCAATTGTTAAGAAACCATTAACATCTTCTGAACGTCTTAAACTTCTTAGAGAAAGACTTGAAGAAAGAAACAAGATCATGGTTGAGAAGAAGATGGAACAAATCCGCTTTCAACAAGAGATGGCCCTTGCCCGTCAGTTAGAAGCTTCAATGAACAACACTCTTAAAGCTATAGATAACGTAAAATAATTTCTAAGAGTCCAATATCTTGAAGGCCACGGAACCAACGTGGCCTTTTTGCGTTCATTTTCCCTGTGTAATCTTTACAATTTCATACTCTTCCTTCTGAATTCTGCCAAAATAAGACATTAAACTTTACCGGATCACTAAATGAAAAAAATCGCATTCGCTACAATTGCATTCTCTGCTCTACTTCAGTCTTGTGGTGACCACAAAGCTGCGGTTGATAGCGGAAGTTATAAAACAACGGTGAAGCTTGGAAAGTATTATGACAATGTTTCGAATTCAACATTTGATGAAGACCAGTTGAAGGACCTGCCTCGTTCGGTGGATCTTAAGGCCGATATGAGTCCGATAAAAAACCAGAGTGACCGCGGTTCATGCACATTCTTTTCAACAGCGGCCATGCTTGAAGCTACAGTAAAAAAAGATATGGGTGTTGAAGTCAACCTGTCTGAGGAATATTTAAACTACGCTGCTAAATCAAGCGGATACTTTCCAAAAGATGAAGGTTCATCAGTTCTCTATAATGTTTATGCCGTAAGAGCGAAAGGTGTGATGCTTGAGCGAGACTCTGCATTCCAGCCGACATGGTTTAAAAATGGACTTCCTTGCGAAAAATACAAAGTCACAGATGCGACTGCTCCCGATATTTGTTTTTCTCACAATGCTCCCGATGCGGATGATGCAAAAAAAATCATCAATGCTGAAAAGATAAACTTCACTGGAATTGAAAAAAACACAAACGATATTATAAAATTTCTTGCAGAAGAAAAACGTCCCGTTACTGTTGCTATTCCAGTTAACTTTAACGGATGGCCTCAGACAGGGGACACTTACTATAATGAAGACCTTCGTAAAGAATGTAATGAAAATCCTGATAAGTGCGGTGGACACTCTGTGCTGTTAACCGGCTACGACCTTGATAAAGGAGTTTTCTACTTTAAAAACAGTTGGGGAACTGACTGGGGACATGAAGGATACGGAACTATGACTATCGATACTCTTGATAGATATGCGGGTTCTGATTTTTATTCAGCGAACCTGACTGCACCATTAATTATTCCTGCAGACCATGCTGCTGATTCTCTGGCATTAAAAAGTTTTTCATTTACGACTTCGAAAGATAAAAATAATAAGCTTGGTATAAACATTTCTGCTGAAGTGACAGGAGCTAAAGGACATCTGATTTATATCAGTACTTTTCTTGCAAAGAAAAATTCCGGTGAAACGGAAGCAGCTAATGATCATAACGTGGAATTGATTCAGGTTACGGCAGCTGAAACTGAAGCGTCCGGTGAAAGTGCAGTTCGTGCCTTTAAATATGTCACAGCACCTGCTGATAACCAGATATGGTCAGAAAGCTTACCATTAGCTTTAAACTTCCTTCCAGGGGTTGATACAACTTATAAAGCTACAATGGATTCAAGCGATGAGACTCTCCTTAGAACGACGATTTACGTTCATACAGATGATTCAACTTATAAAGTTTTAAAAAGAATTTACTCTCCAGTCACAAAATAGAAATCTGTCTAAAGTTTTAACAGGTAATTTTTATCTGTTAAAACTTTAGACACTATCATTTAATCCCCTTCATACAATCCATACCCTTACCCCTTGGCACGTTAGTTGTATTAGATAGCTCATACACTGTCTCACAAAGGGGAATTTATGAAGAAGCAAACTGCTATGGTCTTATCCTTTTCTGCTCTCTTAACAATGGCCGCAATCGCTCCACATGTTATCTGGCAAGCTGATAAAACGAACAGAGCACCTTCAAGTGTTGAGCAAAAAGATTTTTTCTCAAACCAGACAAATAAATTATTGATAGAAAAAACTGTTGCTCCTAAAAAAGATAAAATGGATAAGCTTCTGGATGATCTGGCCGCTGATACAAAGAAAAAAGAAGAAGAAGCTGCTAAGTCAGAAAAAGCTAAATCAGATTTCAGACAATCAGAAATTGCTGAACGTAATAAAACTGAAGAAGTTCCACTTAAAAAACTTGAAGAAGTTAAAATCGCATCTTTAGAAGTAAAGAAAGTCGATGTAGATGCACAGGTTTCTTGTTTAAAAGAAAAACAACCTGCTGACCTTGAAGCACAAATTAAAAAATTAATGGAAGATAAAGAAGCAGTGGTAAAAGAACTTGCTGAATTAAAGAAATCTAAAAAAGATGAACCAAAAGACGAAGTTGTAAAAGAAAAGAAAGAAAAGAAAGCATCGATCGCAGATAACACTGAAGATGTTTTAGGAATCATGTCTCAACTAACGAGCTTAATGATTTCTCAACAGCAACAACAGATGCTGATGATGACTCAGATGTTTTCAATGTTTCAAATGCAACAACCGAAACAACAGTCTCAACAGTATAATGCTTTCTCACCATTAAGCGAATACATGAGCCCATACGCATTCAATGCAAGCTCATTTGAATTCCCTAAAAATGAAAGCCCGTATTCACTAAGTGGATTCAATAGCAGAATCGGATTGAACTCTGACTATGGAAGATCATTCTCGAGTTTCGAACGTGCTCCGGCTTCTCAACAATATGAATCAGGAATAATGTTTGAAAGAGGTGCATTTGACGAAACAGGATCATTCCAGCCGCAAGCTCTACAACCAAGACCGCACAATGGTTTTGATTTTAGACAAAACACTAGTGCAATGGACATGCAAAGAGTTGAGTTTTAATTAAAAAATTTTCATAGTTTCTCTTCAAAAATACCGGCCGAAGCATAGCCCCCTCTATTGCTTCGGCCTTTTTTATTTTCATGACTTAAAAAATAAAACCAAATTACTCCAGTATAAATCAGGAAAATATTTCCTCTTTTTCCTAAACATTTTTCCTAAACAAGACGATCTGCTTTTTAAGCTAGCTTGAGCTAAGGAATGTTCAAGTAAATCTGTAAGGATGCAACTCTTCGTGAAATAGGAATCATCATGAAAGTAGAATTAAAAGGTCAGACGAAAAACGACAAAATCATTATCAAGAAATGCCACGTATGCGGCCATATTGCTGAGTCTCACCAGGAACCGCAAAAATGTGTCCAGTGCAAGAAGTCATTCCTGCCTGTCAACTACTTCTCAAAGGTTCACTCTAAATCTCAGTCAGATTACGAAAAACTTTTTGCCTTCGGTCATGAAATGCATGATGAAGATGTCATAAAAGGTCTTACAGTTCTCTGGTAATGCTCCCTTTTCATAGCAAAAATGTTATGAATAGATATGCAGCAACTTCACCCAATTATTCAAAGACTCTTTGATAAAAAAGGATTCAATCACAAAATGATTGAGGATTTTTTATCATGGGATTTAAAAACTATTCCCGATATGAGTTCTCTCAAGGATCTTCCAAAAGCCTCGGCAAGAATCATTGAGGCGATCCAAAAAAATGAAAAAATCGGCGTCTATGGCGACTACGATGTAGACGGCACGACTTCATGTGCTCTGCTTTATCATTTTTTCAAGATGATTGATGTTGAAATCAACATTGTTCAGCCTTCGCGCTTTATCGAAGGTTATGGACTTCATCTTTCTTCCATTGATGAAGCTGTAAAAAACGATATCAAAGTTTTAATCACTGTTGATTGTGGGATTACAAATAATGAAGCTGCCGATTATGCTAAAGAGCGCGGTGTAGATTTAATTATTACCGACCACCATAAAGATGGCCGCGATAAGATGCCTGATGCTTTTGCCGTCATCAATCCAAACCGTCGAGATGAATTGGATACTCCTCACCACGACCAGCTTAAAACGCTTGCTGGTGTGACTGTGGCCTTTGCTCTCGCTGTTCAGATCAGAACTGATCTCAACAATGCTGGAAAAAATATTCCTTCACTCTATTCACTTCTGCAGTTTGTAGCTATCGGTACAATCTGTGACCTTGCACACTTGAGCCCAATTAATTTAAAGCTTGTCCGACATGGACTGAAGCTTTTAAAAGAAACAAACTATCCTGGTCTTCGTGCTTTTTTTACCAGTGAAGAATTAAAGGCAAAAACAATTCCTTCTGAAAAACTTGCTTTTCATATCGGCCCGTTGATCAATTCCAAAGGAAGACTGGAGCATCCAGAGGCTTCACTACAGTTGCTTATTTCTGACAACGTCGAAAAAGCGCGTGCTTATTATGAATTATTAGTAAGTTGTAATCAGGAAAGAAAATTTATCCAAAATGAAGTCTTTAGTGAAGCTCGCGAACAAGTTGTGCGCGAACTGAAAAATACTGACGGTGAACATTTAATTACTATCGTCTATCAGCCACACTGGCATGAAGGAGTTATAGGGATTGTAGCTTCCAAGCTAGTAGATGCGTTTAAAGTTCCTGCCATCGTTTTCACAGATTCTGAACAACACGGAATTATCAAAGCGTCGTGTAGAAGTGCAGGCAGCCTCGATATGTTTAATGAACTAAAAAAGAATGAATCTCTCTTCATAAAATTCGGTGGCCATAAAGCAGCAGCAGGGCTTTCAATGCCTAAAGAAAATCTTCGTGCTTTCATTGATGGCATGAATAACTCACTCAAAGACATTCCGGCGATCACTCGTACAAGAATGGAATTTTATGACCTGGACATTGATGCCAGCGAAATTAATCCGCAACTGATGCGCGACCTTGATTTACTGGAGCCTTTTGGAATGGGGAACGAAAAACCAAAATTCAGAATCAAAGGCGTGAAGCTAGTTTCATTTGATCTTATGAAAGATGTACATGTGAGATGGAATCTTTCTAAAGAAAAAACTAAATTGAAAGGCATCAGTTTTAATTATGTCGGAAAATTTGATACGACTTCACCAGCTGAGATTTATTCCACTCAAGGACTGAAGCATGAAGATTTGTCTGTGTATTTTACATTGGGATTAAATCGCTTCAATGGGAATGAGTCGATTCAGTTAATGATTGATAAATTAGAGTTTGATTAGCAGATATAAAAAGGGGGAGCTTTTCAGCTCCCCCTTTTTTTACTTTAGAATGTTATAGTTAAAAGCTACGCCAGCAATAATTTTTTGCTCTTCAACTTTTGCACCAGCTCCAGTTGCTCCTGTAGTCTGATTTTTAGATTCAGAGTTGTTATATACAACATGGTATCTCATATCTTCATCTTTGTTTGGCATGTATTCAACACCAACTTCCCATGCAGTTCTTTTTGATTCTGTAGATCCTGCAACAATCCCTTGGTATCCTTTTTTACCTTTTTCAGTGATAAATTTTGCGAAAGGTTGGAAGTTTTCATGAACGTAACGTAAGTGAGCTACGACTGAATTTAACTTAGCATCGCCAAGTGTTGTAGAAAGTTTTTCTTGTTTTAACATTAAGTAGTCAGCTTCAAGCATAACTTTTGCAGCTGTTAAACGAAGACCTGCTGAACCAGCATCGTCATAAGCACCAACACGCGATGTTCCCTGCTTGTGGTAAGAAAGGATTGGCATAATCATTTTATCCATGAACTCACCGTAGTAAGCTGCACCGATAACTTTCTTATCTGTTAATGGAGTTTTGCGAGCGTCTGTTTGCTGAAGATATTGAAGGAAAAGATTTTGTCCTGCCATTGAGTATCCAGCAGAAACACCAGTGATGTTATCAACGATTTCACTTTTAAATTTTGAAACTAAATATAGATCTCTAGTTGAGTAATCGTTTTCACGTCCACCAGTCATTACTGCTTGTTTACCAAACATTAATGTAAGGCCGTGAGCAAAACTTTTTGTAAGATAAGCTTCATCAACTAGGTTTTGTACGTTGTTGTCGCTGGTTCCATTTGGATTTGGTTGGAAATCTAAAGTTAATTTTGCAGAAGTCGTATCGTTAATTTTAGCATCAGTTACTAATCTTAAAAAAGATGTCGTAAGAACTCCTGAGCTTGCTTTACCTGGATTAGAATCTGTTTTTGTGTTGATGTAATCAAAGCGTCCTTTGATTCCCATTACAGTTTCAACGGCCATTGCTGAAGTTGATGTAGCAACTAGCGCCGCTACAACGATAAGTCGTTTCATATTTTCTCCTAGATTAAGACATTGTTTGAGGTGCCAAACATAATTACAACACCTCAAACATCTGTCAAATAAATTAAGAGTAAATGCTATCTTTTAATTGTTACTTTTTCTATTTTTACTTCTTTAATTGGTCGATCACCTGCGCCAACTGCTGTCTTACCAATCTTAGAAACGATATCCATTCCACTTGTTACTTTTCCAAACACAGTATGTCTTCCATCAAGATGTGGAGTTGGAACAAGGGTAATAAAAAATTGAGATCCATTTGTTCCTGGTCCTGCGTTTGCCATAGAAAGAATTCCCGCGCCTGCGTGACGAAGACCTGGTTGAGTCTCATCCTGGAATTTATATCCCGGGCCGCCACGTCCTGAACCTTCAGGGCATCCACCCTGAATCATAAAATTATCGATAACACGATGGAAAACTAAACCATCGTAGTATGGTCCTGTCTTAGCTGGAGTTTCTTGTCTTCCTTCTGCAAGGTTGATGAAGTTCCAGACTGTTTCCGGTGCTTCTTTAGCATAAAGCTCTGCTTCAAACTCACCCATGTTAGTTGTAAAAACTGCCGTTACGCGGTCTAAATCTTCTTTGTAATCACTTTTCTTTACACTTCCCATTCCAAACATATTGTTCTCCTTTTAATAGTTAGCAGTCTTATATTTGCCCTGAATATCATCCACGGTTTTTTTCTTTGTCTGCATATAAAAAATAATTTTTTGATCGGGCTTAAAAAATGAATCAATATTTATATGAAGATTCGGTTTCTTTTCACCGGCTTCATCATAGATTGAAAACATTTCAGCACTGATTGTCTTAATCGAAAGATTAGGAAATTTTTCTTCAATTTCATTTCTGGTCAGACAAGCTGAAACCAGAACAGGATACCCGTTATCCTGAGTTGAAGAAGAAAGAAAATTTCTCAAACGGTCTTCTGCTTTTTTTCCGATAAGAGCTTCATCAAGCCAGATAAGGTGAATCTGCTTGAAAGTCGGGGCATCGAAAAAATTAATTTTGCTGTTTACTCTGTCACTGGCCTTGAAAAATAAAACTTCTTCATCTTTCATCGTTGTGACGATGCCCGGCCTTTTTTTGATGACCAGAAATTCTTCATTGAAAGTGGCCTGAATCTGAATGGCCTCTGCGTATTTTAGAGAATAGCTTTTCATTAAAGCGTTCAGGTCGAAGTAACGGATTCCTTTAGAACGAAAGCATCCTGCCGACTGGCTGAAGTTGGCCCATTCAGGAATGTCTGAAAGAAAATATTTCTCAACTCCAGTGCTGGTATAAAACTGTTCCACATCTCTCGATTTCATTCCTGATGAACAAGATGAAAGTGCGATGAGAATAATAAGTAAGAGTATTTTTTTCATGATTATGCTTTTTTAAAGTAATTAAGAATTTTTTCTTCAATCTGTTTAATTTCAGAAAGAGCAGAATCAATATCTGTTGATTGAAGTGTGTAAAAACCAGGTTCATCGGAAGTTAATCCGCTTCCTAGAGTTTCTGTACTGACTCCACGAGCGATACAAAGGGCATCCGCTGCCAGAGTCATCATGTCTGTTTCATTGGTATTAAATTCACGAAAAACAGGCGCTTCAATCGTAGCAAAGACTCCTTCGCGGTCTAGAAGACGATCGACAGATGTCACGTCATATCCCTGATGAATAATAAGTAGCGGAGTTGGCTCAACAGGTTTTGGAATTTTAACTTTGATGTAATCTTCCAGGTCACGCCATTCACGCATTTTCTTTTCAAATTCGAGCTTAGCTTTATCAAACTTAACTTCAACTTCAGTTAAAAGTTTTGCAACTTCAGAATCAAGCCATGCATTTCCACATGGTACATTAACCGGTTTATAAGTTACCCAATGAATTTCGTGCCCCGGCGTTTTTAGAAGCCAGTCCTTGAATTTCAAAAGAGCTAACTTTAAAGTTGCTCCTTCACCGGTGATAACTATTGATTTTTTATTTTCTAAATCGAGTTTAGTAAAAATATCTTTTTCGTAATAAAGCAGAGTGCTTTCTCTGAGGTTGTTTTCATTTAGAGCGAGACTTCCACCAGCACCGATTGGCATTGGAGTTCTTCCCATCCCTCTCGCTTCAATGACGATATCAAAATCTTCAAAGCTCTCAACGGGCTTATGAAGCGAATTGATGACATCTTCACCAAGCTGCTTAAAGAAGTCCGGATTTTCTTCCAGTTGCTTTAAAATGGCGTCCTGTGGATTCTGAGAGTAGATCACGCGGAAGAGATCGAACATGCGTGTGCGGCCGGGAACGGTTTCTTCTTTATGCAGAAATCTTTTATGCACGCGAAGGACATCGCCTTTTTTTGTCAGTTCAAATTTTTCAAGTTCAACGACAGTGGGAACGATCACGTTTTCAAAAAACTCAGTGATAGTAACTGAATCATTTTTGTACTGGATTTTTAAGTCCGGAAATTCTTCCATGAGAAAGCGCACGTTGCCACCCAAAGGAGATCTTTGAAATAGAACAACTTCCGCACCGATCTGGTCGAAGTGAGCTGCTGTTAATATTGCGAGTGGGCCTGAGCCAACTATGGCCATTTTCATAAGATTTGTACTCCAAAACCTGGAGCACAAATCTATCATATGAATGTTGAAACTGAATAGTGATTACGAGAGATAGGAACTAGCGTTATCTGAAATAGACCTTAGTGTCACCCTTATCGATCGCTGAGTGCTCTGCAAATCTATAAATGAAATCAATAAAACTCTGCATAGCTTCAAAACTAGCTACTGTTTTATCGAATTCACAGCCGTATTGCATGTAAGTAATTCCGTCAGAACCAAGGACTTCCTTACCGTGACGAATATGCATGATCACCGGAATGTATGAAGCATTTGTAAAATACATGCGCATGTTTACTTCAAAACCTTGTGCAAGTTTTTTATCTTTAGATGGGTTCCATGGAACCTGGAATGAGCAACCGTCACCTGCGATATCAACCATCGTTACTGGATAGATTGAACCGTTGTCATCGATTACTGAGTACGCACCCAAAAAATTCTGGAAAACAATACGATTAAAAGCTCTGCGCTTTTGTTCGATTGTATCTGCTTTTTTCTTGTTGAAATCGAGTACTTTAAATTCAGACATAGATAAACTCCCACGTTAGACTTAAAGTCTTATCGGAGTGACGGTGAATTTATTTGATTATTTTTTTAGGTAACTTGGGGTCTCGGAAATTTCTTCTCTCATTCGCAAATACGACTCTAAACGAGACATAATAAGTTGAGTTCTGTAATCGTTTTGGTCAAGTTTAGTCCAGAAAAAACACCCTGCTGTCCCTTCTTCATGACTACAATTCGAGAACTTGCATTGAACTGCACCTTCTTCGATATCGGGAAAGTACGTTATAAGGTCTTCTTCTAAAAGATCTTCAACTCCGAATGATCTGATCCCTGGAGAATCGATTAATGCCATAGTGTCGCAGTCAACAATCTCCGACCATGTAGTCGTATGTCTTCCTTTTCCAACTCTCCCTACTTCCAGTGATAAAAGTTTAATTTTTCCATCAGATACCGCAGAAATTAATTTACTCTTTCCTACTCCGGACTGCCCCAGGAAAATAGAAGTTTTATGTTGAAGACGATTTTTTAAATCTTCAATTCCAAGTTTTAAAAAACGTGGTTTGTAATCTTCATGGGCCGCTGAAACTTCAAAACATTCAATCCCTAAATTATCCATGCGATCAAATTCAAATTGAATATCCAGATCATCACCGTTGTACTCATCCATTTTATTAAAAACCATCAGAGGACGAATCCCCCATTGATGAGCGCGTACTAAAAACCTGTCAACGATGCCTCGTTTGTATTCCGGACGGGAAACAGAACTTACGATGACTAATAAATCACAATTAGAGGCCGTAACTTTTTTCTTATTTTCACGAATGATAAGGCGGTACATTTCGTTGGTACGTGGAAGTGATTCAACAATAGTATTTTTTTCATCGATCATGACATAGTCGCCGACTACGATAGAATTCTCATCACCCTTGAGAAGATTTCCCAAAGCTGTGGCCATAACTGTTTCATGTGTATCTTCAAACTTGCATTCGAATTCACGTTTTCCTGATTTATGAACACGTGCCTTTCTTAGCATGTCATGAATCCTTCCGGAAAAAACTGTCCCTTTGGATCGTATTTTTTCTTAAGCGCACGGAAAACATTTTTTTGAGTTTCACTATAAAACGGAGCAATGAATTTTCTTTTTAACAAACCGATTCCATGTTCAGCAAAAGGAGAACCTTTCCACTGTAAAACCTGCTCATATAAACTCTCCAGTTCAGCATTACAGAAATTTTCTTTATCAGGCGTCGGCATAAAATTGAAATGCAAATGTGCATCTCCAAAATGTCCGAACAGATTATATGGAACGCCGTGAGTCCCAAGCTTTCTGTAAAACAACAGCAGCTCTTTAAATTTTTCAGCACTGACCTGAACGTCCGTTCCTTTTTTAGTCACACCCATACGGCTGTTTGCTTCAAACACAGCACGAGGGACACTAACTCTGAGGTCGCGGCATTTCGTCGCATCCATTTCAAAAATCTGGTCTTCATTTAAAAGAGTCAGATGGCTCAAGAGATCTTCGTAAATATTTTCAAAGTCATCTTTTCTGATTTCTAAAAATACGACATCGTTATTTTTTCCGGGATTTTTTTCCGGTGGAAGATATGAGAGCGAATTAGAATCTAAAATCTCACAGGCGCGTACACGGTCTCTGAATTTCTGAACAGCATTGTACAACTCAAGGTGCGGTTCAAAATTTTCTTCCCATCTTGGAAGCAACATAAAAATATATGTTTCAGGAAAATGCTCGATCGTTTTCAAAATGGCACTGTCGATAACACCCAACTGCCCTTCTGTCCCCGTCATCAAATCTGTTTCAAATTCCATTCGCGGATAAGGTGCATTTTTATATTGAGCATAGTGAGAAAAATCTTTCTGGTAATCAGCAAGATCAATTCCAATATCCAGTTTTTTCGTAGCACTTAAAGTATGCTCGACGCCATTAAAGTCTAAATAATTGCATTCAACGATTTGTGAACGAAGATTTCTAAATCCAAATGATCTCTCTCCCGTGCAGCTTGTAGCGATCCCTGCGAGAACTCCAGCAAGTTCTTCAGTCGGCGAAGTCATAATCTCGCGTCCTTTCGAAAGACAAAATTCTTTTGCTTCTTTCCATGTTACAAAACCAGAAATTTTTAAATTTCCATTCGCCTGCATTTCAAGCGCGCCTTTAATCGTCGAAAGATTTCCCATCACAGTGTTAGACTTCAGCGCTCCTTCCATCTTTTCAAAAGGAATAACTGTCGAAGTTTGTGAAGAATGAAAAAGTGTCGGCATTCCTGTTTGCAAGTGAGCGACAACGTCCGAGTTAGAATAAAAGCTTTTTGTGTTCATACCTCTAGTCTAGGAAAGATTCCCTGATTGGGAAAGAAATATTATATTTCTAAGGACTTAGATGGTGTAAAACATCATCTTTCGCTTGACATTAGGCCTTCAAACCATTAATTTTCTTTCACTTCGAAATTATCCAATGCACCCGTAGCTCAGCTGGATAGAGCAACCGATTTCTAATCGGTAGGTCTCAGGTTCGAATCCTGACGGGTGCGCCATTTTATTACAGAACTTCTAAATCCACATATCTATTTTTTTCAAATTATTTCATTTTAGTTTTTTCAATATCGGTCAGGCACTAATTGCCTATCCTTAAATCTTATTTAAGCAATTTGCTAACTCTCCGATAATTATTCGAACAAAAAAAGGAATAATTTATGTCTAGAATATTCATTATAACGATATCACTTTTAATGATCACTTCTTGTATGCCTTCGAAGGTAACAAATTCGAATGGGACAAAAAAATCTACTACTTCATCATCAATGACTACACTTTTACCAAGCGCAATTGTAGGGCCAACAAGTGTGGCGCCTGAATTTGTGAATCCACAAATCGCGGCGAATTCTGATGCAACAACTCCTGATTGCACTCTTGACGTGATGGCGGGATGGAAATGTTTGAATACGACCATTACCACTGCTGAAGGAAACACATTTAAAGTTGCCATCAAATGGAATAGGCCAAACAAAACTTCTGTCGGTACAGTTCTTCTCGCAGTAGGTGGAAGTGGAATGGGTGAATCTAGACAAGATCCTCCTTCGAAACAATTTATGGATGAGTTAGATTCACTCGATAACATCAGAACAATCGAACTCGAATTCACTGATGCACCAACCGGGTCAAGCCCATGGGGTGGATACTTTTCTCACGTAGGTGGTTATCGTTCGGCCGGATATGCGATGACTTCTGCAATTGAACTTATTCTTTCGAAAGGTCTTGTTGTCGGAAATTTTTTAAACTACATGGGTGGAAGTAATGGCTCAACTGTTTTCGCCTACGCCATGGCAAAAATGGGAATCGACCGTTATTTCGATCGCATCGTTTTTCAAATGGGACCTTTCCTTCCCGATCTTGATAAGGCCTGTGCAGTCGCTGGTGATCAATCCTTCACACTAAGTACACTTCAACAACAACAGAGCATCGCTGAATTACTTAATCTCTGGACGTTTGGAGATAAAAATAAAAGTGTATGCAGTAATAATTTTGGTGGCACGGATGTAAACTCTATTTTGAAAGGCGGGCGAAATCGTTTTCCGAATTCACACATTCACGTCATCATTGGAGCAAAAGAAGAAACTATCGGTTATGGAAAATGGATTCTCGCTTCTAACCTTGCCTGGTACAACGGCATCGAAGCGAAATCAAAATCGAGAATCATTAGACCAAACATGGGACACAACAATAGTTACGAAGATATGAGACGCTATTTAAAATTGCGTCCAGATGAGACACCAGAAGAAGCTGCCGATCCAAGCATGAACTGCTCAGCAGATTCACAGGGTACTTTTCCTGCTGATGGAGGAACAGTTCAGTGGTATTGCAATGGATGTGGAAAAACCACAGCTCCGGCAAGTGACTTGCTGGGATTAGCTTGGAATTCTGTTGGTGGAAACTGTTTCCATCGTAAATTAAATCCAACAGCACCACAATGTTCTAGCGGGCAATTTTGTGCAAATGGAAACATTATTTTATGGAACTGTGGTTGTGCAAAAATGGATGCAACTTGGATTGATCAAGGCAGCACTTGTTATCATAAGGCCACTCCGAATTCGTGTAAGTAAACAAGATTTTCCAATGTCTTCATTTTTCTCCACACTCTGAAAAGTTGACATTTTTTGTGTCGATGCTTTTATTGATAGAATCGTAAATTGGATGAACATTAAAATTTAGTGGATTCCGAAGTCTATTCTATGTAGAGTAGACTCATGATTAAAATTATCACTCACAATTCTCTACAAAACTTTCTTGCGGCAAATGAAGAACTCCTTCTTGCCCAGGAAAGTTTTCATAATCTTATTTTGGGACTGGCATACGGCATTCGCGATGGAAAGGTCATTACGTCAGGGCCCTTATACTTTTCGATAGAAGAAAACGGAAAAGTCATTGCCTGTGCCCTTCGTTCAAATGTGGAACGTCCGTTTATTGTCACTCAATGTCCTGATTATGGAATTGATCAATTAATTAATGTTTTAAATGATGAAAAAATTAATTTAAAAGCGGTTGTTGGCGAAGAAAAAACTTCAACTTATTTTAAAGACCAGTGGACGAAATTAAATAACCTAAATTTCAAAGTCAGTATCCACCTCGGCGTTTATCAATGCCACAAAGTTATAATGCCGGAAAACCTGTCTTCGAAACTTATTCAAGGCTCAAAAGAGCATTCTGAAATAATCAGGAAATATATCAGCGGCTTTTTTGATGACTGCTTTCCCGATAATAAAAATGCCAAGGAAGAAGTGGCGATACTTTTAACAAGGCATCTTGATAACAAAACAGTTTTCCTGCTGGTAAATGAAAAGAATGAAGTTGTTTCGATGGATGTCCATGCGCGGTCTACCTTGAACGGCGGAACTATATCTCTGGTCTACACTCCTCCTGAATATAGAGGGCAAGGTTTCGGTAGCACTGTTGTTGCACTCACTGCCCAAAAAATTCTCGATGACGGGAAAAAGTTTGTAACATTGTTCACTGACCTTACGAATCCTACTTCAAATTCAATCTATCAGAAAGTTGGTTTTGTAAAAATTGGCCAGAATATTCATTTTGATTTCATCAACTGATAAGCTCGGTTTCTCAAATCACCTGTAAAAAGCAGTTTTTTGAAGATTAATTTCTCTTTTAATGTCAAAATTAAGTATTCACTTTTTTAAGGGACACCTATGAGATCCATCTTCAATGTCTTTGCCAGCACTAAAATGCTCGTCGTTCTGGTTTTAGGATTTGCCTCGGGCCTTCCATTAGCACTTACTGCTTCTGTATTGCAGGCGTGGATGAAAACTGAAAATATCGATATCGGAACAATTGGATTATTTTCTCTGGTTGGTCTTCCCTATTCATTAAAATTTATCTGGTCGCCCATCATGGACCGTTACGTTCCGCCAATGTTTGGACGCAGAAGAGGCTGGATTTTTCTTACACAAATTGGATTGATTATTACCATCATCGCGCTGGGATTCTCTGATCCAAAACTTACTCCACAATATGTAGCTTTCTTCGCTGTGTGCGTGGCCTTTTTTAGTGCCAGTCAGGATATTGCAATCGACGCTTATCGAATTGAAGTACTGGATGAAAATGAACTGGGTGCCGGTGCCAGCCTCAATGTTATGGGTTACCGATTAGCAATGATTGTTTCAGGCTCACTTGCCTTAATACTTTCTGATCACATTCCGATGTCGAGTGTTTATTTAATTATGGCGGCCTGTATGATTGTTGGAATTATTGCCAGCATTTTTGGACCGGAACCAAAAAACTCAGAGGCTCCTCCAAAAACTTTAACAGCAGCTGTTTATAAACCATTCACTGAATTTTTCAGCCGTGCCGGTGCTGTTGAAATGCTGATCTTCATTTTAATTTATAAACTTGATGTGGCCTTTGCCATGGCATTAACAACTCCATTTATGATGGATCTGGGATTCACTAAAACAGATATCGGTGCAGTTCTTAAAGGTGTCGGCATGATTTCGACAATAGCAGGAACATTAGTTGGTGGAGCGGTATTATCTAAATGGGGAATTAAAAAATCTCTGTGGATCTTCGGAATCATTCAGGCCCTATCAGGATTTTCTTTTTTCATGCTCGCAAAACTTGGTCACAACTATCCGATGATGGTGACAGCTGTTTGCGTGGAAAATATTTGCAGCGGACTTGCAACAGCTGCGTTTACAGCGTTCATGATGAACATCTGTGATAAACGTTACACTGCTACTCAATTCGCTCTTCTGACAAGCTTTATGGCCATCACAAGAACTTTGGTGCAAACGCCATCTGGTTTCATCATGAAAGGTCTTGGATGGGAAATGTACTTCATTGTTTCAATTCTTATTTCTATTCCAGGACTGTTGCTTCTTACGAGATATAACAAATGGCAGGTTCACCACCGGCCTGGAGATGAATAATGATCAGCGGAATTAATCACATCACACTGAGTGTTGTTGAGCTGGACCGGTCATTTGCATTTTATTCTGAAATTCTCGGTTTCAAACCCTTAATGAAAAACAACAAGAGTGCCTACTTCCTGGCCGGCGACTTATGGTTTTGTATCGAACAGGATCCTTCGGCCAGAAAAGAAACGCAGCCTGAATACACACATATTGCTTTTTCAGTAGATCAGAATGAATTTTTAAAATTCACTGAAAAAGTTAAAAATGCTGGCGTTGTCCTTTTTAAAGAGAATAAGTCTGAAGGTGATTCACTCTATTTTCTGGATCCTGACGGGCACAAACTTGAAATCCATGTAGGCGATTGGAAATCGCGTATTGAGATTTATAAAAAACGTAATGACCCTTCTTTCAAATTTTTCGACATATAAATTTTAAAACTTGCTGCTACAACTCATTCTGATAATTCGAGAGATTTACAGTGCTTACGTGTTTATAGAAAAGGAAATCGAAAAACAAAAGTAATCTCCAGAGTTTTATTGAATGATTAACTCGGGATGCAGTCGGACATAAGCTTTCTAAATTAAGAAAATTTAATTTGCTATTGAGTTCACTTCATTTCTAGAATCAAGACAACAAAATTTTCAATCTGGAGGAAAATATGAAATTAATCACGGCACTGTCTTTTCTACTTTTATCGACTGGTCTTTTCGCTGCAACTCCTTACTCATTCAAATGCACAAATGGTTCTGATGGAAAATGTCCAATCACGACTGCAAACGCTCACGTAATGAAAACTGTTGATACAAATGTTTACGGTGGAACTGAAGCGGACTACAATTTATTTCTTGCTGTAGATTCTGATGCTTCTTACATGTTCATATACAAAGGAAAGACGATGATGGCGCAAGCTCAGAACTCAACTTACCTTGCTGTTCCAACAACTGATGGTTTCGTAGGAATTATTGTTGTTGATAGCGCTGCTGATATGCCAGCGTTTATTGAACCAAAACTATAATCAAAAAACAAAGCGCCGGACTTTCAATTCCGGCACTTCCCTATCGGATTCCATATGAAATTAAAAACTCTCTTATTACTTCTGTGTTCAGTTTTTTCAACTTATATTTATTCAGCTGAACAAGTAACAGATCCTTCATTTCACATTGAATGCAGGCAAAATGACAGATCATTCAGTCTTGATTTTTCTTCTCCGTCAAAAGACTGGACTGAAGATGACATGGCCATCACATTTATTAAATCAAATGAGGCAGGAAAAGTTTTAAAAGTCCCAGCTAAAACTTTTTACTACACTGACAATATTTCTAAAACTCAGGACGCCCTTTGCAAGAACGACAAACAAGTGAACACATTTGCAGCCTACACTGTTAATGAAAATCTAATGGTCATGTTCGTAAAATCTTCCGGACGTCCGGGACTTGATATGGTTCATGCCATTCTCGTAGATACGAAAGAAGGTGCTGTTGTTGATTCAAAAGAATTAGGCAGATCAAAAAATCATTACGTCGCTGTTTTAAAGGCAAAAAATGGTTTCAAGCTTCGTCTTGCAAGAGACTCAAAATCTTTAAATAAACTTGTTACGTGTGACTGTGATGCTTCTATAGTCGATGACTGGATGGAAATTACTTTCAAGAAAAATAAAATTATCTCTTCGTGGTCTTCAAAATAAAAAAAAGGGAGAATCAAATTCTCCCTTTTTTTATATCTCTTATTTCTAAAAATTAAAGTGTGTAACGAAGAGTTAACATAACATCAAAAACATTAAATGCTTCTGAATCATTTGTCTTAAAAAAACGTGTGTAATGTAAGTTAGGAGAAAGAACTAATTTATCCATAACTGGAAAGATCCATCCAAATCCAGGGCCTGCAAATAATGGATGAGAATCAGAAGTCGTGTTGATAGATACGTTTCCAATTTTTACTGAAGCATCAAGGAAGCTGTACCCAGCTCTTACATCAAAATAACTTTCGTAAGTTGGACTGAAGATAGCTTGAAGACCAACACGAGTAATTCCAAAATCAACATTTGAAGAATGAGAGTAAATTCCATTGTTTCTTGAAGCGAAAGCACCAACAGCAAAACAAGTATGAAGTGCGTGGCTGAATTCAACTCCGTAGTTAAATCTTAAAGGAACACTTAGGTTTGATCCAACTGGTTTTGCAATCCCTAGAGAAGCGCCAACGAAATTAAATCCAGCTTCTTGATAAACAGGAGTAGGTTGAACAACTTCTTTTTTTGCTTCTTCAGCAAAAGCAACACTTGATAGTAATGAAGTCGATAGTACTAAAGCAGCGAGTAAACTTTTAAGTTTCATTGAGTCTTATCCTGGAAAAAATTATTGGAAAATTCGTAAAATATTAATGTTTTACTGTTCTTCCTGTCAAACTCTTTGCCGGAGAAAAAAACAGTGCACAAGAGGTATTTCATTGAATCCATCGAGTTTATCGCCTTAGATTTCTTCCTAATTAAGGCCAAAACTTCAAAATTTTCAAACAATTGGATCATGACACAAAAAATTGCAGTTAGATGTGGTGTAAATGTTCAGGAATAATTTTTGATTTTATATCAGAGCTTCGATTATTTCATCGAAGCTCAGTACTAGTACGAACAGCTAATTATAGATTTTGTCGAATGGCCCAGGCACTGATCTCAGCTGCATTTTTCAATCCAAGCTTTCTCATTAAATTACTTTTGTGACATTTAATCGTATGCTCAGAGCAGCTTAAAATCGCGCCGATCTCTTTATTAGTTTTCCCTTGCGTGATGTAGTGAGAAATTTCTTTCTCTCTTTCAGTGATATCTACTTTTTTGCTCGATTCCTGATCAAAGACCGGATTGCTTTTAACTTTGTTTAAAAGCACTGTACTGACTTTCGGGCTTAAGAATTTATCACCGCGTACAACAGTGTCAATCGCTCTGAAAACTTCATCAGTTGAATCACTCTTGAACACAAATCCATCAATATCTGCCTGAATGATCTGATTTAAAACATCATGAGTTTGATATTGAGAAATAAAAATAAACTTTGAGTCATGATTTTTTTTGCGGAAAGCAGTCATCAGTTCAAGTCCATTCATGTCTGGCATAAGATAATCGCAAATAACGATCTGGGTATTGTTGGTATCCATCTGGTCTAAAGCATCTTTTCCATTGCTAGCAGTACCTACAACTTTGTAGCGTTCGTCTCGTGAAAGAACAGCAGCGATACCTTCAAGAAAGAGCGGATGATCATCAACTATAAAAACATTTATTTTTTTCATTATTTAAAAGTAAGGAATTTCCCAATTTTCTGCAAGCAAAATTAAATAAAATAAGGAATACTTGAACACATGCCTGTTGCTTTTAATATCCTTCACTGGTTTTCTTCCGTGATGCTCGTCTTCTTGAGCTTCTATTGTTTCAATAGGGCCTCTTCAAAAACAGGTTTATATCTTTGCATATTTTTTCTTCTACTGGGAGGCTGGTGTCTTACAGCAGCTCTGACGTTCAGTATTCCTGAGCTAAGTAACAAAATTGAAATATCCCGAATCAAATTCCTCTTTGTCCCCTGGATACCAGTTTGTGTGTTTTTTCTCTCAAGGTGTTTTTCTGATCATGACAAACTTTCGAAACCCACGCTTTTTCTTATTCTATCAGTTCCGGCAATCACTGTTATCATTGCGAGCAGCCCTTACAATCATTACCTGATTACAAATTATCAGTTAGAAAATATTTTAGGTTATTCGATTTTAACTTTTAAAAACGGACCATGGTTCGCTGCTCACCTTATACATTCAAGAATTATTATGCTCTGGGCGCTGTTTCTATTGGGAAGAACGGCCTTAACCAATCATCTGATTAGAAGAACCAGCTGGATAATTTTCTTCAGTATTTTGATCCCATTCTTGATCGATTCACTCGCTGTGTTTTACTTTCCAATCATGCGCTATATTCAGATTGTACCTGTGACCCTTATATTTACTGCTGCGTGTTTTTACTACGTCGTCTTCAAGGAAAATATTCTTGAACTTGTTCCGATTGCAAGAAACATGGTTATAGATTCTATACCAGATATCTATTTGGTGATCGACTATAGAAATCATCTAGTGGATTTTAATCATTACGCCAAGCAAGCATTCGGCCTGAATAATAAATCAAATGGAAAAATACTCAAAAGTATTAGTACTGATTCTAATGGAATTATGTCTTACATTCTAGGAATGCTTGAAACCAAAAAAACTGAAAGTGAATTTTCAGTGACTGGTATTGAACAGATTTATTACTCTATTAAATTTGAAAATATTGTCAGCAAAACAGATCAGCTGATGGGAAAAGTTATAATTGTAAAAAACATTACTGAACAAAAAAAACATGAAAAACAACTGACTCAGACGCTGGAGATCCGCACGAAGTTTATCGGTATTATGGCCCACGATCTAATTGGAAATGTTTCCGGCCACTCACTCTTTCTGGAATCGCTTCTCGTGCATAAAATTGTTGAGAAGGATCCAGATTTAAAAGCAGGTCTGGATTTTCTTCTGCACTCATCTCAAAATGTGACGAAGTTTGTCGAAGGACTTTTGTCATGGTCTAAAGAAAATCTCGACAGTATCCAGCTAAAAAAAACCAAAGCTGATTTACATTATCTCATCAGCGACTCAATTCACTTTCTGCAATCGATCTCAATTCAAAAAGATATTGAGTATGTGCTTAATGTTCCTGTCAAAACACTTGCAGATGTAGATACTGACATGATCCGCACTGTAATCAGAAATATTCTTGCGAATGCCATCAAGGTCTCTCCATTGGGCAGTACCATTACCGTCAATGCAGAAATCAATGAAGAGTCTGTTGAAGTTTGTATAATTGATGAAGGCCCTGGTGTTGATGAAGAAGAACTCAATAAATTTTTAAAAGGTATTAATATTGATTCGTATAAAGGCGGTCTCGGACTTACACTATGCCGTGACTTTGTTCACCTTCACAATGGAATCATAAAAGTTAAAAATAATCACCCGACGGGTGCAATCTTTTCTTTTATCCTGCCTACTCTTAGTTATTAATCATCTATATGTTGCAGACTTAGTTTAAGAAAATCCGGCAGCAACAATCACTAAAGATCTTGCTGCCGAAAGTTTAAAAATTATTCTAGAACAATTTCGTTTTCAGAATTTCTGATTAATACACCTGAAATCGGATCACCGTTTTTAAGTGAACAGCTTTTATCTGTTAAACGGGCCGGACCTGCTTCATCGATATCAAGTGGACATACGTAGCTTGAGTTGAACATTGAGAAATTGATGTCATATGAACAGTCAGTCTTAGAATAGTTTGTCACTTTTCCAATAAACTGAGCTTCCTGCTGACATGCTATTGCAGTTACAGACGAAAATAGTGCTAATACTAAAATTGCGTTTTTCATGAGGGCCTCCATTTGAGGTCCTTCTAGCATATTGAGTTATTTTATTGGTAAATCATGTAAGAAATACAATCATTTGTTAGTAAACTTCGACAACATCGTATTGTCTTGTTTCTTTCGGCGTCTCGACTTCAAAGCTTTCACCTTTGCTTAATCCAAGGGCAGCATCTCCAATAGGAGAAAAAACAGAAATAACGAGAATAGGTTTTTCATCAATCATCATCATCGATCCACCTGAGGTACTCGAGATGAAATAATATCTTTCCTGGCCATTGCAACGAATGAGACCAAGCGATCCCAGTTGCAGTTTAGTCGAAGGAGTTTCAATTTGAATCTCAAGATCTTCTAACATTTGAATGTCTAATTTAATTTCTTCGACTCTTTTATTTTGAGCAGAAGCAAGATAGGCCGCTTCAATTGCACGAGTATCGTATTTGCCTTCCGACTTTAAGTCGGGAGCAGTCGCCAGGTCGCGGGTGGACCTAGCAGCGCTTTCAACTTCAATCAATTCACTGTTTAACTTTTCAATTAACTGTTCGACGATCTTTTTTTTATCAATCACTATTGTAGCTCGTTCTCCACAACTTCATCAGCAACGATATCAGTCTTTGGAGTTTTGTGATCAAACACTTCTCTAGCAGTGATGATCGTTGTCCAATTACCCTCAATCCATTTAACGAATTCGCGCATTGGATCTAAAATACTAACCCCTAATTCAGTTAATTGATACTCAACTCTTGGCGGAACTTCAGCAAACATTTCTCTTGAGATTAGTCCGTCTCTTTCCAGGTTTCTTAAAGTAGCTGTAAGCATTCTTTGAGAGATGTCCGGAAGACTTCTTTTTAGCTCAGAAAAACGTGCGCGTTCATTCGGCATTCTTGCCAACGTTAGAATAAGTAGCACGCTCCATTTGTCCCCAAGGCGGCTTAAAAGCTCTCTCAGTGGGCAAACGCCGTGGTCCTTTTCTCCCTTCTTTGCATCCGGGCATTTATTAGCGTTGAAGAATTCTTTCCCGCTCTGGTCTTGTTCTTTTTTAGTTTTAAGATCGTTAACTTCAGTAACTTCGGCAGTAGTTTGACTATAAGTATCTAATTTCATAATAACCTCTCTTTGTAGACTCAGTTCTCAATGTAAACCTAGTCTACATTAGTAACCACGGCAAGGCAAGATGTATTTGTTATATGTACTAAATAAAAAAAGCCCCTCAATTGAGGGGCTTAACTGTGTTTTTATTTTTTAACTGGGGCCGGGGTTTCATCTATTTCTTTCACTTCTTTGCGTTTGAAGAGTCTTGGATAACCGGATTGCTGGTAGCGGTTGGAAATGAGTTCAAAGAGAGATGTACTCTTATCTTTCGTAATATCGTTTTTCAAATCGTAGTCGTCGATTGATTTTCCGGCAACTGCTTTTTCATCTGCATTTAATTTTGCAAGTTCTTCTGCAGATAATTCTTTAGTCGCAGGAGTAAGACCCAGACCTAAATCATTTTTTTCTCCAGATCCTGATGATCCTATATCAATAACTTTTCCAGCTTTTGCAGCAGCGGCTGCTCTTCTTGCAGCTTCTGCAGCAGCTGCGGCCGCTGCAGCTTCTTCAGCTTTTTTTGCATCTGTTGAAGATGCAGTTGAAGAAGATATAGCACCTTTGCCACCATACATTGAAGCGTACATACCAGCTGCGGTTGTATTTGATTTTTTTAGACCATCTGTCATGGCCTTTTCAATTGAGTTAGATAATTTATTAGTCCCATCGCCAATGCTAAATTTGCTTCCAGCATTTTTCAGATCTGCTGCTGATTTTTTTTCAGCTCTATCAAGTGCCGCTCTTAAAGCGTTGGCAGAACCACCAAGTGTTCCGGCGCCTTTTAAAGTTGCGCTTCCAATTTTTGAAGTTCCATTGAATCCATTAGCAGTACTAAGAACGCTTTGTAATTGTTTTTGAGATTCAATATTCAATCCTAAATATTCAGGAGTATTTTTGATAGAGTCATCAAATGATTTACAATTTTTTGCGTCTGCTCCAGTGAAACAAGGAAGAGGCTCTCCCCCATTTTTTGTCAGATCAACTTCTGAATAATCATTTTCATTAAATTGTACATTTGAATTAGGTTTCAAAGTCGTTTGAATTTTTGGTTGCGATTGAGCAAGTTGAGTTCCAGTTGCACCATCGGCCATTTGATACATTGAATTTAAAATAGCATTAATTTTAGAAATATTAGCATCGATTTGTTTTATTACATTGTTTGTAGCACTAGTTGCTGCAAAAGTTAAACCTGCAAGGACTCCCCAAACGATTGCTCTTTGTTGTGGAATAAGCATATAGAAATCGATTGTGGGCCCCAGACTTTTTTGTGTATACAATAAATATGTTACAGCAGCACTTGATGCAATTCCCATTGCACTCAGGAGAGCTGCATTTGCTTTCGGAAAAAAGAAATCTACAGTAGTTGAAAATAATCTCGAGATTGAACTTTGAATAACTAGTGGTGAAGTAGCTACAAGAGTTGTTGAATTATTTTCTTTAATAAGACTTTTTATAATTGGGTTGTTCATTGCAAAGGCAGTTGCCATCCCTGTTCCACCGGATGCATCCAGTACATCTGTAGATAATTTTGTATTACATGCTCCAGAAATCGCTGATCCACCTGAAAGCGAACATGCTCCAGCCGTTGTTCCGACTTGTGCTGCAAGAGCAGAATTAGCAGAGGTATATGAAGACAAATGCGCACTTGAAGGTCCTGTTGCTTGCTTCTGTAATTCATATGAAGTAATAGCTCCAGAAAGTGGTGTCGCTGCAGTGATACAGGCATTATATGGAACTGCACAGGCCGCTGCACCAACTGTAAGAGCAGCACATGAAACCAGAGACGCCTGGGCAGCAGCTATAACTGGTGGGATTGTACTAGTACAGGCCGTTAGTTGTGCAGTTTCTACACCAGACATCGTATATGCCATCAATCCAGCTGCTGCAAATGCAGCTGCTGCGGCCATCTGAATTGTTTTTTTCGTTTCAGCAGTTTTCTTAGCTTCCTGATAAGATTTTTTTAATCTTTCAAGTGATTCAATTTGTTCTTTATTAATATTACCTTTGCTATCTCGGGTAATTTGAATTTCCATCCCGGCCATCACATCTTTTAATTTAAAATAAGCTAGTACTTCTCCACCAAGAAAGGCAGCTCCACCTGCTGCTGCAAGCATAATATCTGTTGTTGGTTTATAAGTATAAAGTCGTGAAGCAAGTGTACCAACAACTGTCATTGTCAATGTACCCATTAAATCAGAGTCATTGATCTTATCTGTTTTTACTGACTCTGCGCTGGCCGCATTGATCATCAATCCTTTATAACTGAAATCCATCAGCATCAAAGAACCACATAATACGCCAACGAAAAAACTTTTATAAAATAACTTCAACATACGTGCCTCGATCTTGTTAGAGAAAACTAGTTTTTAACCGGTTCTTCTTCAAGAAGTTTTGGGTAACCTGATTTAATATATCTACCGGAAATAACTTCGAATAATGATGGACCATTTTTTCCATTGATTTCGTTTGAATCAATTTCGTATTCAGGAGCTTTTGTTTGTGTTCCACCTGACATATCTACTGCTGCGAGATTTGCACCGGAAGCATCTTTAAAATCTAAATTGAGTGATTTATCTTTTTCAGTTCCTGCTCCACTCTGAGTACCAATATCTACAACACCTGCAGTTGCAGCTGGCTTTTTTGATAATTCAGGAACAGCATCTACTTTTCCTGCACCACTAATTCCAGATGTACCCATGCTTGCCATCATTCCAGTTGCAGTCATACCTTTTGATTGAAGTGCTTTTTTAACTGCTCCATTCATTTTATTAAGAAAGTTTGCTTGTTCTTTAGCGTAATTTACTTTTCCGCCAGTTAATTTTTCGTA
>JACMNL010000122.1 GCA_014378525.1 Bacteriovorax sp.
ATGCTCGGTTATAAATATGAATGGGATCTATAATGTTTTTTAAATCAAAATATTTTTTCAGCTTGTTCACATTTCTGATTTTAATTTCCGGAAGTGTGGATGCATACGATGGAGTCGTTATTGTTCTGGAAGCTCCGCTTTTGAGAGGGCCTAGTCTTCGCTCAACAGTCATTCAGACCATCAGAAAAGGTGAGCGGGTTTATATTCCAAGAGAAGTCGTTATCGATGGAACTCTTCCTGAATTCGTACCGACTTTTGACCGAGCAGGAAACCGCGCCTATATTCCCGGCAGATATGTAAAAGTGATATTGGGAACCGTTGCAGAAAATCGTTTACCCATCACTCTTCCCGATCACGATCCGACGGACTATAGAATCGAAGAACCAATTCCTGCGACCTACCCATTTGAAGCCCGTGGTTTTCTTCGTGCTTCAGTTGCTGTTCAACTCGCCAACAGCACCAAATCTCCTTACGCCTATAATTCAACTTTCAACCAGCAGGATTATGGAACAGAGGCAGGAGTTCGTTTTACAGTGATGAAAAAAGTCGATCACGATAAATACGACCGCTTTTATTTTGGTCTTCTTGGACTCATCACGAGTGCAGAAAATACTATTAGTTTCAAAAATAACAGCAATGCTAAAGAGAGCCGTGGGTATATAAGAGGCGGTCCGTGGTTTACCTACGATGCATTTAAGAATGAAAAATACCGAATGACACTCGGAACAGGTTTCACATTCAATTACAACCGCAGCACTATCCTGGTTAAAAGTACAAACGGGGCTTCTGAAGAAAGAGTTTTTGCGGGTTATTCAATCTCACCTGTCGTGAGTCCAAGCTTTCAGATCTCGGATATCTTTCCCTACACTGACCTCATTGGCGGGATGGACTTAAGCGTTTACCTTCCAAGCACTCTTACATCTAAAGAAGAAGCGGTTGTGCCGGAGCTTTGGGGTGAGAGTAATCAAATCAGCAGCGGGCTAAAAGCACAGGCCTCGCTTTACCTGGGAATTCAGGTCAAGTACTAGAGCAAATCACTCTGGAATCTGACTAAAAAAAGTTAAAATAATTAAATAATTTAAAAAAATGTCTAAAGTTTCGACACCACACATACGAAACGTAATGCAAGAGACAAAGATCACAATTTCACGGAGGAAATTATGAAAGCACAAAAATCAAACGCAACATCATCAGCAACTTCAGAAGTACTTTTTCAAAAAATGGGAAATACTTGGTACGTTTTTACAGAAGTGTCTGGCGACATGGTTTATTCCGCTCTTCCGTACGGAATGGACCCACATACAACTAACTTAGAACTTTTCGAAGTGATTGAAGATCATATGCAAAAAGTTTCAAAACACTACGGGAGAAAGCCAGAAGTGGCCGCTTAAAATTTATGGGTGCTAAAAAATTACCAACATGTGTACCTGCGCCAAAGGCGAAAACTCCGGCTCCGCAACCTGATCAAACGATCCAGAAAGCTGAGATTGAAAGAATGAAGAAGCTTCTTTCGGAGAAAATAAAAAATCCTGAGCTGGCACGAAAGGCCGCGATGATCATCTCTGAAATGCTGAATAAAAAGTAAGTTTAAAAATCTAAACAATAAACTGGAGAGAAGTAAAATTCTCTCCTTTTTTTATTCGTACAGTCTAAAAAATCCCGCTAAATTCCTTTTCTTTTCCCCTTAAAAGTCTGAAAATGAGATGGAAATTTAATTACCAGAAAACAAGCGAGATTATATGTCAGTGACGGCTGTCCCCTTCATTACTTTAAACAGATTCGAAAAAGGCTTCAAAGAAAATTTTCTTGGTGGAGTAGCAACATTGTTTGAAAAAACTCAATTCGTTGGCGGGCCGGTTGTTGGTGAAATGGAAGCTGAACTTGCAAAGTTTACAAAAGTTAAATACGCCATTGGTTGCGCTAACGGAACTGATGCTATTCAAATCGCTCTTCGCGGAGTTGGTGTAGAAAAAAATGATAAAGTTTTAGTTCCCGATATGACTTTCTGGGCGACATTCGAAGCCGTCGTTAACGTTGGAGCAAATCCTGTTACTGTCGACGTCAACAGAAACTCTTGTCACTGGGATTTAGAAACTTTTAAAAAAGCTGTAACTGAATTCAAACCAAAAGCAGCAATCATGGTTCACCTTTACGGATGGGCAACACCGGATACTTTAGAAATCAGAAAATACGCAAAAGAAAATAACGTACTTCTCATTGAAGACGGTGCTCAGTGTTTCGGAACAAAAATTAATGGCGAATCAGTTTTGTCTGGAGCTTTAATTTCTACGACAAGTTTTTATCCTGCAAAAGTTCTTGGAGCTTCAGGAGATGCCGGAGCTGTTTTCACGAACGATGAAAAACTAAACAATGCCTGCAGAATTTTAATCAACCACGGAAGAACAGATCATTACTCTCACGGGATGATCGGATGGAACTCTCGTATCGGTGCATACGAATCACTCTTCTTAAAATTATCTCTTGAGCATATCGACGCTAGAATCGAGAGCAGAAAAAATGCAGTTAAATATTATGCTGAAGCTCTTCAGGGATTGCCGTTTAAACCGGTTGTTGCTGATTCTAAGATCACTGAAAACGGATACTGTGCAGTTGGTATGATCGATCCGGCACTACGTCCTGCTCTGATGGAAACACTGAAAGCTGCCAACATCGGGTTCGGTACAATTTATCCCGGGGCCATGAGTATGCAGTCGGGAGCGAACGGGCATTTGGTTGGTAAAATTGATAATGGAAATGCTCATTACATTTCTCAATCGGTTTTAAACCTTCCATGTTTTGCTTACATCACGAAAGAAGAATTAGAGTATGTTGTTCAAACAGTTAAATCGCACTTCAACAAATAAACAAAAAGGCCCTCATTAAGAGGGCCTTTTTTTATCCGCCAACGTTTTCGTTGTTTGTTACTTTTGTTTCTGTTTCATCTGATGCCTTAGCTTTTTTCTTTCTGGCTTTATATTCATCAGGGTTACATTTCTTTAAAACAGTAAGAGCTACTTTTTCCATCTCACCTGTTCTTTCCAGGTATGGAGTAAAACTTCCATAATACTGGTGATAGAAACTAGTCATCCCTTCTGTGTATCTGTAAACAGTTGTCTGACTTGGAAAGTTTGAGTCAATAATCTGAAGATCATATCCATCAGAATTTTTCTTCATGTTAACAACTAACCATGCGTGAGCAGTGATACCTTTGATTTGTAGTTTTTCATAAGCAATGTTTCCATCAACAGCTACATACTTATAAAGTTCATCCATCATTGATTTTAATTCAGAAGCTGCAACTGTGCTGTCGCCTTTTAATCCGATGACCCAGCTTGCTTTTAAAATACCTTCACCTTTTTGCCATTTCTCAAGTTCTCTTTGAACTTGTGCCTGGTGCTCATAAGAAAATTCAGCAAAGTTTCTGTATCCTGGAATCACAACAATTTCTTTTCCAGCGCGGATCTTCGCTACGATTTCTGCTGCTTCGGCGTTGGATGGTTTTGGTTCAGCAGGATTATAGATTGTTAAATAAAGAGCGTTACGTTGCATTCTTGAATGCCACCAGCAAACTCCACCACCGCCGATTCCACCATGGTTTTGAAATGCCATCATATTGTCTGAGCTAGCTGTTAAATCCTTTACTGAAGCTAAATCTGAGCGGTCTGCACAGAATTGGTCCATAGATTGTGAAGCAGTCGTTGATGCCATTGCGCCAAAGCTGCACGCCAATATAGCTATTGCTAAGATAGTAGATTTCATAGAGGTCTCCGTTTTGTTGTTTACAAGGGAATCGTATCGCATCGCGAAATTAGTGCAATAACCGTGAATTCTTTATAGGACCTCTATTGATAGAGGGGGTATTAGATGGTAACTAAACCCTTTAAAATTAAAAGGCTTTAGGACTATGACTGACTATTCTTTCAAAGAAGATTTTAAGTATAAACACGAAAATCCGTACCACGATCGCATGGGCGAGTTTTCTGATTTCGTTTTTCGTGATCACGAAGCTGAAGCATTCAAAGGCCAGTGGAACAAAGAAGTTTTCAAAAGGGACGGTGAACTCTATCTGGAAATTGGAACCGGTGCGGGCCATTTTATGATCGACTATTGTATCGATCATCCCGAGCAACACTTTGTTGGCCTCGACTACAGATTTAAAAGAAGCTTTTACTTAGCTAAAAAACTTTCAACATTAGAATTCAAAAATTTCCGCTACCTTCGCGCTAAGGGTGAGAGAGTAGAATTCATGTTCGCTGAAAATGAACTCGACGGGATTTTTTATTTCTTTCCTGATCCATGGCCGAAAACAAAACATAATAAAAAGCGCCTGATTCAGGAAACGTTTTTAAAACAAGCGCACAAAGCACTGAAGCCCGACGGAATTTTTTATATTAAAACTGACCACGATGATTATGCAGCGTGGATGGAAAAAGAAATTAAAAAACAAGGCGATTTATTCGAAATTCTCCTCGAGAGTAAGGATTTAAGAGCTGAGCATCCGGAACACTTATTGGCAAAATATACAACCGGTTTTGAGAAGATTTTCCTTGAACAGGGAATCAAAATCAAGGCCTTCGTTTTGAGAACAAAAAAGTAATGTCATTAAAAGACTTGGCCCAAAGGATTAAAGAAGAAATTCCAATTTCTTCAATAATCGCTGATTACGAATCCATTAAACGCTCGGGCTCCGCGCAGGTTTGCGTGTGCCCTTTTCATAACGATACAAAACCTTCGATGAACATCAACGACAGCAAAAAACTCTTCAAGTGTTTTGCCTGTGGTGCTGCCGGTGACGGAATTTCTTTCGTCATGAAAAAAAGAAATCTGGATTTCGTCGATGCGCTTAAAGAAATTTGTTCGAAACACGGACTTAATTTTGATTCATACTCTGTTGAAAAAAAAATTAATCCAAAAATAGAAATGGCGAAAAAAATTCTGACAAGATCAGCTTTGATCTACAGAAAAACCGCACAGTCTGGAAACTTTCAGGCCTACAAAGATTTTATTAAAAACAGAAAACTCAACGAAGAAACGGCAACGACTTTTTCGCTGGGGTATGCTCCCAACAAAAATACTATTACAGATTACCTGAGTTCCATCACTGATCCTAAAGACCGCGAATTTGCCCTGCAGACGGCACTGGAACTGGTACTTATCAGAAAGGATCAACATAACCCCGATGCCTATTATGACACCTTCAGGGACCGCATTATGTTTCCGATCTGGGATCAAAGCGGCCAGGTTGTAGGCTTCACTTCGAGGGCAACGAGAGACGATCAGAAAGCTAAATACATGAATTCGATGGAATCATTTATGTTTCATAAGGGGCTCATCCTCTATGGCTTCCATCTTGCTAAAAATGCCATCAGAGAGAAGGACGCAATCATTCTCGTTGAAGGAAACATGGATCAGATCTCACTTTTTCACAATGGCTTTACCAACACCGTAGCGGTGATGGGAACTGCTATCACCGAAAAAGTTCTTGAGAGAGCTATATCTCTTACTAAAAATGTTTACCTTGCTCTCGATTCAGATGCGGCCGGACATGCGGCCATGCTGAAAGCAAACAAGATGCTGGCCGAACGCGGTGTCGTTGCAAAATATATTGAATTCTCGCCACAGAAGGACCCGGATGACTTTATTAAGGCCCAGGGGTCTTTGGCATTGCAGGAAAAAATCGAGAATGCAGTTCCGGCCATGGATGCGCTCCTGGAAAAATTAATTCCCGAAGTAATTCCGACACTGGTAGACAGAAAACTTGAAATTCTAGAGAAGGCCTCTGAAATTTTATCTCCACTTAAAAATGATTTAGCTGCGACTGAGCGAGTTGTGAGATTTGCCAAGCGTATCGGTTTCTCTGCGGAACCTGCCTTAATCACTAAAAGATATGAAGATTACTTAAGTAAAAACACAGAAAAACCGAAATTTGCTCAAGCTAAAAAAGAAGTTGAGGTAGATGAAAATTCATATAGCGACAGCGATTTTATTCCGGAAAGTGTTGATGAAACTCCCTTTGATATTTCTGAATACTCTCCAGAAATTTATCTGACGAAGATGGAGAAGATGTTTCTGCAAGAAGTAGTCCAACTTCCTTCACTATTAAACATGGATAAAATGAATGAAATCCTTGATTTAGTAGGGAATGATGAGGTAAAAAAATACATTGGAAAAATTCGTAAAATCACAATGGAAATTGATGATAGCGAGTACGAATCAGTCTTACTTAATTTGACGAACAGTCCTGAGTATTCGATTGATTTGAGAGAGGTGGTGACTTCTGCTTTCTACAATTACAAACCAAAAGACGCTGACACTAAAACAAAACAGCGCATTCTCTTTGACTTAAAAATTAAACTGCACACTGAGCAGTTAAAAAATAAAAAAGACGAAATAAAAAAACTTCAACAATCGGTAGAGTCCGACATAGAGATGACGAATCTCCTTAACCAGTTGCTTGATGTTGATAAAGAACTTCAGAAATTAAAAAATGCAAAACCCGAAAAAGTTAAATAAGGGAGTCCGAAAAAATGAGTAATCCAATTTCCCCAGTAGTCTCTCTCTTCCTGAACTCTAAAGAGTTCAATCGTCTTTTGACGAAAGGAAAAGACCAGGCGTTTATTACTGCTGAAGAAATCAATGATGCACTTCCCGCCGGCATTGTCCTGGCCAGTGACATTGATGAAGTCATGGGTCGTATCTTAGAACTTAAGATCGACGTAATGGATCAGGCAGTTGAAGAAGAAGAAGATGAAGAAGGGATCCGCTTAGACGGAACAGAAATCATCGAAGAAGCACTTTCACGTGAAGAAAAAGCAGAACTACGTTCAGCTTCTACAGATCCAGTTAAACTTTATTTAAAACGTATGGGTTCAGTTGCATTACTTACTCGCGAAGGCGAAGTTGTAATTGCAAAAGAAATTGAAGAAGGTGAAAGAGAAATTATTCTTTCTGCCCTATCTTCTACTCACGCACTTAAAGAAGTTGGTAAACTAAGAGAAAAAATCGAAACTCAAGAAAACCCGCAAGAATATGTAAAAGAACTTGTTCGCGGTCTTGATGATGAATCTTCTCCAGCTGACATCAAAAAAGTTAAAGACAGAATTTATACTGTTATCGATCAGATCGCTATCATCCTTCAAGAAACTGAAAAAGCTGACGGGACTCTAAAGGCCCTGGACATCACTCAGAAAAAACTGATGGACGAAATTTCTGCAGAGCTTGCTGATTTAACTTTCAACAGAAAAATCATCAACTCATTTGTTGAGCCAGTTAAGAAGTACTACCTTCAGTTTACTGAAATGTTCGATCAACAGGATCGTATCTTTAAGTTTCTTGAAGTAGGAAACTCTGAAGACTACAAAGTTCTTTATGACCGTGTAATGGAAGACGATGCTTTCAAGAGAAAACTTGCGAAAGATCTTTTCACTACAGACGCAAAAATCGAACAGTTGATTCGTAACCAGGAAGATATTCTTCGTAAGCTTCGTCGTCTAACGATCGATGCTGGTATGGAATACACTGATATCGAAAACGTTTATAAGATCATCATCGAAGGTGAAACAAAGGCCGATAAAGCAAAAGCTCAACTTGTTGAAGCTAACTTACGTCTCGTTGTTTCTATCGCGAAAAAATACACTAACCGTGGATTACAATTCCTGGATCTGATTCAGGAAGGAAACATCGGTCTTATGAAAGCGGTTGATAAGTTCGAGTACCGTCGTGGATATAAATTCTCGACATACGCAACCTGGTGGATCCGTCAGGCAATCACGAGAGCGATTGCAGATCAGGCCCGCACAATCCGTATTCCGGTTCACATGATCGAAACAATTAACAAGATGGTAAGAACATCTCGTCAATTAATTCAGGAATTAGGGCGTGAGCCAACTCCGGAAGAGATTGCTGAGAAAATGGAACTACCGGTTGATAAAGTTAAAAAAGTTCAAAAGATTTCTAAAGAGCCAATCTCTCTTGAAACTCCAATCGGGGAAGAAGAAGATTCGTCACTTGGGGACTTTATTGAAGATAAGAAAATCATCTCTCCAGCTGACGCTGTCATGAGCATTACGCTTTCTGAGCAGACTCGTGCTGTTCTTTCAACGTTAACTCCGAGAGAAGAGAAAGTTCTTCGTATGCGTTTTGGTATCGGTGAAAAATCGGATCACACTTTGGAAGAAGTAGGTCAGGATTTCTTCGTTACTCGTGAACGTATTCGTCAGATTGAAGCGAAAGCGCTTAGAAAACTAAGACATCCTTCAAGAGCAAAATTATTAAAGAGTTATGTAGATAACTAGAAAAGGCTCCTTCGGGAGCCTTTTTTTTGGTTATGTTTGAAGAATTGGAAGTGTCGCTTTAAAAGTAGTCCCTTTTGTCGCCTGATTCACAAGCTCCAGAGTCCCGCCATTATAAGAAAGAACATTGAATGAATACGTAAGTCCCAGACCAGTTCCCTGCCCGATTCCTTTCGTCGTAAAAAATGGATCAAAAATATTGCCGCGTAAATTTTCAGGAATACCTCTTCCATTATCTTTTACACTAATAATAATATCCGACCCGGTACGATCGAGTGAAATTTCAATCTTGCCCTGATCATTATTTAAATCAATCAACTCATCCATCGAGTTATCGACAATGTTAAACATGGCCTGAAAAATTTCGTTATAGATTCCGCTGAAATAAAGTTCATTCGATTTAATTTCTGTCACAACTAAAATGTTTTTTTGACCAATTCGCTCTTTTGCCATCGAGGCCAGAGACATGACCAACTCTTCCATGTTAATTGCGATAATTTTCTTGTGACTGTCTTTATCGGAGATCGCTCGCATCGAAGAAGTGATTTCCTGAATTCTTCTGACATTTCGCTCGATCTTGTCCATGTAGTTTTTAAGAGTTTTTTTATCAACCGGCTCGTCTCCCTCGATCATTCTTTTAATCTTCAACTGAGACCCTTTAATAACGGCAAGAGGGTTATTGATTTCGTGGGACACACCGGAAGCCAAACTTCCGAGTGAAGCCAGCTGAGTCAGCCTGAAGGCCTTACTTTGCAGTTCTTCTTTTTGAAGTGAAAGGCGCTCTCTAAGAGTATCGGCGATGATACATAAAGTAGTCAGAAGAAAGATTCCGGCGATAGTGGATGTCGTCAAAAACTGATCCATCTTTTCAGGTGGAACTACGCTATCAGGAAGCATTCCGTGAGTTTTTAAATAATACAAAACGATGATTTCAATTGTGACCAGGATGAACCAGACAATACTGTAAAAGCCATTGAGAAGTAATGCTGCCACAACGGGAGTGACACCTATCCACCAGATGGATGATGCCTTCACGCCGCCGGTGAAAATTGAAATGCCGAGGATAACAAAAAATAAAATCGCTACGAGATAGTTTGCAACCTGGATATATGTTCTAAAAACTTTTCTGGCGACAGGTAGAAGTAATCCACCGCAAGTTGCAAGCAGGCAGCACAAAGCAAGAACCTTGGCCTCATAACGAACGTAGTATGTAAAAGAGAAATAAAGACCTAGAATTATCAAAAAAAAGTCGAACGGCTTCACGTACTTTGATTTGGCCGTTTCTGATTCCTTCGATAATTTGATATTTAATAAACTCATGCAAGAAGACTAAGTAAAATTTGATGGAAATTAAATGCGCGAGACATTGTTTTCTAAACTTAGTTAGTCGGACTTTGATTTTTTAGAATTTGTCAAGGGAAAAGGTCTCTTGGAAGTGCAATTTAGGTAAATATAATAAGTCGCCTTTACTAATTTTCAGCGTATAATTATCTCTTGATTAAAAACGAAAATGACTACCAAAGAGACTCATGAGCGAACAACGTACGTGGACAATTCCTGATTCAATCACCGACGAATGCAAACGCTTTTTTAACCCGTCACTAATTCAAAACGGCCTGAGATTTTTTAAACTCTCACGCGTTTCGATTTCATTTAAAAAAGGTTCTGCAGAAACTTATTACATTGTCAGCGGGATCGTTCGCGATGACCGTGCACATGAAACCAAGATCGTTTATAAAAAACGTCTTGAAGGAACACCGGAAGGACCGTTCTCTTCAAACTGCGATTGTCATCACTGGCGTGAAGAGACTCATTGTCAGCACGTTGTGGGTCTGTTCATTACATATCAGGTTCAGCAGTATGTAGAATCGCAGGGTGAAATTTCTGCGGCCGATGATGAAAGTGGATTGCCACCGATCGTGATCAACTCAAACTTTGGTGTGAACGTTGCCGAGTACGGGACAATCTTAAACGGCCCTCACCAGTTGGTTGGTGCTCCTGCTGCTCCGATTTATTCGGGACTACAATATCTTCTTCACAATAAAAAAGTTGTCGCGTTTCCTATGCCTGAAACATTCAGGGGAAAACTTCAGCTGTATTTATTCAATGATGAAAAAGTAAAATTCAAATATAAAAGTGCTGACGGAGAAAAGGTTATTCCGGAAATTTCGATTTTCGAAAATATTTATATCTTCAACTGGCGTGAAGGTGTTGTTCTTCACATTCCAAGTGACTTGAAAATTCTGATTCAAAGAATTCGTTTGAATCTTTTCAGTTACACGATCAATGATATCCTAACAAACATTCAGGAACTGGGGCTTTTCAATTCGGTTGAAATTTTTATTGAAAATACTCCTCTGGAAGAAATTAGAACAAGTCATCCTAAGATCCGTATGACTCTGGCCCCTGCTGAAAAAAAAGGGCTGCTGCATGCGAGTCTGGAATTTTACGACGAGTCTGAACTTCTGGTTGTTCCGAATGACTTCCTTTCTTTTTTCACTTTTAACAGTGGGATACTTTCTCACTTTAAAAAGAAACAGGAAGCTTATGACTTTGTGGTCTCGGTAAGAGACTCAATCATGAATAAAAACGATGGATACAAAAAATTTATCGTTTCAGCTTCCAAAAAAGTTAAAGCACAAAGTTTAATTACTGAACTACAAAAAGACCGCGAGACGATTGTGTACGATCAGTCGAATAACCTGATTTGTTTGTACGACAATCATATTATCCGCGACTTGTTCCTGAATATGATCCAGCATTTTGGAGACCAGTTCTTCAGATACGCCCACCTTGATCAGGACATGAAAAAAATTAAGTACGATGTTCAGCCAGCTGTCGTTTTTGCAGGACTGACAGAGTTCCATCGTTCAGTGACATTAATGGGAATTGAGATCTACTACGATCGTCACGAAATTTCTAAATGGAACTCGCGCATCAGATTTGAAAGGAGATCATCATCTACAAAATGGTTTGATCTGGAACTTAATATCGACCAGGACGACTTAGCGGTTATCCAGGAAGCGGATTTAGAAGCAGGAATGGTTATTACGAAAAAAGGTCTGATCCTTTTAAGTAAAGAGCAAAAAGACCTGATTCGTTTCATGCAGAAGTACACTAAGTATGAAGCCATTGAAACACAGACGAAGATTGATGGAAGTCAGTCGTTTAAAAAATTCATTCTGCCGTTTAACCGTGCAAGAATTTTTGAATTATTCGAACTCCGAAAACTGGGAATCGAAGGAGCACTGACAGAAGAAGATATCGCTCTTTGTGAGAAGTTATCCAACCTTACTGAAATGCCTGCTTACGATTTACCTCAACCACTGGAAGGCATTCTTAGACCTTACCAGATCGTCGGATATAACTGGCTTAGATTTTTATATGAACATAAGCTTGGTGCATGTCTTGCGGATGATATGGGTCTCGGGAAGACATTGCAGACGATTACTTTCCTTCAGTCGATCTACGACAAGATTGAAAGAGTTCTGATTGTTTGTCCGGTTACGATTTTATTAAACTGGGAAAAAGAAATCCAGAAATTCTCGAAGATGGATATGCATATCTATCACGGTGGATCTCGCGAGTTTCCTCACGATAAAAAAATCATTCTGACTTCATACGGTGTTATGAAAAAAGAATCTGAAGCGGTATTTGCCAACATTAACTTTGATATTCTGGTTCTGGATGAAGTTCAGCACCTGAAAAACGTAAGATCTCTTGGTGCTTTTTCGGCCCGTAAGATCAATGCAGATTTTAGAGTGTGTTTAACTGGTACGCCGGTTGAAAACGATCTTTCAGAATTTTATAACATTTTGGATCTTAGCATTCCCGGCATCTGGGGTGATCTGCAGTTCGTAAGAGCTGTATCAAATACTAAGACCAGAGGGATTGCGAGAAGAACTGCTTCGCCGTTTATTTTAAGACGAACGAAAGCTCAGGTGCTTCACGATCTTCCGCCGAAAATTGAAAACAACGTTTATCTGGAACTTAACGAAGAAGAAAATAAATTCTATCAACAGAATATTGTTTCGATTCGTGCACGTATCAATAACTCAACCACGTCAGCGAAATACGGAGAAATCCTTCGCGGACTACTACAGCTGAGACAAAACTGTTTATGGCAAAACCGTAACGGTGATACCAGCTACAAAAATATTGATTCGACGAAAATTGAATTCCTGATGGAAACTCTTGAGACCATCATGGAAGAAGGCCAGCAGGCAATCATCTTCTCGCAGTTCACGACTTACCTGGACATCATTCAGCATTTCTTTAGAGAGAAGCACTGGAAGTTTTCACGTATCGATGGATCGCAGTCGATCAACAAGAGACAAGAACAAGTAGACCAGTTCCAGTCAGGAAAAACTCCGATTTTCTTAATCTCACTTAAGGCCGGGGGTGTTGGTCTTAACTTAACAGCGGCAAGTTACGTTTTCATTATGGACCCGTGGTGGAACCCTGCGGTTGAATCACAGGCGATCGATAGAGCGCACAGAAT
>JACMNL010000123.1 GCA_014378525.1 Bacteriovorax sp.
AAATTATTCTTATCTAGTTTTAGTCTGCTCCATTTGTTAGAAAATATCATGTAAAGGTGAATTACAGAGGTGAATATGATTGAAGAACGTTTAACTGCCCTTGAAATTAAATTCTCTCACCAGGATTTTCTTGTAGATGAATTGAATAAAATGGTTTCTGATCAGCAGCAGCTCATCGATAAATTAATTAAAGAGATTCAAAACTTGAAAATTTCTATGGATGGGAATGCACAGTCTGCTAGAACTTTGGAGGATGATGTTCCTCCACATTATTAGTATTCACAATTCATCCACATTAATATTTAACAGAAGTAGAAAGGTTACGGCCGCTCCAAAAGCACCGAAGAAAAACGTCCACGATGTCCCGACATGATCCCACAGAATACCGGCCACTGTACTTGCAACAATTGTACATATCCCTGTCACAGTACCAAGCACTCCGATGCTGGATGCTTTTAAATTTTGAGGTGCAAGATCGATGGCCATGGCCTTTCCAATTCCTTCTGTTGCCCCCATATAGAGTCCATAAATTAAAAATAGCACCGAAAATTGCCATGTCGCAAACGCGAAACCAAATCCTGTATAAACGAAAGTAAAAATCAGAAGCCCGGTGAGCAATAGTTTTTTTCTGCCAATGGTATCTGAAAGTTTTCCCAGGTAAGGGCTCGAGAATGAATAAACGAGATTGTAAGAGCAATATAATAAAATTACTTTTTGCGTTGATAGCCCCGTACTTTTTGCTTTCAGAAGTAAAAAAACATCACTCGAATTTACTAATGAAAAAACTCCCCAGGCATAAATATATTTTTTAAATGGAACATCGAATTTACTCCAAACTGAAAACGGATTTTCCCACTTTTTTTGCTCACTATTTTGTATTTTATGTTTTGGTTCTCTGATTAATAAAATAACAAAAACAGAAAGTAATCCAGGAATAATGGCCCAATAATAGAGTGGTCTTAGATTGTTTGAATTATAAGATAATAAAATTATCGCAAAGACCGGCCCGACTGCTGCACCAAAGGTATCTATTCCCCTATGCCATCCAAAAGCTGCTCCTCTATTTTTAACAGATACAGAATCAGCAATTAGCGCATCTCTAGGGGCCGTTCTGATTCCTTTACCTGTTCGATCTATGGCGCGCGCGCTGAGAACACCAATCCAGCTATGAGATAATCCAGTAATAGGTTTTGAAATCGCTCCAAGGAAATAACCTATAAGTAAAAAAGGTTTCCTTTTAGAAATGCGATCTGACCAAATTCCTGAATATGTTTTTAGCAAGCTAGCGATTGCTTCAGCGATACCTTCAATAATACCTACTGAAGTTACCGATGCTCCAAGAATAGTTGTTAAAAATATTGGAGTGATTGGATAAAGCATTTCGCTGGCGACATCAGCAAAAAATGAAATGAGTCCTAGCTTAAGGACTGTGGGATTTAATGCTTTATCACTTTCGAAGTTAGATTTATTTTCCATTGATTTATTGTCTTTTAAAAGCTTGATCAGCAGTTTCTTCCGGCTAAAAAATTAAAATGAGTACTAAATATGCTTTTCCCATACTCATATAATAACCAAAGAGGCACCAATTACCAGCTTAAGTTTAAAATCGGTATCAGAATAATTATTATCAGGGAACGTAATTTAAAAGTTGATTCTGCCAAATATAAGTGACAGTTCTATCTTAAGACGTTTACTAAACTAATTGAGTTAAAGAAGGCATCTCATCATTTTTAAATGATAATGTAAGAATAAATTTTCCACAATTTTATAAACGCTAAACTCTTCTGAGTGGACTACGATAAGAAAGAAATCGATCGGAGGAAAAATGAAAAAAATATTTATTGTCGCTTTATTACTTTTATCTGTTTTTACAGTTCAGTCTTGTGGAAAAAATGATTCCACGACCAGTGGAAGCACCTTTTCACTTAAAGGTTCTGGTTCTTAAAAAAAATTTCTTTTTCAAATTATTACCACAAATATTAAAGGATTTTTTTATGAAAAATATTTTAAAAGGTTTTCTCATTCTCAATTGCCTTGCGGTATTTCCATCTGCTTATGCAGATAATGCCGGTGATATTGGACTATCTGCCAGCGCACTGGCCTTTAAAGTTTACAAGATGGCCGTCTCGACAAGCCCATTGTGTACCAATTTAATTACTGTAGTTGATAATGGTAATACCCCAGTGACTGTGGATTTTCTGGCCAATCCGGATCTGGGTAATGGTGTATTAGCTAATGGAACTTATAATTGTATTGTTATTGAATTTTCGGATGTGCTTTCATTCACACCAAGTTCAAATTCCTTTAGTGGAAGTTGTGGCCTGGGTGTACCGAGAAATCTTGATATCTGCCGATCTGATAATGCCGGCTCGAGTAAATTGATCGATGGATCAACTACCACCTGCACGGGCACCAATGGGGTCAATTCGGGTGTCTACGGCACTCCTGGTGCCGATCGTGTGGCCATGTATTTATCAACTGGTGTCACGACAGGTGGAAACGATGCTTTTAATCCGCCCCTTGCTTTAGGTGTAAATACTCATGGATTCAACCTAGCTGCCCCACTGGTCATCAATGGAACGGCTTCAGGTAAATTTACGGTGAATCCCGCGGGAAAAGTCTGCGACTCTGCCCATTCAACTTGTGGTGGTGTAGCAGGAACTTGTGGAATGGAGCCGCCGGTGTTTAGTTTTACAAAACTATAATTAATATAAGTTGTGTAAGCAGCACTGTGAATAGTTTGAGTATTTTTTAATACCTTTTTTCTAACCCATAACTCTTACAACAAACCAATAACTCCCGATAAGTGCAATCGCCATAGATGCCAGACGGTTGGTGAAATTAAAAACAACTGGCCGTCTTGCAAGCAAACTTAAAAAAGGTAAAACGGCCAGGATAATAACAACCTGTCCGCACTCTACTCCAAGATTAAATCCAACTAATGCTGTAATTAATTTTCCACCGGACAAATGAAGATCTCTTAAAGCTGAAGCGAATCCAAATCCGTGAACAATTCCAAAAAAACAGGCAACCTTCCAGCGATGTGATGACTGCTTAATGATAAGGGCCTCAATGGCCACATAGACAATTGAAAGGGCAATCATCGGCTCTATAATTGATCCAGGAATTGAAATTAGATTAAAACTTGCAAGAATTAAAGAAATAGAATGTCCCAGAGTAAAGCCGGAAACAATTTTGATTGTATTCTTTAATCCACCTCCTAAAAGAATTAAGGCCAGCACAAATAAAATATGATCAATCCCATCAGGGAGACGGTTATTCCATTGTTCAGGAGTCACACCAATATGCTCAATTCCCATCATGATAAAACTGGAAATTGTTTTTTGCTTACTGAAATTGAAAGCAAGTGATGAGGTTGTTTGATTCATTAAAAATGTCGATTCGTCTCCATCTACAAATAGCCGGCCTATAATTTGATAGTTCCGGGGAAATTGATCAAAATTTGGAAAAACAAGATTTAGTTTATTGCTCGCTGAAAGACAACTGGCCTTACCAAATAACCTGATTTTATCAGGGCCGATTGATTCTGAATTAATCTTAATCCATTTGCAATTATTCAATGTTATCAACTGATCCATCTTCATCCCCTGCTTTACAGCTGAAGGGTTTAAATCCAGATTCACATTGAGAATTTTCGTCCCCGGAAAATAATTAACCTCCATAGACCCCATGTCCAGTGCATGAGCATATAAATGGGAGGTTATTAACAAAAGAAAAATTGTAATAATTAATTTACTCAAAATGATCTCACTTAGAATCTTGGATAGTTTCTATAAACTTCTGCCAGAGAATTATTCTTCAAATCAATTTCTATGTGTTCAGCAAGTTTTAGAATCTCATCATTATAAATATTTACCGCCAGCATCTCTCTAATAACTTTCTGTGCTTCATAAGGATTATTATTTTTTAAGTAGGATTCAGCCAGAAGTGTTAAAGTTTCCGGATTTCTTCTTAATAAACTTTCTTTCTTTGCCAGTTCTAATGCTTCTACGTAATCATTTTTCTGACGTCTCAAAAGTAAAATTTTAACCAGCTCGTTTAAGTGTGAAGTTTTTTTATTAGTCACCTCATTCCTCACTAATTTTTCTGTTTGCTCCAGGAGCTCTGTCCCCTGTGTCAATTCACCGGCAGATAAACGGCTGCGAGATTCTTTAAATAGATATATAAGTTGGTTTGAAAGTTTGAATGCTTTTTTGTAATTATTTATGGCTTCATCGTATGAATGCTCTTTTTCATTTAACTCCCCCATTTGATCAAGGGCCAGCGTTGATTGAGGATCTATCCGAAGTGCTTCATTCAAAAGTAGCTTTGCTTCTTTTGTTTTATTAAGCCCTGACATGAAACGTGCAAAAATAACTCTTGCATAAGACGCTCCCGCTGGATCTTCGCTATCATCCAGTGCCAGCGCATGATTAAAATTCCATTCAGCTTCTCCGTTTCTATTTTGAATACCCAGCAACGTTGCGCGAAGGATAAACGCACTTTGATCAGGAGTTATCATAATAAGCTCATCAGCTTGTTTCTGACCTTCTACAATATTTCCCAGTGCAAGATTAGATTTAACTAAAATACTTACGGCCGTAGGATAATGCCCTTTCTGTTTAAGAATATTATTGGCAATTTCAATGGCATCGTTAAACTGATGACGTGCCTGATATAAATCCGCAAGAACCAATGGTGCTTGAAGATTAAACAAGGGCATCTCTTTAATGGACTGTAATGCCAGCGATTCTGCTTTTTCAAAATAAGTTTCTACTCCAGTAGTCTTGGCCGACTCCAGATAAAGACCTGCGAGAATGCCCATATCCTGGTAGCCTGTGGGATTTCTTTCCAGACGCTTTTCATAAAATTTGATTGTAATTGCGAGTTCGTCCTGATCTATCTTTTTTTTCACCACCTGATAGTGATACTCGTAAGGATTGTTTGTATTAATAAAAAAGAACCCCAGTGTTGCCACCAGGGTTAATACTAGAAAAGAATAGTAAAATTTTATCTTCATCGTTTTCTCTAATTTGTCTTGATTAGTTCGGTTTAGCTAAGAATGGAAAACTAGCAGGACCTTTTCTTTCTGTTTGCTTATAAAGAAGTTTGTGACCTTGATTTGGATTTCCAGGAGTTCCTTCATATGAAACATTGTCTTTTACAGCTGCACCAGTTGCATCACCTGCAACCAGGAAGCTCAATGTAATATCCATAACGTCATCTTCCAGTTTTCTTCCACCAGTTAACATTCCACGGTCACCACTCACGTCAGCATTATAAGCAGTCGTAGCAACAGCAAGGTCCAGGCGGCTGTCGACTCTCATGACGTCTGGTAAAAATGCATTGGCCACTTGAGCAACTGTAGTGTCGGTTTTTCCATCGAGCATATCGAAGGCCACAATTGAATTTGCAGCTTCATTTACAACCGGTGCAGCAGCTGCAGATAAATCAGCTGAAGGTGGAATCATGTTGAATGCATTTAAGAAATCATTTGAAACCACAAGGCCTTCATTGATTGCTGGACGTGCAAGTCTTTCAACCTGTTTTTTATCTGATGTTGAAGTTACCGTTTCCCAAACATCAAAGATTGGTTTTTCTGTACCAGCTTTAAGCATGGCGATTGGCAACTGAACAACAATTGTGTTCACGTTATAACCAATAGTGAAGTCAACAGCAGTTGCAGGATCTCTAAATCCTACTTTTGGCCCTTCACCGAGGGCGCCCATACGAACTTTAAAAAATTGATCAACATCAAAGAAGAAAGGATCTTCTCTTAAACCAGCAAAAACGCTGATTCGATTGTTATCGTATGTAGCATTATTGAAAGTTAATTTTTCATTTTTTGAATTTACTATAGATGTGGACTGGAACTTAGGTTTTAACGGACCTTTTTCATCAGGAGTCACTTCAACACTTTTGCCGCCTTTTATAACGTACATAGAAAATTTTTGCACATGTGTTTTTTCATCCGGCTCACTAAATTTGAATTGAATGATTTGATCATCACGGCCAGTAGGTGCAGAGTTTTTTTCATCTGCAGATAATGCTGTGATGTGAAATTCATAAGTAGAATTTGTACTGAAGTATCTTTGTATACCAGCTGGTGAACGCGGGTTACTGTTCATTATAAGAATCATGTTTTGACTATCAGTTGTTACACCAGTTTGTTGATCTTCTCTAAAAACATACAGGTCTGTAAGATTTCTACTTGCAGGCTTAATACTTGTCACTCCATCATCATGATCTGATGCATGCAATGTAAAAGTTGGAACGACGAGCATAGCTAAAAATAAATTTCCGATCCATTTTTTTTTATTCATTTAATTTCTCCTTGATGAATAATTTAAGAATTCTTCAGATGCTCCTGCAAAACATTAGCCGATTTTTATTGACCTTAATTTATTAATTATGCTTTCCTTGGATAGAAAAAATGTCCATTAATGAGGCACTTTTACTTTTCTAAATTATTTTTTCTAAAATATTCTTTGGAGTCATTATGAAATATTTGTTGGTATTTTTTTTCCTCATTAGTAGTTTTCCTTGCCGTGATGCATTTTCCGCAGAAGTTATTTGGCAGACAAAAAATGCATGGAATGAATCATGGGAAGAAAAATTTGGGCAATGGATTAGTGCCAGTGTTGATGATGATTTTTTTTCCAAGAACAACATTGAGACAGATTGTGCAGATGCAATGGTCGGCCTTAGATGGATTTTTGCTAGAAATAATTCATTACCAGCAGCAAATATGATTGAAGGATCAAACGATTTATTCGGAAACTTTTCTATGAAAAAAGATTGGAGAAATCTTCCAACTTCCAGCGACTGGAAACAAGATAAACTTTTTTTAAAGGCACTGCGATACGTGATGGACGAAACCAGTACCAGATCTATAGACGGCGATGGGTATCCGGTAAAACTTACGAGAGAAGGTTTACATCCCGGTACATACATCATCACTAAGGCAGATGACTCTCGACATACTCGCATAATAACCAGCAGTGATTTTTCAACTCCAGCGGTACTACCTTTTTTGACTAAATCATCGACAACTCCAGCAGCACTCAGGAATTTATTTCAGGAAATATTAATTGACCAGGAATGGCCATCACCGGAAAAAAAAATAATTTTATCCTTCAGATGGCCGGTGAGATCCGGTTCAAAGTGGGTGTTACTATCACCCGAAAAGCATCCTCAATACTCAAGAGAACAATTTGATCCTGCTTTGGAACATGAAAATCCTTCTTTTATAAAATTTCTAATTGATCGAACTAAAAGTGATTTTGATCCTATCAATCTTATCGAATTGGGAATTAATGATATAAAAAAGAGTCTTCAGTTGCGCATACTTATAGTGGATGAGGGATATAAATACTGTATAGATTATGACTGTCATCAGGGCTCCAAAGGATTTGATGACTGGAGCACCTACGAAAGGGATTCAAAAATAGTTCATAAATTTAATGATTTTAAAAATCTCATGGATCAATATGTGAATGAGCACCCGGAACTTGAGAAGGAATGGACTGAAGCTCTGGTAAACAACAAAATAACAGTCCTGAATAAAGAGATAACACTTTTTGATATTCGCGAATTATTCATTAATAAAAAAGTTTCGAGTTATCCACTCGATACACCAGAGCTTAGATGGGGCCTTTAAAAATTAATTTTATTTTTAGTTTAAATAGATATTCAGATTTAATCCCAAGCTGACTGATGAATCATTTGATTGATAGGAATTGGTTCTTAGAGTTTTATGGACTTCACTCGTTGTCCAAAATCTTTTGAAATATCCGATAGTCGGCCCAATGAAAAAATGGGGATTTATTTTATAAAAAGGACTCAAATAAATCCAATTTTCTGAAAGTGTTTTTTCTTTATTGGCGAAAGAAAATTTAATTTCGTCAGAGCCAATTAAAATGATTCGAGGAGAAAAATCATAAATTAAATTAAATTTTGTAAAAAAATCTTTTTCATTAAAAATACTGCTGAAAACATATTTAACCTTAACTTCGTAGACAAAATCACCGATTAAATTTCGATAACTGACTTCAGGGTAATAAACCATTTCATTAGACGCATTATTATCCCATTTCCAGTCATTGCCATCTTTTATCCAGCTATCATTATGCTTTTGGGACTGAAGATAACCTGCAAATGCACCAAACTTAATATTTTCTGATAATGAATAACGGGCGCCGAAATAGGCGGATCGTTGTTGAAAATCAAATGATGGATCTTTGACCTCTAGATAAGAAATTGCCGTCAAAGAATCATTCACTTTGTAAAAAACACGTACATTAAATTCTTTAGTTGGCCCTCGATCATTAGAGGGAGTATTAACTGCCGAGAATGAATTCTTAGAAATGAAAATACCAAGAATAAGAATTACTACTTTTTTATTCATAATTAAAATCTAAAGGATTTGTGTAAGCTTCTTCGATATTAACTGTATCTTTAAAATCTGCATCGCTTTCTGAACTAAGATTCCAGTTAAGTTTTTTAGTCCACACTAGTGGTGTAGGTTTAGATGTTTTTTCGCCATTTTTAACCTGAACACCTTCACCTGCATTTACAAGCTTTGCTTCTTTTTCGACGGAAGATCTGATTGCAACAGTTCCCTCATTCACACACATCCAGATATCACTGCTGCCCTGTTTTCCAAAAGACGCAAAAAAAGTTGTACCTCTAACCCCCATAGCGACTGATTTGGTTTTTAAAATAAATTTTTCTTTTAAGTTGTTTTTTAAGGCCGATTTTAGAGCATTAACAACGACTGAACCTAGACCCAAAGTCACTTTGGTTGGACCCAGATCATTAGATAAGTGATCAACTGCGATTGTTGTATTTTCATTCAGTTTTATTGTGCTGCCATCATTTAGTGTTACGATGGCCATTGAATCTTTTTTAGTTGCAAGCAAATCCCCATGACTGAAGACCTGTCCTTTAGTTGCCACTCTCTCGCCTACCAATACCACTCCTTTAACATAACGAAAATGGCCGGCATCTTCTGCCATAGCAAAGTTCATAAAAACGAAAAATAAAAATATTGATTTTATAATTGTGCCCTTTTTAGAATGATAAAATCTAATTATATCACTTTTAAATTTAGGCACAAAAATATTTTGCGTTTTAAAGTATAGTTATCTTAAGTATGTAATCCTTATCAAAAATTAATGCAGAGACTACTTTCTTTCGTAACGATTAAAAATCTTTTGGTGAAGACACCGTAAAAAAAGGCGGATTTTACTCCGCCCTATAATCAATTAAAGTGGTAGCCATTCAAATTTTTTCCCGTCATGGCGAAGACGACCAAGACCAGGAAAAGCGATATGAGTTGCACCGATAATAGTTCCATCTTTAGCAACTTCAGTAAAAATTTTCATTCTTTCTCCAAATGCCTTAACACTGTCACTATCAAAAGCAATCGTTACAGTTGGATCGTTGAACTGAACTGCTCCAACATGAATTAGATCTCCAATGACCATCAACTTCTGTCCTTTGCTCTCAACCAAATAAGACGCGTGACCAGGAGTGTGCCCGTAAGTTTTTACGGCCTGAATTCCTTCAACTAGCTTTGTGTCGCCATCGAATGCCTGAACCTTGTTGGCCTTCGTGTAAGCATCAAAAGATACCATTGCGCCCTGGAAAAAGCCTTTGTTTGCTTCTGGAGCTTTCTCCATATTTTCTTTGCTTAGCCAATATTCAATGTCACGTTTATCGGCGCGCACGATTGCATTGGGGAAGCTGACTTTGCTGTCTGTGAATAATCCACCAACATGATCAGGGTGCAAGTGAGTGATGTAAATTTCATCAACTTGAGAAGCTTCGTAACCTGCAGCTTTTAAATTTGGCAATAACTTACCTAGAGTAGGCCCAAAAAGAGCAGCGGCCCCTGTATCAATTAAAATAAGTTTTGTACCTGTATTGATCAAATAAGCATTGACCGGTGTTTCAGTCGGAGTTGCAAGGTGAGCAGATTTGAATTGTTTTTCTATTTGGTATTTTTTTACACTACTTAAAAGTTTATTCATCGGAAGAGCAACTGATCCATCATATAGGGCCGTCACTTCAAAATCTCCCAGCATAAAACGATAAAATCCCGGGGCCTGCGTTTTTGCCATTGGCGCTGAGGCCATAGCTTTATTATAAGAGACACTACCTAAGCACAATAGTGCTGAAATTGCTAAAAACTTAATCATAATAAAATCCTCCTAGATTTATACCGATATAAAACAACTTTTTACAAATTGACTTTACTACCTAATTTTATATTTTCAAGCTTGTCTTATTGATGTCTTGTAAAGGAAATTACACCTTGCTTGACCAATACAGACGCCACATTGATACTATCGTTATGAATGAATTAGAAATTTCACTTTTTCCTATCCCTGGGAGTGTAGCACTACCACACAGTATTGTTCCTCTTCACATTTTTGAGCCTCGCTATAGAAAAATGATTAAGGATTCTATTGAAAATAACCGCCGCATTGGTGTCGCTCATACTGTACGGGTGATTTCCTCTCCAAAAATGAATCAAAATACATCACTGGAGGAGCAACTCTCCTCAAATCAGGAAACATATGAGGCGTATCCTGTTTTCTCAGCAGGACTTGCTGAGATTTTGGAGACCCTGCCTGATGGTCGCTTAATTGTTCAAATTAAAATGGATTCTCGCTACCAAATAGTAGAAGAAATTCAGCAAATCCCTTACAAAATTGTTTGCTCTATTCCCTATTTAGATGAAGACCCAGGCTTCACCGATCAAACATTCTCACATCATTCAATAGAAAAAATGCGGCGCCACCTCGATCAACTTTTTATCGACCTGGCAATTGATTCGGTCCAAAAAGAAGTCATGGAAAAATATGTAACAAGTGAAGAATGGGCACGACTCGATCTGGAAGATTATAGTTTTGCTATTTACTCGCTGGTTATTTTTCCACCAGATGTTTTACAAAAAGTACTGGAGTTAAGATCTTCTGCCGCGCGAATAAGCTTTTTAATAGATGCCATTAGTGAAAATTTCCTTCAATAATGTTGGTGTTTTAAATGCAGCAAACAAATATTTACGGGGTTAGATCCGTTATGCGGATTCACGATAGGAAACTCAAATATTAAATATGATATAAAATGTCGCCCCAATCCCCGGCCCACTCTTCAGAGTAATTTCCCCGCCATGAGCTTCAATAATCTGACGACTTATATAAAGTCCCAGACCCAGCCCTTCAACAGCGACAAGTGACTTCTCTCTTTCGTAACGATTAAAAATCTTCTGTTGAAACTCTTTTGAAATACCAGGCCCCGTGTCTTTAACCCACATCATAACTGAATTCACATTTTCTTTAAGTCCGATTTCGATTGTTGATGAGGGAGCATACTTAATAGCATTAGAAAAAAGATTATTCACAACCTGCTCTATTCTTAATGGATCAACTTCCAGCTCAACATTTTCAAGTTTCAATACCAGAGTGGAGTGAGCGGCAAGAATTTGTGACTCATTTTCTTTAGCGAGATTACTGAGAAGTTTAGTTAGATCAGTCTTTTCTTTAAAGATTTCAAAACGGCCCGTATTTAAGCGGGAAATATCAAGCATTCCGTCAATCAGCTGATTGAGCTTATTAAATAGATCATTTACAGAACGAATACTCTTCGATGTTTTTGGATCAAGTTTTCCAATCTCACTTCATTATTAATCTGTGGCCCCATTAGCGATCCATTGTTTGAGAATTTCTATTTCTTCAGGTTTTAAGCTGGTTATTCCGGATTTTTTTGGCGGCATAATTTTGCGGGCAGTTGGTGAAATGACAAAAATTAAATCACTATCATCAGGGTTTCCAGGAATGACTATTTCTAAAGGTGAATCAATCATCTCCTGTGGTGTATTAAGTGAAACACGTTCAGCTTCTTTTCCAGGTGAATGACATACTAAACATTTATTTTGAAAAATATTTTTTTGTATTGATAAAAACTTAGCCTCTAAAGGTTCAACTACCGGTGGAGGGATATCTACACCTCCCAGGGCCTTCTCAGGAGCGCCTGCCTGAATCCATGTGGCCAGTAGTTCTAATTCTTCTTTGTTAAGTGAAGAATATGGAGATTTAGGCATTTCATGAGATAAAATAGTCACATCTTTAATTTTGTCTATAAACCCATAAACTGAAGCATAGGTTTCTAAATTCACGTTTCCAGAAACACCATGACAAGAAATACACTTGGGAATGAATACTCTTTGATTAATCAGCTGGTAAGATACTTTTTCAAGCATGGCCTGGTTGTAGGCATGGTTATTATATTCTTCAAACTTTAATTGCGTTTTATTACTACAGCTAGAAATCAATAAACTGATCAAGATGAGAACTGATAATTTATTTATCTCTAGCTTCATAATTTTTATTCTATGGATTGATAGTATTGGCCGATTCAACAGTGCCGTCTTCTTTCAAAGTAACTTCAAATAATTTTGTTGTATCAGTAGAATGCATTTCAACTCTCCCGACAGTTTCACCCTGTTCAGTTTTAACCTGTTTTAAAACCACTGAAGTCAAACCGCTTGCAAAAGGCCTTGCTTCAGGATTATTTGATTCCAGAATATAATGAAGGGAATTCTCAACAAGTGATGCAGCATCTTTATCACTCCACACCGGGGCATTTTGCGCTTCAGTTCCGGCCTTTAGAGTTTGAGAGACACCTTTTCCCGTTGCATCCATCATCATTTCCACTTGAATAGAACTTCCATCGGCGCCGGCATATTGTGAAGCAATAACTTTATATGAAGGGTCTGCAGGTTTTGCTGGCGTAAGCTTGATGATCTGAAGTGAGACGAGTTTAGTTAAAAATTTTTCATCTATTTTTTGTAAAGTCACAAGACGTTCAAGTCTGTGGCAGCTTAATTCTGCGACTTTTCCAAGAGCGACAGAGGCCTCAGCGGCCAAAAGAGTCTGAATAGAGCATGAGATTAATACCAATAACAGGACAAGTGATTTTACATTTTTCATAATTTCTCCAATTATAAAGTTAAGAACTATTAATTAATTCTGATTACAAACAGGCACTTTAAAAGCATCCGGATCCTGGGCCATGCGACCCAAACGAAGTGCTTCTCCTCTAAGTTTTTCCACTGGCACTTTGTCGGATGTAATCATGTCAGAAACAATATCGTGAAGCATATGATTGTTATCAAATGCTGCCGGAATTTTCGGGAATAGTTTTGCAAAAGTTGGTGCTTCCGTTGCTGTTTCCGGCATCATATCGAAATCGGCGGAATCAGGTAAATCAGAGATTAAACTTTTAAACTGTGCAATAGTATTTGCTACAGCTACATCTCTTTCCATTTTCGTAGGTGCTAGTAAGGCCTCATATAATTTAATTTGAAACCAATGGTAACTCCAGATCAGTAAATTAAAACTCGGGAATTGTTTTCTAAATGTTTTAGAAAAATAGTGCCCATCCATAAAGAGCATCGACTTGCACTCATCCGTTATCGCAATTGCTTTATTAGATTTGTATTTTTCGTAAATGGTATTGATCCTGTCAACCATCACCGGGCCACGGTCTTCAGAAGTGGCCAGTACATCTAAAACAAATTGATGGAGCATGTGTGACCAGTCAAAAAGATTAATAACCAAAGGAAACTTGTAGACATAATTGGGAGCAATGTCACCCTCATCAACTTTAATATAAGGTGGATTCTCCAGGATTGAAAAAATCCTTGTTAATAATTCTTTCTCCAGCTCCTTCGGATTTTTGATTGTACCCTTTTTTAAAATAAGAGTTTCATAGACAAGTGCATGCCCATAATCAAATGCAAAAAGTAATCGTTGAGCTTCAGGATAAACCTCACCCAATTTGTAGGCCTCTGGCGGAGATGGATACCAGACTACTTCTGCGTGCAAAACACTGGAGATAAGAAAAATTAAAAGCATTATTATTTTTTTCATTTGAGTTCCTATTTAACAAGAACAGAATGAAATTCATTCCATCTATAACGAATTTTAGATTCTACAGGTAACATGATTGTTGGATCCCGGACTTCGAAATACAGGTAAGTATCCCATGCCTCTTCTTTACCGCCATTTTCTGGAAATCCAGGATTGATTGGACCGACACAGGAAAAATCATTTGCGACTAAATAGACCTTCATAATAAACTGGGGGAAGCGTGGATCAATATTTCCTGAATTACGATTATCCTGCCCGCTAATAAAGATACAAGTTAACGGTATATCCTCTCCATTGATTGATACATGGGATCCATCTTTCAACAAGACTCTGTCCCAAAACTGGCGATAAAAGATTGCTGGATTGTTTCCTAAGGCCATATCTCCAATCATGGGTTCTTTGTAGACAGGGTCTGCAAACTCCAGTTCATAAGAATACGATTGATCCGTGCCAATCATTGGAACTTTAAATTCTGCAGATTTCCTGATGTTTAACGTTAAATCACGATAAAATTGTGGCGCAGCAGGTGGAGTCGCCGATTTTACATTGGCGCTAAAAGAAAACAATACTAAAATAAAAACCTTACAAACATTCTTCATTTTTTACCTTTTGTTTTTCCATATACTAATCTATTAATTTCTTCGATTTTTTTCTGAATATCAATATCATCATCTGAAGAAAGCGCTTCTCGAACACAACTCTTCAGATGTGAATCAAAAATATCTGATTCAATAACTTTAATCCCGGCGCTTACAGCTTTTAATTGGTTGATAATGTCTACGCAGTATCTTCCTTCATTTATCATTTTTTCAATGCCATCAATCTGACCTTTTACTCTGGCAAGTTGTTTTAAGTGGCCCTTATGATCAGGATGACTATGTTCATGTTTATTTTTTTTAACAACTTTTTTTGCAGTTACTTTACTAATTTTCTTACTTTTCATAACACCTTTAATTAATCAACATTCATATTTTCTTTATACCCCAGGGGGGGTACCGTAACAAACATTAAATTATTACAAAGGAGTTATAATGAAATTTTTAAAACTTTTGCTTTGGGTTATCTTACTTTTTGCGACATTTGCATTACACGCTCATGAGGAGACTCAAAAAGTTGCACTGGAGCCAGAAATATTTTCTAACAATGCAGGACATATTTCTTATCAATTTCAGCTAATTGATTTAGAGAAAAAAACATTGATAAAAGATTCAGACTTGAGTGTTGGAAATGAAAAGTTACTGCACTTTATTGTTTATGATTCGTCATTGACTGATTTTCAACATCTTCATCCTGTATACAACGGTAAAAGCTGGGTCATCGAATTTGATTTAAATAGAAATGGCGACTATTGGATTTGGGGTCAAGGTATTTTAGCTAGAAACAAAACAGAATTCTCTGCATCTAATAATTTATCAATTGCTGGTGGAATTGAGTCATACCCTTCACCTGCCGAATTAGAATTAACAAGAACTGGAAATGATTCTATTTCATCTATCACTTTAAGCGATATTCAAATAACTGCAAAAAAAATGGTTATGCTCGATTTAAAATTCTCCAGAACAGATGGTTCAGCTCCAGTCATTACAAATTATCTGGGTGCCATGGCCCACGTTATCGCGGTCACAGATGACGGAGACTCACTGGTTCATGTTCACGTGATGTCATCTAAACCGACAGAAGGTATGGTTCACGCTACGTTTGAGAATCCAGGAAAATACCGTTTATGGGTTCAATTTTTAGACAATAATATTTTAAGAGTTGTCCCTCTTGCCATTGAAGTTTTATAAAAAATCGCGCTCATGCAAAAAAACATGAGCGCCCACATTATAATGGGCCCATCTTCATTCCTGATAACTGGATAAATATTTTACCTGATAAAGGATCAGTACCATAAGCATTTTCAAAAACTGAAGGGATTATACTTTTTGTTATAGAACCACCAATTCCAATTTTGCCATTATCAAATTTACATATATCGTAAGTATAACCCATGGTAAATGCCTCAACCCATTTTGGATTATTAGTCGCTTCAATTCGTAATTGACTTGCTCCTCTTTCAAGCAACTCAATTCTTCCCCAGAAATTATGTGGTAAATCCATCGAATGTAGTAAAAATTCGTTTCCAAAAGATCTCAGTTTCGAATAATGGTCGTAGAAATTTACCAGGCCAAAAATAAATGTATTATGAAACATTAATCCTGATTCAAATTTTTTCTGATAATAAATTGAAGATGAATAACGGTATATACGCTTTAAAGATAAGTCGTGTGACTCTGGATCTTTGACATAAGAAGCTGATGCCATAGCGTAAAGGTCATCGGTAAATTCATAAATTAATCGTTCTGCATGCGAGTTAAGTTTATCTATAGGAAGATCAACTTTTGTAGGTTCAGGTTCAGTGCCATTAAAAACTGAAGCTTCCAAAGTAAATTTACCAAGATGAAATGAAGTTCCTAGAACAGTACTTGATATATGAGATACATCTTGTCCTATATGATGTCCCAAAGGTGCATCAGGATTTACCATCCCTGTTTGTCTATGCATAAATGCAACCGGCCCTTCAGTAGGCTGACCTCTTGGGGAAAAATAAAATTTAATGTGGTCTTTATTCCCCAGACTTAATGTATCACTTAATGTTAGTCCCATGACCGGTGAAGAATGAGGATGTTGAGCATCCACGTATGGAAGATCATCTTTATCAGTTTCTCCGATCTGTAAAAACTCCGGATAACCTCGATCTGAAAAAGTCCATTTTTCAAAAGTCATCATCAAATCTAAATTGACATAATTTTTCTTTCCTACACTTGTTCCAATATCCCCCATAATCATATTGGGGACAGAGAATTGATTACGTCCGCGCGGACTCTCCATAAAACTTTGTACAGCAAATGTGTTTCCATGAATCATCCACATACTTGATGGCATTCCTGGCATCGCTAGTGGTTGACAGCTCGCAGTTTCAAAGTCCCATGCAAGCATTTCAGAACAATCTTTTGGTGACATTGCATGAGTTTGCATATCATGCATTTGTGCACTGACTGAAAATGAGATTAAATAAACAGGAAAGATGAATGAAGAAAAAATTTTATTTTTGAATATTTGCATTAAAGCCTCCGGTGCAGGTTTCAATGCAAAAATAAGTCCAGATTAATTTGGAAGGTTATTCAACTGAGCTTGTTCAATGGCAAGTATGTATTCCACCTGATGCTCAACAAGATCTTTTTTTGCCTCAATGTACTTTTCAGTAGAGTCATTTAAAGAATCAGCTTCTTTAATTCCAGTCTTAAATTCAGATGTAACTTTAGTTAAAATATCTTTTGTGAGTTCAACCTTGTTTTTAGATCTTTCAATGCTATTTTTCAGGTAATTGACAGCAATGGCCCTTTTTTCATCTTCGTTTTCTCTATCGATGACCTGGGCCCTTTGTTTTAGTGAGAGTGCAGTTGTTTCTCTTTTTTTGGACTGCTCTTCGATTGATTCAAAGTTTTTTCCCCCGATTAAAGGCAAGATAACCTTAATCCCGAACACTCGTGGATTATTATCATGTTTATCCAGGATTTCACCGTCTCTTAAATCAGTAAATGACTGGTCAGCATAAAAATTCACTCTGGGCATATGCCACAACGAACTTGATTTTTGTTCTGCCTGTCCACGGGCAGCTTCGGCCTTTACTATCGCAAGATCAATTTTCATATCGGATATTTTAAGATCCATTTTATCCGTTTCAATATTTCCTTTAAACTCAATCGGCTCATCTTTACTTAGTGAAAAAATTTTACGTAGATCACTTTTAAGAATTTTTAATTCATCTTGTGCCTTTACAATTTCTTCGGAAATATTAAACTCAACTTTTTTTGAATTTAACTCTTCCGACCTCGGTATTAATCCGCTTTGAACTTTTTTGGAAATCAAAAGATGATTACTTTTATTTAAGTTTTGGTATTCTTCAAGCATTTTTATATACTCTTGAGTCTTCAGAGCATGCCAATAATCAGACTTTGCGAGAAACACCAGTTCATTGTAGGTTTTCAGGTGATTTAATTTTTTAACTTCATAATCAAAATTAGCAATTTTGTTTTGTTCTACATCTCTAAAACCATTGAAGACATTTACGTTAGCAAAAATACCGGAACTGGTATCCTGTCCGATCTTATGAATTCTTTGATTTTCCGTCTTTGCATAAAGTGAGACTTCCGGAACGAAGTTTGTTCCCAGAGATTTTATTCTTTCTTTAGAAGAGGCAAGCCATTCCTGACTTACCTGCAATTCTAAATTACTTTCAGTTAATTTTTGTATCTGAGAATAATCTATTAACATTTTTTTCTCTTTATATTATTGGTTTTCTAGAGCGAAACTGGCCTTTTCTTCTTTAGGTGTATTCTTGATCAAGACATTAAGTTTAAAATGCTTTTCTTTTTTTAAGTCAGTCGACACCAGGTAATGATCTTTCTCAATGGCCAGTTCCAGTGGCAAAGTTTTTCCTTTAACTTCAGCATTCGCTTTTAGTCCAAGCTTTGAATCGACAATACTTTTATAGTCGTGTCCAGTAACAAAAATTTCAGTTTTGCCGTCTTCCTGTACAACTTCAATAAAGCTGTTGCTGGTTTTTTTGACAATTCCCCCATGCAAACTTTTAAGTGAGGTTTCACTATGCCCTTCATGTGCAAAAGTGTTTAGGGAAAACAAAGTAAGCGAAAGTGTAATGAGTAAGTTAAATTTCATGCGATTCTCCTTTTAAGCTTTTTTCCAGTGCAGATTTTCCAAAATTATAAAAAACAACTGGAGTAATAATAATATCTAGTAATGTTGAACTTAATAATCCACCAACAATAACAACTGATAAAGGATAAAGAATTTCCTTACCTGGCTCCCCTTTAGAAAGAAGTATCGGGATTAATGCTAAAATCGCAGTTAATGCTGTCATCAAAACTGGAACCAGTCTTTCTAAAGAGCCTCTAATAATCATTTCTTTATTAAATTTTTCTCCTTCGTGCTCAACCAGATGCATGTAATGAGTCAGCATCATAATCCCGTTACGACTTGCAATCCCGCACAAAGTTACAAACGCCACCATGCTGGCCAGAGAAAAGGATTTATCCGTTAAATAAACTGCGAAGATACTCCCGATTAGTGCCAGCGGTATGTTGATCATAATCTGTAACGCCATCATACTGGACTTGAAATGCATAAAGAGGACTATATAAACACCTACCAGGGACAACGCCCCCAGTAGATAAAGAAGATTCATCCCTTTTTTCTGTGACTCTAATTGCCCATCATACTGGATAAAATATCCTTCTTTCAGTTCCAGACTTTTAAGTTTGGTTTCTATATCAGTAACTACAGACTCAATATCTCTGTTGGCAGTGTTAGCGAGTACAACAATTCTTCTTTGAGCGTTCTCACGGTTAATAACGTTAGGTCCCGTTGCTTCATACACTTCTGCAACTTCTGAAAGTTTAACTTTTGATCCATCAGGAAGAATTTTAATGATGGTATTTTGAATTTTATCAATATCAGTTCT
>JACMNL010000124.1 GCA_014378525.1 Bacteriovorax sp.
ATTAAGTGGTGTCGATAGCCTTTATTCAATCGTACAAATGCCAAAAGGTATTCCAGTCGCCACTGTGGCCATCGGAAACGCCAGCAATGCAGGAATTCTTGCAGTACAAATTCTTTCCATCGAAGACTCAAAACTCGCAGTGAAAATTGAAACTTTCCGCCAGCGCCAGAGTCAGGATGTTAAAGAATCAAATAAAGTTTTAAAAAAGCAGAAGTAGTATGGGGCGATGTTATCCGGCAGCAACTGGGAATCAATAGAAGTTCCCGAAAAAATCACAAAAAAATTTATAAAAGAATTTGTCGCAAAAATTTCAGAGCACTATAAATCGATCTGAAGGCCATAAGGTTTTAAAAGCTTCGCCACTTCGCCGCTTTTTTTCATCAGAACGACTGTTTTATTAAATTTCTCGATAAATTTTTCGTCGACATTTTTTTTAGAAAATAAAACTCCGAAATGTCCTGTCTCCGCGACATAAACAGAAGTGACGTTTTTTATCTTCTCGCCCTTCATGAAACTGGCCGCAACATCCTCATTGGCAATTCCAAGACCTCTATCTCCATATCTTCCGGCCGAAAGTTTTTTTATAATTGTTTCAAGACCTACTTCATACTCGATATATATATTTTTTCCGGAAGCCTTAATTTGTTCTGCAATTTTTGCAGCACTGGAAGTTGAGGTCGCTCCTATAAGCGTTCCATTTAATTCTGTAGCATTAACGATCTTGGAAAAAGTACCCTTCCTGGCATGCAGGCAAATATTGGATTTAATGATCGTGACTGATAAAGTTGAATAACTTTCGCGGTCACTATTTTTGATAAGACTTAGGACTCCATCCACAGTGCCTTTTTCCAGCATGCCCATCTGCCTTTTCATAGGCAAAATTTCGAAACTGCACTTGACGTGCATCTTCAGGCAGGCCGATATTACAACTTCAACCATACCGCCTTTAACCTTGCCGTTTTGTTCCCAGTTAAATGGCTCGTAAGTCTGGCCAACAAATTTATAGTCTTTGGAAAATGCAGATGTGGAGTGTAAAAAAAGAACCAGGAATAAGTGTACGAATTTTTTTTGCATACACACATTATATGTTTATAATCATAATCGAATATTTAATATAAATTATATTTTTCTACTTAAAAGCGTCTTAAAGCTTTTAGAAGTTGTGGAGTGTGTTTTTTTGTTTAGGTCCAGTTCTTTCAGATAAGATCCGGTCTCGCCTTCTTTAAATGCTCAACGATTTTCTTAATCTCCTGAGCATCTTTCACCGGCGCCACTAAAACCACTTTTTCATTCACGACGACAATATGCTTTTCCATATTGATCATCGCCACAAAGTGATCAGGAGCAAAAACTACGTTGTCAGTAGAGTTTAGAAAGAACTCTCCATCAGATTTAACGACAGTATTCCCGTGAGTTTCATCGATGACAGTTGAAAGTGCATCCCATGAACCCAGGTCATTCCAGTCAAACGTCGCAGGCATTACAGCGATGCGATCAGACTTTTCCATGATGGCGTAGTCAATCGAGTCACTCGGTAATTTTTCATAAACTTTTTTAAGTTTTGAAGGATTCTTTACACATCCCAAAAGTGCATCCCAGTGCTCGTACATTAGAGGCGCATGTTTTGCGAACTCCTCTAAAAATACTTTTACAGGAGCAACGAACATCCCTGCATTCCACAGATACTGCCCGCTTCTTACATATTCAGTCGCCAGTTCAAAATGCGGCTTCTCTTTAAATCGCGAAACCTTGAAAGCTTCTTCGTTAATCAATTTACCTTTTTGAATATATCCAAAACCAGTGTGCGGAAAATTAGGAGTAATCCCGATTGTCACGATCTGCTGATTTTTGTGTGCAAACTCCGCGGCCTTTTTCATTGTCGAATGAAACCCTTTTTTATTCAGGATCACATGGTCAGAGGGAACAATCGTTACAACATCATCATAAGTCACTCCACTTTGAAGCAGAGTCGCCAGTGACATAAGTATACATGGTCCGGTGTTCCTGCCTGTCGGCTCCAGAATGATTCCATTTCTTTTAATCATTCCCTTGCTCGATGCTTTCGCCAGCTTTTCCTGTTCCTTTACAGTAACGATGAATCTTTTTTCTTTTACGATCAAGCGGTCAAAGCGCGTAAGAGTTTCCTCTAACAAACTTTGTTCACTGATCAGATTTAAATATTGTTTTGGTTTTTTGGAAACAGATTCCGGCCAGAAGCGCGTCCCTTTTCCACCGGCCATAATTAAAGCATAAAAATTATAATTTTTTTTCATTGGAAAAACCTGGATAAAACTTAAGGCATTTTGATAATAGTATAGTCCTGGCCCATGAATAAAGTTTTTTCACGGCCGACATAAGCTTTAGCTTCTTCTGCTGTGTTAAACGCTTCAAGGCTTACTCGGTACCATGTACCTTTTCCTTTGATCTCGATCTGGTTGATGATCGGATTGTATCCACGAGCTCTGAAACCTTCAGCAAATGCTTCAGCTTCTTTCAGCGTTCTGTGGCTTCCAAGCTGGATTGTGAATTTTCCAGAGAGCGCATCTTTTTTGGTCGATTGATTAGCTTCACTGTGAGCAGCTTCTGTTTTTACAGGTGCTGTACTCATGCCGTGAGAAGCTTCTGCAGCTTTTCCATCTTTATCTTTTCCGAACTCTTCGCTGATTTTTTCCTGCAGTTTGTTTTCGATTTCAGAACTCTCTACAGTGTTTGCTTCAGGATTTGCTTTGATGTTCGAAAGCTCTTCTTCTTTTTTAGAAAGAAGTTCGATGACTTTCTTCTGATCTTCTTTAGTGATCCCCGCCATTTCCATAGAATAATTTTTACCGATCTTTACCCCAAGAACGAATGAGGTGACGGCAATCAAAATCATGAAGATGAAAATGAGAGCTACTTCTTTTTTTGCAAAGACATACAGTTTAGTTTTTGAATCCATAGATAAATTTTAAACGTGATCTTACTACCTTGCAATGGACTTTTTTTACCGCAGTCCATTGTTCGAACCGGGAAAACCTTTCCTCCGGACTCAATTCAACAGTTTTCCTCCCAAGAAAAACGGCATCCCTCCTGCAATCTGCCCCTACAAGGAGATCAATATGAAAAACTTTAAGAAAACATTTAGAAAGTTAACCAAAAATCAAAAAGGGCAAGGGGTCATGGAGTACGTGATCATTTCCAGTCTGGTGGGAATTGTCTGCATCACCGCAGTTAAAGGCTTCGGAGGTGTGATCAAGGAACGTGTAGAAGACATGAAAAAATCCATTGTTCAGAACATCGATAATAAATAGATGATTGCCGTCTACCTGCTCTCATTTACTATTCTGATTACGTCGGTCATTAAGGTGGCCGGCACTTTTATCGAGCTCGATCGTGGCCTGAACGCTAAACGCGAGCAGTTCATCCATCATACGAAGTCTCTTCATAAAAACCAGGATGGCAGCATCACTCTGATGGCCATTCTTCTTACCTTAATGGTCTCTGCACTTTTTATGTTTTTCGCCTTGAAAAATAAAGTCGAACTGAAAGAAGTTCAGTACAGATCGAATAGCTATCTTTGTTTTAAATATCTGAACGTCGAAACGGAAAACTACATTAAAGCGATGTCGAAATTCAATATTGTTTTGCGATCTTCATACGCGGGAATGTTTGTTCCGGAGCCTGACATAGCGGCCGCTGCAAAAGCACTCCATGAGGCCACAATACTTGCCCGCTCTGCTCGGCATTTAGTATACGTTAAAAATCTTTTGAAGAATGAATACTGCAAGGACACGACCGAGTCTCTCTCTTATATAAAGAATTTCCCTTATCAGATTTCCCCCGCATTTATTTTAGAAACCAATATAGATGATACAACCAAACTCAAGGCCCATAAATGGACTATTACCCATTACAAACTACCCAGTGGCATAAGATTAAAAAATTCCTTTTGTCTTCAGGCAGACATGCAGGCAGAAGGAGAACTCATCCCCCACTATCGTATAAAAACTTCAGAGTTGCCGATGGCGGCTTTTTCGAAATTGAATTGCTCCTCTGGCTTTCTGTAATTCTTTTGATTTTTACCGGATATTTCTCTATTCACAAGATCTATCGAAAAGAAAATTTGCGGGTGCAGGAGGAATTTAAAAATGAATGGAATAAGCTCGACGCTAAAAGATGAAATTAAAAAATCCAAAGAGAGTAAGCATAAGGAAAAATTTAAATTCCTGGCCGCCATTTTCATAACAAATGTAATGGTAGCTCTGCTTTGTCTTCCCTCAGGTGAATCAAAAACTACGACTGCATCGGTGGCAAAAAAACTTCACACCGATCACCAGCTGATGGCAATCCCCCTGACAGTACTCACCACGGACAATAACCAGTCTGCTATTGAAACCCCTGTCAGCCTCATCTCAAAAGATAAAAAAATGGTGGTCGAAAAAGCATGGCTACATGAATCCCTCAAATCAGAAAACGGAATCACTCAGTTCAAAATAGAAATAAATAACTACGATGTGGTGAAAGTCAGCGAGTATGTCGAGGCCGGAATGATAGCAGTACCCTTCGTCGAAAATAAAAGAATGAAAACACCTGTTAAACGAGGATCAAAGTATGAAGTTTCAATCTAGTCTTCTCATTATAACGACGTTTACTTTCCTGCTCACGACAACCACTCACGCACGTGACATCATCCTCGTCGAAAATCTTGGCACACAGGAATCAGGACAAACATTATTAAAAATCCTGCAGAAGAAATTTAATATCCCCAGAAAACTTATTCACTACATGAATAAACAAACTTGTGAAAAAAATTCGGATGCGATCATGCAGCTGTGTTTGAAAGCGGATGGTGAAATGGAAATCGTGAAGATAAATAAGTATGTGATGGAGCAGACGATGGGAGTTTTTTTAGAGTCAGAGGAGACGATATGAAAAGCGGACAAAAAAAAGGCCGGGAACTAAGTCCTGGCCTTTATTATTATAGCTCTGATTTTAATTATTTTGTTGCAGCAGCTTTTGGAGCAGTGTCAGCAGATAAATGGATTGCAAACTTAGGAGTTGTTCCTTTGTTTCTGTTTCCTGCTTTTCTTTTAGCACCAGCGTTTTTTGCTTTTCTTAATCTTCTGTTTGTCGTTACACATGTTCTTGAAACCATCGGAAAACCCCTTTATAACTGTGACCACCAAAGGCCCAACTCTAATAATTTTTTTCTTTATAATCTAAACTTGAAGCCCTATTTTTTACCGATTTCTAGCCGATGTGTCAAAGCATTCTTTAGTTTTCTCGTATTGATTCCCTTACTTACCACAGCAAATGCCTATGCAGAAGATTTTATTCTCTCGAGAGGCCAGTCTATGACTCTCAAAATGCCTCTGATGGAGAAATTCAATGTCGCAAATAAAGAGATAATTGCCTACAAAATGAATGAAAAACAGAAGTCTTTGTTGATTCGCGGTGCAAAAATAGGCACCAGCGAGATTTTAGTCTGGAATAAAGGTGATCCTACGCCAATCTCATACCAGTTTTTTGTCATTTCCAAGAATCAGGAAGCCAAACTGATGAACCTTGCGCAACTCGTCGGAGAATTGGGGCTGGAAACCAAAATTCAGATCCCCAATTTAAAAGTCAGTGGTGAGCTTAAAGATCTAAAGCAATACCTGCAGTATAAAAAAATCCAGGGCCAGAACGCCGACATTATTCTCGATGAATCGACCTTGAGTCTTGCACTTAAAAAAGATGTGCTCGCAGACATCTACCAGATGCTGTTTAACGACTATAAGGACTCCGTAAAGTGCCGTGTACTCTACTCTGACATCAACTGCTTCGTAAGTTTAAACGACGCTCCCAGCGAGTCTTTGAAGAAACATTTATCTGATAAATATAAAGTTAATTTCATCGAACAGAATAACCAGAAATTAAAAAACAATTATTCATTTAAATTGAAACTGATTCAACTTGAGCAGATGGATGGTGAAGAGCTCCGTCTAGGTTTAGAACAACTGAGTACAACCTTGGGGGATCTGATCAGGACTCCGTTAAACAGAATCGTTGAAAAAAATGCGGTGTTACTCGCACAGAAAAAAGTTCAGGTGAATACTCTCGCTGAACCCGAAGCACTGATTCGACCACTCTCTCCGGCCGAATTTCAAATCGGTGCTGATGTTCCTTATGTTAACAGCAATCGCGAAGGAACCTATACACAGACTTCATTTAAGTTTGCCGGTCTGAGAGTCATGGTCATTCTGGAAAACATCGAAGATAAAATTAAAATTACCTATGAGACTGAACTCACCAAACCTTCGACTGAAGCAAACGGTGCAATCAGCGGTAACAGAGAAAAATCTTCCGTCGTGATTGATCTGAATGAACCGACAAAAATTTTCCAGATATCACTTAAGACTGAAGCTAACGGTGTTGATCAGATGCCATTTTTAAACCGCATTCCTGTTTTAGGTGAACTATTTAAATCAAAAAGCAATCAGAACAACTATAAAACAATTACCGGAATTATCGAGGTACGAAATCATGAATAACCTGCTGGTTGATTATCAAAATGACATTCTTATTCTTTTTAAAAATCATTACAGAAGAATGATTACAAAAAGTACGGACTTAAAATTTGAAGAAATTCTTTTGACTACCATGAAAGATCTGAACATTTCAAAAACCAGTAAAGAAGAAACGAACTTTCTTGAGTCATGGTTTAACTCTGTTCATCATCAGGATTTTTTCAGGAATTATACTGAAGGTTATTTTACAGAAATTATTTTTCACTCCCATAAAGATATTCAGGTCATCGGTCTTCACGAGAAAAAAACATTTCATGAAGAAGCTGTCGACGGTGAAGATTTCCAGCTGAGCCTGGAAGTGCTGGCCTTAAAAAACCAGGCGACATGGAATTTTAAGGATCCTTTTGCCAGCTTTAATATCAGGATCAAAGATTTAAATTTAAGAGCGACCCTGATTCACTTCTCTACTTCGGCCAACAATAAATCGAAAGTTTTTTTGAGATCAATTCCAACAGACAATCCTTCGATTGATCTCTTTAAGCTGGAACCAGTAGCACTGGAAATAATAAAAAATATTATCAGTGATAAAAAAAATGTTCTCGTTTCCGGTGGTACCGGCTCGGGAAAAACAACTTTGCTTCGTGCACTGATGGCCATGATCCCACACGATGAACACATCATTGTTCTGGAAGACACGTACGAAATCCTGAATCATCATCCCGGACAGACTTCTTTTCTTGCCAATAAAGAACAGACTAATAAATCATTAAAAGACTATTGCGCTTACTCACTTCGTATGTCGCCCGACAGATTAATGGTCGGAGAAATGAGATCAACTGAAGTCGTTCCTTTTTTACTAGCGATGAATACCGGCCACAAAGGACTTATGAGTACGATACACGCGAGTTCAGGTGTTGATGCACTTTCAAGAATCTCACTCTTATTTTCTCTCTTTTCTGAAGGCTCAGACATTTCTTATTCACTGGTGACAAAACTGGTCTGTAAAAACGTCGATTACGTCATTCATATGGAGCACAAAAAAGTAAAAGAAATTTGCAGAGTCATCGGCTCTGAAGGTGAAACTCCTTTTTATGAAAGAGTGTATGAAGCTTAGTATTTTTTTACAAGAATCTCGTGGGCCTTTAAAAGCACCGGAGTATTTTCACTGCCGATAATTTTGAAACTCACCGAGACTGATGTGAGGTCGTAAAACACCACTGGTGATTCACCAAAGTATAACTTCAGGTCCTCCACTAAAGACTCTGCACGGTCGAGATGACAGCCGATAAATGAGACGATGGCATAATCTTTCTTCTGAAGAATGCTCACGGCCTTTAATTTAAAGTCTTCATCCTGCTCTTTTGTGACAGTTGTTCCGCCGCCCTTAGGATCGAGGCTGGAGCCAACAAAAACCGGAATATTTTTTCTTTTAGTTGGAAGAAGTGTGGTCGGGAAAAGAACTTTGGCACCAAGGCTCGCAAGGGCCGTGGCCTCATCATAAGAAAGTGTCGGAATAAATTTCGCGTCCGTCACAACTCTTGGATCAGAGCTGGCAATTCCAGGAACGTCTGTCCAGATTTGAACAACTGAGGCATCAATCGCTTCACCGAAAAGGGCAGCGGAATAATCCGAACCTTCACGGCCTAAGGTCGTTGTATTGCCAAGAAGATCTTTTCCGATAAATCCCTGAGTGACGATGATTGAATCTTTGTTTAAATGCGGGAACACTAATTCTTTAGCGTGTTCTAAAATCAAATCAATCTGCGGCTCTGCTTTCTGATAATCAGAACTCGTTTTGATGACATCTCTGGCGTCGAGTAAAGTCACTTTCATCCCCGGCATACGAAGGCGGATAAGATCAGATACCAGCAGTGAAGACATGCGCTCACCGATGCTGTAAAGAAGATCCATCATCTTGGGAGAATAACTTCTGTCTTTTAAAATCGCATCGCCGATGAATTTAATTTCATCGTAAAGAAAATTAAGTTCAGTAAAAACATTGGGACTCGAAAAAATTTCGTTGGCAATGTTGTTATGTTTTTGAACCAGTTCATTCACGAGAGAGTGAAGTGTTGCTTCGTCCCCTCTTTGAGCTGCACGGGCAACGAACTCCAGCTGGTTGGTGGTATTTTGAGTCGCAGAGATAACCACGATTCTGATGTCGGGATTATTTTCTACAACGTTCGAAGAGCGCAACATTGCTGCTCCGTCTTTTACACTCGATCCACCAAACTTTGCGACAGTCCATTTGCTCATGACTAATCTCTTGTTAATTTTTTGTAAGAAGTTTTACTTGGGATAAGAGCTTTATCACCAAGACGTTTTTTCTTGTCTTCTTCGTAGTCAGAAAAGTTTCCGTCGAAGTAAACAACCTGGTCGCCTTCGAAAGCGATCATGTTGGTTGCAATTCTATCCAGGAAAAAACGGTCATGGGAAATAACAACGGCACAGCCGGCGTATTCCATAAGTGCTTCTTCAAGGGCACGAAGTGTGTTGACGTCAAGGTCGTTCGTTGGCTCATCCAGAAGTAAAACGTTTCCTTCTTCCTTTAACATTGCAGCCAAGTGAACGCGGTTTTTTTCACCGCCAGAAAGTTCTTTAATTTTTTTACTTTGATCTTCACCTGAAAAGTTGAATCTTGAAATGTAAGCGCGGGCGTTGACTTCACGGCCGCCCATTTTTAATAAATCAAGTCCGCCGGAGATCACATTCATAACTGTGCTTTCCGGATCGAGAGTTCTGTCCTGATCAACGTAAGAAAGCTTAACTGACTCACCAATTTTAATTGTTCCCGATGTTGGTTTTTCTTTTCCGGAAATCATTCTGAATAAAGTTGTCTTACCGGCACCGTTCGGCCCGATAACACCAACGATCCCTCCCGGAGGAAGTTTGAAATTTAATCCTTCGTATAGAACTCTATCGCCGTAAGCTTTAGAGACTCCTTCGAACTCGATAACCTGCTGGCCTAAACGAGGTCCAGGTGGAATGAAAAGTTCATTCGTTTCGTTGCGGGCTTCCGACTGAACCTGCTGGCGTTTTTCGTATTCGCTGATACGCGCTTTCGATTTAGCCTGACGAGCTTTCGGATTTGATCTGATCCACTCTAATTCTTCTTTCATTGATTTCTGACGTTTTGATTCCTGCTTTTCTTCAGTCGCTAAACGTTTTGATTTTTGCTCTAACCATCCAGAGTAGTTTCCTTCGTATGGAATTCCCTGACCGCGGTCTAGTTCTAAAATCCATCCGGCAACGTTATCTAAAAAGTATCTATCATGGGTAACGGCAATAACAGTTCCCTTGTATTGTTGAAGGTGACGCTCTAACCACCATACTGTTTCAGCATCAAGGTGGTTGGTAGGTTCATCGAGTAATAAAATATCCGGCTCTTGAAGTAGAAGGCGGCATAAAGCTACACGGCGTTTCTCCCCTCCTGAAAGCACTCCACATTTTTGATCTGCAGGGGGACAGTTAAGTGAGTCCATTGCTAAATCTAAACGCGAATCAAGGTCCCATGCATTTGAAGCATCAAGCTTGTCCTGAAGATCTGCTTGTCTGGCATAGAGTTTTTCCATCTCTGCGTCTGGAAGTTCTTCACCGAACTTTGCATTCACTTCATCGAACTCGCGAAGAAGATCGACTACTGCCTGAGCTCCTTCCTGTACGATTTCACGAACTGTTTTTTCCGGATCTAATTGAGGGTCCTGTTCTAAATATCCAACAGTATAATTTTTTGAAAGAGTTGTTTCACCAAGATAATCTTTATCGATTCCGGCCATGATTTTTAAAAGTGTCGACTTCCCTGAACCGTTTAATCCAAGAACACCGATCTTAGCGCCGTAGTAGTATGAAAGACGAATGTCTTTTAAAACATGTTTTTGTTTGTAGACTTTACCGACTTTATTCATTGAATAAATGATTTGCTTATCGTTCACGTATGACATGGTTTTTCCTATGGGATAAAAGCTTTATTGAAAAGGAATAATACCCAAAAAAACACCGTTCTTCCATGACAAAACCACCATGACTCAACGCAACTTTAGCCTTTTTATCTCAACTCGCAATGAAAAACTTGAAAATGGAATAGAGATAAATGAAATAGGCCGGTAAAAAGAACAAAGCGAGAACGATAAATTTCAGAACTTCAACCTGCTTTAAGAATTCTAAAAAGGCGACTTCTTTGATGTGCCAGATTTCTTTTATCACTTCACCTGTTTCTATTTTGGGAGATATTCCATTGTCTTTCCATCTGCCAATTAATGCTTCTAGTCTGCCTGCTAATTGTGAAAATTTTTTATGTTTCATCAGATCACCTTCCAGCACTTTTGATTCAGATAAAACCTGACTCACAGGAAGTCCGATTTCTACGAGACTCACAAATAAATAAAGACTTTCGATCGAGTGGTTGAACTTCGTGAAGATACGTTTTTTCATTTGTGAAAGGATAAAGTTAAACACGAAAATTGCAGCACTCTGGATCACCAGAATCAGAAATAAAAAACCAAAATTGAGCGGCAATTCAGCAAGAGCACTGGATAAAAAAATGAATCCCCACGTAGTCATCGTGATAACGAAAAATTGTAAATTACCTCCCATCACATTACTCAGCATTTTACTTTCAAACTGCAGATCTTTAATAAGATTCTGTCTGAGTTCCGGAAGAATTTGCTTTAAACTGATACCAAGTTTTCTGTGAACCTGAAGCAGATCAAAAAGCAAAGTAGTATAGAATTTGTACCGCGGTAGTTCCATGGAAGTCGTTTTCACACCGAGAGCGAGCTTCGCTTCAATATCAGGGAACATGACAAGAAGTTTTTCTCCCTGGACTAGTTCGCGCTTAAAAGGATTTTTACTTTCGAGAGTCTTTAAGTGCGCATAAAACCGCAGGCAGTTATGCCATAATTTTTCCCAGAGACTCTCTGGCAAGAAAAAAAGAGTGGTAAGACTAGCTGAGTAGATTAAAATTTTTGTGATCATGGGGTTTATAAAGCAAAATGAAGTCCAATTAAGTTGACGATAAGGCCTGCGTTTGAAATATTTAAAGAATGAATGAGAAGAACTTAGATCCCAACAATCTTGCAGAAATCGGTAGAATCAACGAGACTGATTTATCAGACTACAATCCCCTTCAGGAAAAAATCGAAACCCTTGAAGCGCGAATTAAAATGCTGGGTGATATCTGTTCAGAAATTAATCCTTACGAAACAATCCCTGATGAATTAAAAATGCGCCTTCTCGATTTTAATATCGTAGGCCTTGATGACCCTTTTAAAGTCACCAATACACTTCTGATGCTTTTGGAAGACACGATCGATGAACTACATGTCTTAAAACCATTTGATGTTGAAAGCAGTCCGGTTAAAGAAATTCTCTAATGGCAAAACCCATCCCGAAGGTCAACCTTCACCCTGCTTCATGCAAATATTTAAAGCTCGGACATCCATGGATTACCGATGACAGTTATACAAAAAAGTTTCCAAAAGAGGCTTTTTTCCTGATTGGTGTTGATGAAAAAAACCGTCAGGATGTCGCTCTACTCATAAACGATCCACTTCATAAAACAGTTAAGGCGAGACTATGGAGTCTCGATAAAGCTGAATGGACGCTTGAGTTCAAGGATGTTTTATCCAAGAGAATTAAAATTGCAATTGATTTAAGAAGACCTCTAATGAGTGAGAGAGAAAATATTTTTCTCATCAATGGAGAAAGCGATGGTCTTCCTGGCCTTATCGTTCAGCAATTAAAAAATGAATTGATGATCCAGTACTATGCAATGTTCTGGAAAGCGCAGGAAGCAGATCTCCTGTCTTTGTTAAAAGATAACCTGCCTGAAATAAAAGATATCTGGATTCAGGAGAGAAACTTCGATCAGGCGAAGGCCATCAGAAGCATCAACGTTGCAAAAACTTCTTCTGAATTTGTGCTGAAAGAATTTGGTCTCAATTATCAGATTAAAATTAACCAGCATTATGATTTTGGAATCTACAGTGACATGAGCGCAATCAGAAAAAACATGCGCCCGTACCTGCAGAACAAAACAAGTCTGTTAAATCTTTTCAGCTACACCGGAGCATTTTCAGTCTTCTGTCTGGGAATGGATTTCGAAAACGTTGTGTCTGTGGATTTATCACCAAAATATTTAGCGTGGCTGGAAGAGAATATTGCACTCAATCCAAAGCTTATAAAAGACAATCACTCAAGCCTTTGCATGCCAAGTGAAAAGGCCATGGATAAACTCATTGGTGAGAGAATGAAGTTCGAAGTGATCGTATGTGATCCTCCAAGTGCTTCAAGCGATGGAAATAAAATTTCAAGTGCACTTAAGTCCTATGAAAACCTGCTTCCACAAATGCTGGAACTTCTCGATGAAGAAAAAGGACAAATCTTTGCTTTCTTAAATACTCATACGATCAGCTGGACAAAATTTGAAGAGAAGCTGAAATCAATCGTCGACTCTTCAAAGTTTAAAAATAAAGTGATTATCGGAAAACGCTTTAAGCTTTCCGAAGATTGTGTGCCTCTTAAGGGTTTTCACGAAGGTGATTACTTAAAAGGCTTTCTGATCGAATTTAAATAGTCGTAAAAACCTTTAAACGGTTAATTCCGCCATCCGGTAATGTCTTTATTCTAATCTGGTCAAATTGTTTATCGCTTTTAATTTCAAAAGATTTTGCATTTCCAGCGAAGGCCTTCACGCGTGTCTTAGAAACTATTTCAGTCCACTCATTATTTGATCTTCCTTCAAGGGTCACGAACAACGGGTTGTTGTTTACAAAAAAAGTAAAATCGAGTTCAATGCGGTGAATTTTAGCAGGCCATGCAAGAGAGACGATGCATTCTTCAGAATGATCAAGAGCTCTGCTTCTCGCCGACTCCAGTCCGTCGAACATATTCATTGGTGAAAATGGAGAGACAACCTGAATGGCAGGTCCGTAGTGCTCATTACTTGCTTTCACAAGGTTTCCACCAAAAGCTAAACTTGCCACGTTGATCTCTTCACCTTTTTTGAAACGCGAGAGATTTTTTTTGATTTCATTCGCATCGGGTTTATACACAATGTTTAAAGGTTTTGTCGGCATTGGAATAATGTCAGTGTAAACGTAATTTTTCAGTTCGCTCTCATCTAATTCTCTAAAAAGACCAAGGCGCGAAAGACCTCCATCCGGATAATTTGAAACCCTGATATTTTTGAAAACTTTTTTAGTTGGTGAAAGCTTCACTGCTTTAAAAGCATGCCCTTCTAGATTAGTTTTCGGACATATCTCGATCCACTCTGTGTTGTCATCAGTCTGACCTTCTATGCGTGCATACTGTGCCTGATTTCCCAGGTGATACTTCGTTGAGAAAGTGACGTAGTTTATTTCTGAAGGATTTTTTAATCTGAAAACCAGCTGGTCACTTTCTTTTTGATTGTGACGGACAGTTTCCCAGCTATCCATGATCTTTCCTTGTTTTCCAAAAAGTTTTGGATCAAAGACCGGTTCATAAGGACTCAAAAGATTTTCTGCCCGTGCGAATTTCTGATTAGTCACTTCTAAAACTATTCCGCCAATAGCTAAATTGGTTTTAGAAAGTGGATTCAATGGACCGACGTCGATAATCACTTCAGGTAGGGCCGGATGAAATGCATCGAAGATCAGGCTTTTGTAACCAATGTTGACGATTTCTTCCTGGGAAAGATTAGTTACACTGAAATTTTCTTTAAATTTATTAAAATCAATTCCTGAAATATTTAATTCACGTAAGAGCATTTGAGAAATTTCAGAAATAAAAAGTACGGCATTGAGTTCGCCGGAACAAAGTACCGTAAATCCCTTGCCTTTATCCGGGCCTTGAAAACAATGAATGAAGATTGCCCTGAAGCCATCATTTGCTCCCTGGTGAATCGCCAGTTTATTATCGCCTGCTTCAGCGACAAAAATACCTAGCCCCATTTCACACCCCATAAATTTCATACAGCCGTTGTCGGTTGAATGAAGCATCAGGCGTGCAGTATCGTGACTGACTGGTCCGCTGCCTTTTAAATCGTGAAAAGCTTCGGTCAGAGTATTCAGGAATTTTTCCATGGCCGCTGCCGTGCCCATGGCACCTGCTGCAAAAGCAGGAAACATTAAGCGCGTACCCGGAATTTCTAATCCTTCAGCCGTGAAGCCATGAGCGTATTTAGTATTTGGTAAATCTTTTTGTTCGAAACTAAAATCCGTCCAGAAATCTTTTGTTAAATCTTTAATGGATTTTCCGGAGTGCGCTTCAATTAAATGCTCCAGGACAATGAATCCACCACCTGAATACTGAAATTTTTCTCCCGGCGGATTGATAACTTCAATTTCACCAAGCAGCGATTCAATTTGCGGCATTTCACCGTTCGCAGGATAACCTTTCACGTAGTGCATATTAAGTGCACTATGATTCATGAGATGTTTGATCTGAACGTTATCGTCTTTTAATTTGAAACTTGATTTTGTTTGTTTGAGAACTTCGTTTACAGAAGTCTCGATTGAAATGTTATTTTTAGTAAAATATTCAATAGCAAATGCACTTCCGAAAGTTTTACTTAACGAGGCCAGTTCAAACCAAGTTGATGGAGTACTGTCCCCTAAGGCCACGGTCTGAATTTCCGCTGTAGCAATTGCGATCATTGCACCTTTGATTTTATGTTTAACGAGGCTTTGCTGGAACTTTTCGCTTAAGGAATTTAATGGATGTTCCATCACTCTCTTTTTTGTAATTTCAAAGAGCGCAGCTCTGGCGTTATCCAGCTCCTGAGCTTCAGAATTATTAATTCTTGTCTTCAGAACATCGAGTAACTCTTCTCCACTCTTACCTTTGGCAGAAATCAGGAATTTCACTCCGAATTTCTCGAGGTATTTTTTCCCAAGATCTTTTAGTTCAGCTTTTACTTTATCTTCAGTGTTAAATACCAGGGACTGCTCACTCGTGGCCATCTTGTCGAGAGTCTTTTTGCCTTCTCCGATATCGCCGTGAAAACCTGCTGCTTCAATGATAGATTTTTTATCAAAATTTAGAATATCACTTTCAATTGACTTCAAATCTACTACTACATTTTTTGTCTGCGATTTTGCAAATGAGAATGCTCCACACATTTCGAAGTAATAATTAAATCGTTCGATCTCACCGGGTATCGTAAATTTTTCTTTATCAATTTTGTAAACTTCTGCCCATGGATCATTTGATTCGCGGACATAAGGAATTGTGAACGGTAAAAGAAGTTCAGTGGCGAATTCCACCGGTTTTTTATCCGTCATCAGTCGGATCATAAGTTTCATGGCAATCGGGTACCACTTATCAGTTCGCTCATCCCATTTTACCTGAACAATTTTTTTATCATTGGATAAATCTTTGCGGATATAGTGTTGTTCTTCATGAGCAATTTTTAAAAACTCCTGAAGTGTAAATCTGCCATGGTAAATTTCATGCCACACTTCCCAGCGCGATCTCTCAGCTGTGGCCAGGTCATCCATAACTCTCGCAGGAATCCCTGCGATCTGAGTAGGAAGGGCCACGCAGCCATTTCCTGAAAGCCAGTCAGTAATATATTGAAGCGATTGAAAAACATTGTAACGGACCTCATCCGGATGATTGTTGGCAATGAAATTTGATTCTTTAATGTCTGCAACTAAAAGTGAACGGATATACATTTCATCGTCGATATCTAGCCCTGTGATATCCGGACCGTGAATGAAATCCAGAATTTCTTTGTGATATTTTTTATCCAGTAAACCAGTGACCATTTCATCGAGTTTAGATTTATCTCCAGCTTGATGAAATTTCCACGCCTCTACTAAAGCAAGTCCAATTCTCACAAAGTCAGGGTGTGCCACCCAGAAACCAGTGAGGTCGCGCTTCATCTGCGTGATGATATCTTTGATATAACCTTTTATGGTCACCTGGAATGAATCGCTGAATAGATCTGGTGTCGTCGGAAGAATTCCGTACATCCCGCCTACTTTTATTCCACCGCGTGAACCGACAACTGCGGCCAGTAAATCGTGGGAGCCTTTAATGTATTTAATAACAATATTCGGGTCGGCCTTCACTGGAATTCTGTAATTGCCGTCTTCTTTAAAAAGTCTTGCTGTCGATCCTAAATAGTCATGCCATCCAAGTGAAGCTCCGGCGAAGTATGGATACAGCTCATCCATAATTTCATTCACTCTTAAAATTGCGCGTGGATTTTCCAGAACGATCATCAGGCGGATGGATCCGACCACATATTCTTTATGTTTTTCAGAGATCATTTTTTCTGCTGTCTCCAGCATAATATGGATGTAGCGGGCCTCTTCTTCGTTTTCCAGTTTCGGAACATAAAAAGCGAGGGCCTCTTTATTGTGCCAGTTTTTAAAAAGGTGAAGAGCGAAATCATATAAATGAAGTGGAATCGGATTATTTTTATAAAATAGAAAGAAACATGGAAGTGCGAGACCTGGAAAACGTTTAATTGGCAGAGATAATTTATCTTTTGCCAGCTCATACGTTTTATTCGATTTCTCATCGACAACTCTGATAGTCCCGTCGAAGCATTCAGTTAAGTTTTCTCCTGCAGAAATAAGATCTGCTCTGAGAGGAGTTTTCGAATCTTCATCATCAGCTCCCCACTTCGGTGTGCTCACATGAGTTTTTAAAAGCTCCTCTACTATGGCAGGCTCACCTTTTAATTTTCTGTGATAAGCGTTCATGGCATTGATTGAAAGTTTTGCATTGTCCGGCGGTCCGAATAATGTAACGTGATTTCCCTGTAGGAATTTCGGTATTTCAGCGATCGGTTTACCGCCGCCTTTTTTGGCGTACAGTTTACTCTTCGGTCCAATGACAATTCTGCCTTTTGAATCTTCATGTCCTAAAATCGTTTTGTAATCGCTGGATTCAAAATCAATTTTCAAAGACTGATTGAATCTGTAGCAGGAAGCTGTTCTCTCATCGATGAACTTACGATCGAGAATTCTTTGTTCTAAAACAACAGCGAGCTCACCTTTAGTTTTTTCATAAAGCTCGCATAAAAATTTCATCGCCTCGGGAGTTTCAAGTCCTCCGGTTTCACCAATATGGATGAGGCCTTCGATACCCTGATAATTTTGAGCTTTGCTTTTTAGTGAAGCAAAAATTTCAGGAGAAATATAATCGTGGTAATAAGGGATTTCAAATGATTTCATTTCTAGCTGCCTCTATAAGTGCTGTAGCCGTACGGATTAAGTAATAGTGGAACATGGTACTTTCTGCTTGTGTCAGTGATCCTGAAGGCCACTGGTGTATCCAGAAAGAATGATTCTTGTTTATTTTTTTTGAAGTACTCAACAGTATCGAAAATCAAACGGTACTCTCCGGCCTCGGCCGTTGTATTAAAAGCAATTCTACCGTCAGCATTGGTTTTTTCTTCAAAGAGAACTGTCCACACCGAACCGTTGTGTTTTTCCAGTGTCACATGAACATCTTTTGCAGGCATACCTAAACTTGTATCGAGAATATGAGTGCTGATCATTTTTATTTCCTAAAGTTTATAATTAAAATTCAAGTCAGGTTTTGTTGTTTCAGTAACAGTGATCTCTCTCGTCTGAACACCAAACACTTCATGCCATACTTCGATCGTGTATTTTCCGACAGGAAGACCTTTAATTGTAAATTCACCTTTTTCATTTGAGACTGCAAAAAACGGATGGTCCATGATCGCAAGGTTTGCAGACATCCACGGGTGGATACTGCATTTTGCCTGCACGAAAAATTCCGGTTTATCAAAACGTTTCGAAATGCGCTGGTCTTTTTTCGGCATAGCTAAGTTAAATTTATCGTTGTCCTTACTGATCGAGCGCACATTGTGGAATACCGGATCGCTGTTCACGAACACAACTTCCTGTCCCACCCTCGCCGCCGCTACACGCGGGTGATAGATGCAATTTTTCTGATTCAGAACTACAGGTTCGGCCGGAACATCTTTGAAAGTTTTTCCTTCCAGTCCTTTAACAACTCTTACTAAAACGTTTTCAAGTTTACCGTTCATGACGATTACTTCATCAGTATAACTTGATCCGCCTTCTTTACATCCGCTCGGCAATGTTAATTTTTTTCCCTGAGGTGGAGTTCCTGTAAAAGTGATTTTTCCTTTTACATCGACAACTGCATTTGATGCCGGATCAGGAGCTGCAGCTTCAGCTTTTACTTCAACTGCTACAGGAACTGCCGCTGCTTCCACGGGCTTCACTTCTACAACTTTAGTCTCTTCAACATGTTTAGCTGGAGAATTATTTTCGCCTTTAACGTTCATGAACATTATTGTCGCAATAATAACGACACCAAGAAGACCAAACATTTTTGAGCGGCCTGGATTTTTTAAACGGGATACAAAGTACTCTCTGATACAGGCACCGGCACCACTTAAACAAAGCAGGATGAGCCAGTTGTAATCACTTCCATACGTCATAGGAAAGTGATTCGAGATCATGATCAAAATTACCGGAAGAGTAAAATATGTATTGTGAGTTGACCTGTTTTTCGCGTTCGCTGCCCATTCCTGATTGACAGGTGTGCCGCTCTTTGAAGCTTCAACCATTTTTAACTGACGTGGAATAATTCTCATGAAAACGTTGGCCGTCATCCACGTTCCAAGCATCCCGCCGATATGAATGTAAGCTGCTCTACCACTCAGTGTTTTACAAAGAAGATAAGTCATTCCGAAAAACCATGCGATCGTTAAGATGTGACCGACAACTGGTTTATCTTTCGTAATTTTTCGCTCCCAAAGGAAGTCATAAAAAATCCACGAGCCCACTAACGTAAAAATACCCAAACATACGGCCTGGCCATATGAAATATTAGATACACTCGAGTCCAGAAGATAAGTCGCATCACCAGTATAAAAAATCATGATGACTAAAAAAGCTCCCGACAACCACGTCCAGTAAGCTTCCCACTTAAACCAGTGCAGATCTTTTGGAACTTTCGTCGGTCCCATTAATAATTTTTCTACGTGATAAAATCCACCACCGTGAACCATCCACACTTCACCAACGTGCGCGGGATTTGTTGACTCCATATTTCTTTGAAACGTGCGATCGAGCCACATAAAAAATATACTTGTTCCGATCCATGTAACCGCAACCGTAATGTGCAGCCATCTGCCAAACAGGAGCAGCCACTCGTAAAAATCCTGATTCATAATTTTCCTTAACTGTGTGAAATAGTGTCAACGATTAGAGCATAATGGCATTGAAAAAAAACCGTGCGCGAAGTCGAAAAACGGCAATTAGCTGGGAAAATGTGAGATTTGGTGCTAAATTTTTGGGATAAACCCGTTCTAAGGAATTAGTATGAATTACGCAGGATTTTGGAGACGCTTTGCTGCCCTTTTTATTGATGGAGTCATCGTTTTTCTAATCAGTATGATTCTGATCATTCCATTCTGGGTGCAACCCCTGGGTTTCATCGTAGCTATTTTCTATCACGTTGTTTTTGAAGTTTCTCCCCTTAGAGCTACTCCAGGAAAAGCATTGATGGGGATTGCTGTTGTTAAAAGCAATGGAAGCAAACTCACGATCAAAGATTCAGTCATTAGATTTGTTATTTCAATTTTATCGAGTGCTATTCTTTGCATCGGTTATCTGATGAATCTTTTCACAGAAAAAAGACAAACACTTCACGACTTCGTTGCAGATACTGTTGTCATTGAAGAAAAATTTGCTGAACACAATTTCTGGCAGATCTTTCTTGAACAATCTAAGATTATTTTCGCTAGTGCGAATTCTAATTCTTATCAGGGAAGTGAATCCAGCTATAACAATGGTCATCCAGACATCGAAGTAAAAGCAACACCTGCTCAATCACATGAGCGTCCTGTAAGTTCAGCTTCTCTCGAAGAACTGTATAATCTTCACCAGAAAGGTATTCTGACTGATGAAGAGTATAAGGCAAAAAAAGAAGAGTATTTAAAAAGACTCTAGCGCTTCATACACATGTTAAAAGGTGCCACTAGACTTTTTGTAACCTCGTTGCGTTGATTGCGGTGTGGTTACAAAAAGTCTAGTGGCACCTAAAAAAGATCATCATTCTGACAATTATTAATTGAGCCTCCCTAACATTCCAATCATTTTAAACTCTTAAATCTTCAAAGTAGACTTGCCTTTGCAATCAACCTTCGAGCAATAATTAATCTTGACGTATTTTTAAAAATACAGTATGTTTTATCATACATGAGTAACCTGTGGCCGGTTGGAAAGTTATAATGGAAGATCTGGCCGAAGCTGAGTTAACCCAACTTTTAATTGAAAAGATTGTCACATCCAGTGATATAAAAGTTTTACTTCGCTGGGTTTATGAAATGGAAGAATTTGGCCCAGTGTTTATTGCTCAATCGAATGAATGGTATGATCACAAACTCGAGAGACAGTGGAAAGGTTATCGTTCATCGGCCTTTAGTCATTCAGGAAGAGTTATTTATAAAATAAATAATGATGAAATAATTGTTCTAGTCAAAAGAGTAACTACTAACCACAACTATTTTAGATAGCCACTTGAGATTTTAATGAAAAACATGATAGATGTCCTACAAAATTTACTCGGTGAAGATCTATCTTCGGCGGAAGTTTTAAAAGGCTTAAGAATAAAAAGTGGTCTGTCACAGGATCAACTTGCAGAGCTAACAGGAATCCAGCGTTCAAATCTTAGTGCACTTGAAAACGACCGCACGCCTTTTACTTCTTACTATGCTGAAATTTTTGCTGCTGTTTTTAAAGTCCATCCTTCAGATATTTTATATCCAAACGGGCATGTAAAAAAATCTGCAGACTTATTAAATCTTGAAAAAAAGGCTGAAGCTTTTTTCAAAAAAATGGCGAATGGTTAATTAAACAATCGGAAAGATCATAGAATAAAGAGCAGTGATCAAGCCCCCGATCGGAATGACGGCCCACAATGGGAATTTACTTTTTAATGTTATTAAAAAAGCAATAATCATTAAAATTATCAACATCGCATTCAGATGAATTCCGTTACTTAATCTATAAACTGCCACAAGGATCGGTCCAACAACGGCCGCGACTGCACCGAATGTAAAATCCTGAATCCATTTTTTGCCCTTAAGTTTATTCAGCACTAAAGGAAACCAGGTCGACATATGAATAAATCCCGCCAGGAAAATAGCAACAGTCGCAATAATTGCTCCAGGCATTCCATCTACTTTGTGTCCAATATAAGACGAAGTAATCATCACCGGGCCCGGAGTCATTTGTCCGAACGCCAGAGCATCTAAAAATTCATTTTCTGTCAGCCATTTATATTTTGTAACGACATCATGTTGAAGCATTGGAACAACTGCGAGACCTGTTCCAAACACCAGCGCTCCCGCTTTAAAACAAACCAGCGCTAGAGCGCCGAGATCAAAAAGTTTTCTCTGTGAAACCAGCATTAACCCAAAACCAATAATGATCAGCGGCTCAAGGCCCGGGTGAAAATAATTAATGATTCCGGAAATCACAACCAGAAACCAGAAATACAAATTCATCTCATTACCTTTAACAAGTCCTTTTAGACTTCCTAAAATAACTCCGAGTGCAGTCACTTGCATTCCGATCATTAAAACGTGAATGAAATTGATGTGTGATATAGAACTAAAGAAAAGAGAAAATAAAATCATTAAAGTGAAGGCAGGAATATTTAGCGCCACTCCGGCGATAAGTCCCCCCCAGAATCCTGCGCGCAATCTGCCTGTGTAAACGGCAGTCATGAATGCAACAGAACCAGGCATTGCTTTGATCAGTGCAAACGTCGAAGTGAATTCTTCATTGGTAAGCCACTTTCTTTCGACTAAATCTTTCTGCATGTTGGAAACCAGCGCGAGAGGTCCGCCGAATCCAAGAAGTCCGAGTCTGAAAAAATAGATAAATACTTCTTTATAGGCTTCCACTTATGACTCTTGTTTTGCTAATAGATCTGCTTCCATTTTTTCTGCTCTCTCTTTATCAATGAAGAAAAAAAGTGAAATTTTTCTCACCTTATCTTCTTCCTGATATTTTCTAGAACTCGCAAAATCCACCGGCCCCTGTGATAAATTCGCCAGCAATCCTTTGCCTCTTAAAAGTTTCCACCAGTCGAGATTCACATCAAGAGGTCTTACCACATCCGTCAGCTGATAAACTTTCAGTGAACTTTTATTCACTCCGGCCTTATGAGCTTCATAAATAGTATTACCTTTCACAATGATAAATTCATTCTCGTTATTTTCGATAACATGATAACTCGAAGTAAAAATACTTTTTTTAATTTTATCCATGTCTCCGGAAAACAAGCTCATATCAGGTGACCATGTTGATGAATAAAAATTCTGTTTATAAACAAAACCTTCTTCCATCTGCTCATTTATCGCTGTCATTCTCTGCAGTTGATTTCCACCTGGATTTGCCGTGTAAACCCATTTTCCATTGAGGTTCATGCTCCCCATGTACTCGACAACTTTGGCCTGAAGATCAGTAAGGTTCATTTCATACGGAGTCTGGTCAAGCTGAGTCACCATCTTTTCATGAACAGCTGCTTTTTTAAAAGCATCACCAAACATTGAGCAAGATGAAGTGATAAAAATTAAAATAAGGATAATAGAAAATTTCACGAGCTTTCTCCCAATAGGAAAAAAAAAGCCACCCGAGGGTGGCCTTCATTTAGATTAAGATTTTACGATTCTTGTTCTCCAAGCACGGATGTCTGGAGCAAGGTAGTCATACTTCATTGAAGCCAATGTGTATGAAGCGTATTCGTAGTCAGTCGTGTGAGTTAAACACTCAGTCGGACAAACTGTCGTACAAAGACCGCAGTACATGCAAAGAGCTGTATCGATCGTGTATTGTTTCAGGTCTAAACGAATTGGTGTACCATCTTTCGTTTTAATTTTTGGAGCATCTGTTGGTCTCTTAACGGCCGCGATGTAGATACAATCAACCGGACAAGAAACTGCACACTGTAAACACGAGATACAGTTTTCAGCATCATTATATAGACGTGAACGTGAATTAGATGGAAGCTCTTCTCTTACTTCAGGGTATTCGATCGTAACAACTTCTCTTCCCCATACGTATTTAAAAGTAATCCCCATACCGATCGCAGTTGTTCTAACAGCGTCGTATACGTTCTTAAACCACTTACCGATGGTAAGTTCCGGTTCAATTTGTTTTTTAAGGTGAATCGTTTCCATATATTTTGCCCTAATTGTTTTTCTTCGTTTTAAAATCTACCTGTCAACTTCACCAAGAACGATATCGATACTTCCAATTGAAGCAACAAGATCGGCCACCATCTGCCCTGGAGCAATGATTGGTAACATTGAAACGTGAGTAAAGCATGATGACTTAACTTTTAATCTGTATGGAGTTTTTCCACCGTCAGAAATTAAATGGTAACCCAACTCTCCACGGGGACATTCAGTTCTCATATAGATTTCACCAGCTGGAACTTTAATAATTTTTGGAACTTTACCCATAACCGGGCCTTCTTCGATTCCATCAAGAACCTGACGAATGATTTTAATCGATTCAAACATTTCAAAAATTCGCACGTAGTATCTGTCCCAGCAGTCTCCTACTGTTCCTTTTTCTCCCTTTCCTACAACAACGTCGAAATCAATTTTTTCGTACATTCCGTATGGACGGTTTTTTCTTAAATCCCATTCAACACCAGATCCACGTAATATTGGTCCAGTTGCTCCGAAATCTAAACACTGCTCTTTCGACAAAACGCCAACGTGAGCTGTTCTTTCAATAAAGATTTTATTCTGACCAACAAGCGAGTGGTACTTAAGTAACTCAGGCTCGAATCTATCAACAAAGTTTTTAACTCTTGTTAACTGATCGTCGTTGATGTCATTCCATACACCGCCGATCCAGATATAGTTATAAAGCATGCGGGCACCAGAAAGTTCTTCGAATAAACGAAGAATTTCTTCTCTGTCCTGGAAACAATAAAGGAAAGTCGTAAACGCTCCCATATCGATCCCGTATGTTCCGAAGTAAACCAAGTGCGAAGCAATTCTTTGTAACTCAGCAACTAAGACACGGATGTATTCAGCACGCTTTGGAACTTCTGTTCCCAGCATTTTTTCCATCGTAAGTGCGTATCCCCATTCCATTGACATCGCTGCCAGGTAGTCCATACGGTCTACGAAAGGAATAATTCCTCTGTAGTCTAAATTCTCTGCATGTTTTTCGAAACAACGGTGCAGGTATCCCAGGTGCGGAATAGCATCTACAACGATTTCCGAGTCTGTTTTAATTTCTACTCTTAATACACCGTGAGTAGCAGGGTGTTGAGGACCCATGTTCAGAGTTAGAAGATCTGATTTTAAGATCTCCTGGTCACCTAACATGATTTTATCTTCTGGTTCGTGATGAGTAGACATTATTCACCATCCTTTGCTTCTTCAGCAGTAGGATCAGCATCGTCAGATTTCCAGCTAGCTGAAACTTTTTTCGGATCGCCGATTTCTAGTTTTAAATTTTTTCCGAACATATGATCAGCAGAATTGATTTTGTGAGCAGGGTTTACAACCATGTCTAAATATTTTTCCTGAACAATATAATCTTTTCTTAGAGGATAACCTTGCCAGTCATCAGGAGTTAAGATTCTACGTAAATCCGGGTGGCCAACAAAGTTGATCCCCATCATGTCGTAAGCTTCGCGCTCTTGAAAATCAGCTGCACGCCATACGCTTGCCACTGAATTAATTTTTGGAAGTGTATCTTTGTTATTTCCGTTTCCATCTCCACGTGGAACGTTAGTCTTCAAAAGAAGTTCTAAGTTTTTTGTGAAGTCTGCAAGAACGTAAGTAATTTCGATTCTGTCAGCGTAGTCAGTTGCAGTGATACATTGAAGAACGTTGTAGCCTTCGCTCTTAAGAGCGCGGCACACTTCTAAAATTGATCCTGAATCTACAGTAACGTTTGAATCACCTAAAGTGGCCATCACTGCTTTCGCGTTTGATGAACTTACAAGTGTTGAAAGTTTTAATGCTGTTTCGTTATGCATGTTTTACCCACTTATCGCGAAGGATTCTCTCGTTCGCGATTTTCTTTTGTAGAGTCATAACTCCTTCAATAAGAGCTTCTGGTCTCGGAGGACAACCTGGAACGTAAACGTCCACAGGAACAATTTCATCAACGCCTTTTAAAACGTGATAACCGTGTTGCCAGTAAGGTCCGCCTTTATTTGCACATGAACCCATCGAGATAACATAACGAGGTTCAGGCATTTGTTCGAAGAGTAATTTAATTCTTGTTGCCATTTTTAATGTAACTGTTCCAGCGACGATCATTAAATCTGCTCGTCTTGGTGTTGCCATGAAAGCTCCACATCCGAAACGTTCTAAATCGTATTTCGATCCACCTGTCGCCATCATTTCAATCGCGCAACAAGCGAGACCAAAAGTCATAGGCCACAAAGAGTTCTTACGACCCCAGTTTAAAAAATCATCAACTTTCATCATGACGACGCTGTCTTGCATCTCGTGCTCCCTATATTTTATTTGCACAAAGTTCTTAGATTAAATCTTTACAATTATTACACAAATTTTACCGACGGTACTAGTTGTCGTCAATGAAAACTCATTCTCAAAAAGATAAAAATAGATGGGTATTTATGACGACAGGCAAGAGTAAATTCTCATTGGTAAATATTAATTAGAAGTGAATTTATCGCAGCGACTTTTGAAATCTTCGAACATCAAACGATAATCCTGAGAATCTTTCGAGGAATCTACCCCTGCCGGAGCTCTTCCGACTTTAGTTTGCATCAGAGTTATGCGGTTTTGATCGTTTTTACACACGCGGTCCATGATGTTCACGTATTCTTTTACTGCTGCGACGGGATAAGGAAGTCCCCACGCTGAAGAAATAAATAAAGCTTCATTACTCGAAGTTTGAGGTAAGTCTTTTTCATTTACTGCAAATTTTTCCAGGTCTTTTTTCAGTCCGTCGAAGTGATGCCCGACTTTATAAAATTCCATCACACCCATTTCTTTTGAAACAGACGCCGTCTTTTGATCCCAGACTCTCTGGCAGTTCGAACGCGAAAAACCTTCACCGGGAAGCAGCTCTCTTAAAACTTTACACTCCACCATATAGGCATCCACTTCACCGCCGCGTCCTTCAACAGTACTTTTTATAAAGTCCTTTAAATGGAATCTGGCATCGTAGGGATTGAACGGTTCTCTATAAGTAAAATGAGTCAGTTCGTGCGCAAAATCTAAAAGCGCATCGAGCGTCTTTAAATGTTTATTCAAATAAACTTTTGATCTTGTTTCATAGATCACCTGCGCCGGATTGCTGGCAGAAAAACGTCTGATTAATGTCGTATCTGTTAATGATCCGTCACCGATTGCAACGACATCAAAAAGAGTATGGCCTTGTTGAGCGGCCTTTTCAGTGGCCTTTTGAATGACCTTTTTACCTGTGCCGACTTTCTCTAAACCCGTCACTAAACGCTTGAAATTTTCTTCGTCTGAGCGGTCCTTTTTATACCATGCCTCATTGAAGTCTATGTCTTCCCCGGCGTCGAACATTTTAGGGCCTGCCCCCCATGTCTGGAAGCTTAATACGGCCAATAATAGAGGAACAAAATAGAGTGATCTCTTCATGTTCCGTCTGTATCGGCAGGGATCAGAGCGGGCTTTACGGGTAATTTTTACAAGTATACTTGAGCCTTTCACTCAGAAGGGTATGATCACCCCACAAACTTAAGTATGAACCCCGGAGAATGTATGAAAACAACGATCGCTTTATTATCTCTTGTTATCTCGGCTAACGTATTTGCCTACTCATTAGCTGACTCAACTGTTTTAACAACAGCGTCTCCGATGCTTTCTTCAGCTACGACTTCAGGAACTCTTCCTCAAAAGCAAGCTCAACAAGTCATCAACGATGCTCAGGACCTTATTCAAGATGGAAAAATGTCGGCATTTTTAAACCAGAAAATTAAAGAAATTCAAGCTGTACACGCTGATGCTTCAGAAGCAGATGCTCTTGATCTTTTAATTAATCAGGCAGAATCAGTTCTAAAATAATTTAGATTTTACAAAAAAAAAAGGCCGCAATTTGCGGCCTATTTTTGTCTTTTTACTTATGCGGCCTTGCCGTGAACCGTCTGATAAAGTTCCGCCGACATTTGCTGTAGCGAATCCGCTCTCATAGATAAATCCTTCGCAGCTTTGGCCACTGAGTGAGTCACTGTTGAGTTGTCATTAGTCGCAACATCAATCTGTCCCATGGCATTTGTAATTTCCTGAATCCCTTTTGACTGCTCACCTGAAGCTCTTGAGATCTCCTCAATCAGGTCATTTACTCTTGTTGTATTACTAACGACCTGATCAAACATTGTCCCGCATTTTGAGGCCACGTTCTGGCTCTTCTCTACTTTTAATTTTGCACTATGAATGAATTTTTCCACACTCGCTTTATTTTCAGCAACAATAGAATCAACTTTTCTGATACTCTCTTCTACAATAGCGGAAATCTCACTCGCAGACTTACCACTCATCTGTGCCAGGTTCCCCACTTCTTCTGCAACGACTGCAAAACCTTTTCCGTTTTCACCGGCACGGGCCGCTTCAACTGAAGCGTTGAAAGATAAAAGTTTAGTCTGGAAAACGATATCATTTATGACTTTAGTTTTTGAAGCGATGTCAGCTATAACAGAAGAAATTTCAGCGATCCTCTTATTTCCTTCTTCAATCGAACGCATGATTTCATCGTTTCCGATTCTCACATCATCAACTGATCTGATCATTTCTTCTACTGCATTTTTTC
>JACMNL010000125.1 GCA_014378525.1 Bacteriovorax sp.
GAATTTTTTCTATGTAGCATAGAGAAGGGACTGCCTTTCGCTGACAACTCTTTCGATGTCATCACTTGCATGGATGTGATCGAGCATTTAGAAAATCCAGAATTTGTATTAAGAGAAATAAATAGAATTTTAAAACCAGGCGGCCGTTTTCTTTTTCATGTTCCAGTGACAGATTTATTTTTAAGTCTCGACTGGTTTTTTCAAAAATTAAAACCCGAAGCATTTGATAAAAAAATGCAGCAGGCAGGTCATTTCCTTGAAGTCATGAAAACGAATGATCAATTGAGAACAATGATCACTAATAGTGGATTAAAACTTACACAAAATAGAAGATTTAATTCACTCTTCCAGACAATTTTCGATTATCACATCACTCACAGAATACTAAATCGTATTTTTTACGTTAATAAAATGTCGTTTAAATTTTATCACCGTGTCTTAGCACCTATGATCGAAGTACTAACTCTCTGGCCCGATCGCTTTTTGCAAGCAATAGGAATTGGCTCGAGTGCTTATTATCTCGGCAAAAAATAATTAAGGATAAATTTCGATACGAGTTAGGGCATAGCTGCAATTAAAGACTGTGATGTAATGATAAAATAAATGTTAATTAAACTGAAGGTGGATTTTAGGCAAAAAAAAAGCCTCGAATAAATCGAGGCTTTTTTATAAACTTGGTACGCCCATGGGGATTCGAACCCCAGTCGCCGCCGTGAAAAGGCAGTGTCCTAGGCCGGGCTAGACGATGGGCGCATAAAAATGCGATTAATTGTCCAAATACTTTCGAGAAAAATGGTGATCTCTCTGCGACTCGAACGCAGGACCCTCTCCTTAAAAGGGAGATGCTCTAACCAACTGAGCTAAGAGACCATTTGTGTTTCGAAAGTGAGATTAAAAATAGTGTTCATGAGCTTTTTTGTCAATTTATTTTTCAGATAATTAATGATTTATTTTTCACGCATCTTGATCTTAAGCGTAACGAGTACTATGTTGCTCTTCTATGGAAAGTACAGAGCTAAATCTAAATAATAAGCGTGTGGCCCTACATACATTGGGCTGTCGTCTCAACTTATCTGAGACAGGATCAATCGCGCAAGGTTTTAAGGACAGAGGCTACGATATCGTAGAGTTTGGCGAGCCTGCAGACGTCGTTTTCATCAATACATGTACAGTGACAGATGCAGCTGATTCTACCTGCAGAAATCTTATCAGAAAGGCCCATGGATCTTCTCCCGAAGGAAAGATTGTCGTCGCTGGTTGTTACGCGCAAATGGAACCGGAAAAAATCGCAGGAATGCAGGGTGTAGACCTGGTTCTTGGGAACACAGAAAAATATAAAGTCTTCGAGTATCTTGAAGAAGAAGACACCAATCAGGTTCATGTCGATAAGTCATGGGAGTTCCACGGAGCTGCTACGACGCAATCGGATACTCATACACGTGCCTTTTTAAAAATTCAGGACGGATGTAATTACGTTTGTTCTTTCTGCATCATTCCTTTTGCCCGCGGTAGATCGCGCGCGATCACAGTTGAAAATGCAGTTTTAGAAGCGAAAAAACTCGTTTCTCAGGGTTTTAAAGAGATTGTCCTTACCGGAGTGAACATCGGTGAGTACGAACAGGCATCGGGCGAAAAACTGCACGATCTTGTAGCGCAAGTGCTAGCTGTCGAAGGACTAGAGAGATTCAGACTTTCAAGTGTAGAGCCCAACACAATTACAGATGAATTACTGGATGTTTTAAAATCTTCGCCAAAAGTTCTGGATCACTTTCATATTCCGCTTCAAAGTGGTGATGATGACATCCTGAAAGCGATGAGAAGAAAATATACTGTCGCTGATTACAAGAGAATCATTGGTAAAATCATGGCCGCTTTTCCGAATGCCGGCATCGGTGCTGATATTATCGTAGGTTTCCCTGGAGAAACGAAAGAGCAATTCGATAACACTTTTAATCTTTTAAAAGAACTTCCGCTGACACACTTTCATGTTTTCCCATATTCTAAGAGAAAAAATACAACGGCCGCGAAAATGGAGAACCATATCCATTCAGCTGAGAAAAAAGGCCGAGTAAAATCTCTTATGATGTTCGGGGACGCAAAATTAAACCTGTTTTCTGAAGACCAGATCGGAAAAAGAACGAAAGTTCTATTTGAGAGACGCAATAAACGAGGGTTGTACGAAGGGTATTCTTCGAATTACGTGCGAGTTCAAGTGGCGACTGATCAGGAATTATCAAATGTTGAAAGAGAAGTGCTGGTTACTGGCATGGTCGATGGAAAATTAGTCGGCGAGCTTCTTCAATAAAAAAAGGGCCGGTTTCAAGTTAACCTGAAACCGGCCCTGCAAAATCTTTTAATTAATCATCCGATCCACAGTTCGTTGAAGCGAAAGCTGCAATCTCGTTGTTTTTCACATCGTAAAATCCTAAAACATTTCCAAAAGTATTGTTTCCACCAGCTGAACCACTGTAAACTTCAACTCCGATTTGCTTGTTGGCCTTTTTAACAGCTTCAACAAGTTTAGTGTACGATTCATCTTCACTGTTTTGAGAGTTATCAGTTAATGTATCTACAGCATCTTTTGCACCTTTATCAGATTTTTCATCCAGACCAACACTTACACCTTCATCAAAGAATCCACAAAGAGTGTGCATCGCTTGTGCAACTGCATTTGCTCTGACTTCCTGCTCATTTTTTCCATTCCCTTTAAGGACTAGAACTTTTTTCAATCCAGAGTGAGTTACAAGATCTGACTTTGCAATTTCAGTGCTTACAGATTCAAGAACCGGGTTCGTCATCGAATTGATGTTAACCATTTTTGAAGCAAATACATTTGAAGAACTGATTAGTAATCCGATTGCCAGTAAGTTTTTCATAAAATCTCCAGGGTTATTTTTTAATTATTTTCTACAAAGCATTCTAGTTTTTCAAAAGTTTTTGAGGTGCCGACAACAGCTGTAAAAGTGTCTCTGTTGTTCATCTGCTCAGGCATAAAAAGTGTATGTTCTGAACCAGCAATTTTAAAAGACTGATAGAACGGAAGTTTTTGGGCCGAGATATCTTTTAATTTTGTTAATAGAGCGGCATCAAATTCCTGCTGCTCATCAATTGTATAAACAACATCACTTAAAGTTGTATCACTCGTGATGATACCTTTTAGTGAGGCCGATTTTTTAATTCCGAACATGTAATGAGCATTACATTCGAAAGTTCTCTCTGCTGAAAAAGCGGCGTTTGATAATAATAAAAGTGCAGTGATCATTAATATTTTCATATAGGGCTCCTGTGTGTGAGCCGCAATATAGTCCTACCGCGTTCGGCTGGAAAATATATTGTTGAAACGTTTACGATCTAATTATGAGATAGTTGATTATGGTTCGATTACGATCTTCGTCGGGATATCTACCATTGCGAAAATCTCTTCGATTTCTGCATCAGTCACTGCAATACATCCGTTCGTCCAGTCGTACTTAACAAGGCCCGCACGGATAAGATCGTCTGAAAGACTTCCAAGACCGATTTTGTTTAAGTAGTCGCTCATTTCAAGAAAGTTATTCGGAAGACCGTGAAGCATGATTTCTCCACCAGGATCTTTTCCGTGAAGTTTTGCTTTCATTTTTTGTTTTAAGTTCGGGTAAGAGATATGAAAAGCTCTATGGAAGTCTGAGTTTTCGTGTTTGATATCTAAAGTATAAGTTCCTTCCGGAGTTTTATTGTCGCCTTCTTCTGATTTAGCGCCTTCAGGGTTTCTTCCCAGCATAACTTTATAAGTTTTAATGACCTTATCGTCGTTACCAATCAATTCTAATTTACGAGCGCTCTTGATAACGTGCAGATATTTTACTTCTGCAGAAGCAAAAACATTAGTTGCAGTAATAGATAAACAAAGTGCCAGTAATACTGTTTTCATTTTCGTTCCCCATAAAGTTAGATGGGCGGATACTATGCATATTCTGAACTTTTGCCTAGGACTCATGAAAAAAATATATGTTGGCGTTATATTTGATTTTTAGGGGTAATAATCCTAAATTGGTAGTATGAAAAATTCTTCTCAAATCACAACCCGAATCAATGATCAACTTATCGTTATTGAAGGTGAAAAGGCCTTCGTTCCACTGGCAAATTTTCTGCGAAATGATGAGTCCCTGACGGGAACAAAAATCGTATGCGCTGAAGGAGACTGTGGGGCCTGTACTGTTTTAATCGCGAAAGATGTCGGGCCTGATGGCAAACTTTCTTTCAAAGCGGTGAACTCGTGCATCCTTCCGCTATATTTAATTGACGGTGCTCAGGTCGTAACTGTTGAAGGAGTCGGTAAAAGTTCAGGTATGAATGTTGATCTTCACGAAGTGCAGTCGAAGATGATCGATTGTAATGGAGCTCAGTGCGGGTATTGTACTCCGGGATTTATCTGTGCGATGGCAGGGATGGCAGAAAAGTTTAAATCGGAAAATAAAACAATCACTGAGAAGAGTGCAAAAAATTATTTAACAGGGAATCTTTGTCGTTGCACCGGCTATCTGCCGATCATCGATGCGATGATGTCTGTTGATTTAAATAAAACAGAATTATTGAAAGACAGATATCACTCGGTCGCATGGATCAGTGAAATGAAAAGAATCAGATCGACGACAGTTGAAATGAAATTTTCAGATAAAAGTATTTTTCTTCCTTCAAAACTTTCAGAGGCCCTTGAAGCAAAAGCAACAGAACCAGATTTTCGTATGGTCGCGGGATCAACTGATATCGGCGTGGTCGTCAATAAAGGAAAACTTTCTACACCAAAAACAATGGCGCTCTATCATATAGAAGAGCTGGGAAAGATTTCTCACGATAATAATTTTATAACTGTCGGCGCGACAGTTACACTTACGGAGTTTGAAGAATATGTTGAAACGCACTTACCGGAGATGTCGAAACTTCTACATATCTTTGCCTCTCCTCAGATCAAAAACCAGGCGACTTTAATCGGGAACGTTGTCAACGCTTCACCGATCGCTGATACAATTCCTTTTTTGCTCGTAAGTGATGCTGCCGTTGAATTGCAGAGCTCGAAAGGCTCGCGCGATGTTGTACTGAAGGATTTTTATACTGGTTATAAAAAACTTAATATGGATCCAAGTGAGATCGTAACGAAGATTAGAATTCCTGTTTTACAGAAAAATGAGAAAACGCGTTTATATAAAGTATCGATGAGAAAAGATTTAGATATCTCAGCTGTAACTTTTGCGGCCCGAATTGTCTTCGATGGTAAAAAAATGTCTCAGGTTAGAATTGCACTTGGCGGAGTGGCCGCAACAGTTATCCGCCTGGGTGATATTGAGAAATCTCTAATCGGAAAAGATTTTTCTGAAAGTCTATTCGAGAATGCAGCAACAAGTCTGGATCAATACATAAGCCCGCTTTCAGATTTACGTGCATCGAAAGAATACAGAATGCTGGTTGCGAGAAATTATTTCAAAAAGTTCGCCAATGAAATTGGAGGTGAACTGTGAGTGTCGGGAAAAGTATTCACCATGATTCGGCCGTTGGTCACGTCACAGGCGCAAGTCTGTTTGTTGATGACCGCGCAAAACATAAAAATGAAGTTTACGTTGGTGTGATTGGTTCTCCAGTATGTGCTGGGGCGATTAAAAATATCGAGTTTACTGATGTCTTAAAAATGGATGGAGTCTTTGGAGTTTATACTGCGAAAGATGTTCCTCATAATAACTGGGGGACGATTGTTCCCGAGCAGCCGATATTAGCTTATGAAAAAATTGGTTATATTGACGAACCTGTTTGTCTGATCGCTTGTCGTGATGAAGAAACATTTAATGCCGTGAAGATTTTTGTAAAGATTGAAGCATTCGATGCTGAACCTCTTTTGACGATTGATGATGCTATCGCTGCCAAATCTTTTTTATGTGAAGCAAATCCTTTTGTCCGCGGTGATATTGAAGGCGCGCTAAAAAATGCAAAACATTTATTGAAAGGTGCTTTTGTCTGCGGAGGACAGGAACACTTTTATATGGAGTCACAGGCGACAGTCGCTTATCCTCTGGAGAACGGGCAGATCGAAGTGCACTCATCTTCTCAGCATCCGACTGAAACACAACACGTAGTGGCCCATGCACTTGGACTCGATTATTCGCAGGTCGTTTGTATCGTAAAACGTATGGGCGGCGGCTTCGGCGGAAAAGAATCACAGGCCGCGCACTTTGCAGCGATGGCAGGACTTGTCGCTTATAAATTAAATCGTCCGGCGAGACTTGCTCTCACGAAAGATGACGACATGATGATGACGGGAAAACGTCACCCTTTTAAAAACTTTTATGAAGTTGGTTTTGATGATGACGGAAGAATCACGGCGCTTAAAGTTCTCATTTATGCCAATGGTGGAGCTTATGTCGATTTGACTCCATCGATTTTAGACAGAGCTATGTTTCATGCGGACGGGTGTTATTACCTGGAGAATTGTTACATCGAAGGGCGCGCTGTCAGAACGAACCAGCATTCGAATACTGCCTTCAGGGGATTCGGCGGGCCTCAGGGGAACATGACGATTGAAAGCATCATCGAAGATATGGCCCACTATTTAAAGAAAGATGCCTACGAACTTCGCAAATTAAATCTCTACGGAATCAATGACAGAAATGTCACTCCTTATAACCAGACCATTGAGCACAATGTGCTTCCGGAAATTTTTGAGAAGCTTCATAAAAGTGCTGATTACTCGAAAAGAAAAAAAGAAGTCGAAAGTTTTAACCAGAAAAAATCCGGCAAACTTCGCGGCCTATCGATGACAGGTGTGAAATTCGGTATTGCTTTCACTACAAAATTTCTGAACCAGGGGAATGCGCTGGTTAACGTTCATCTCGATGGCACAGTCCAGGTTTCTACAGGGGCAACCGAGATGGGGCAGGGAGTGAATACGAAAATGAAGCAGATTGCCGCTTCAGCTTTTGGTATTCCTCATCAGGCCGTTATTCTTATGCCGACATCGACGGAAAAAAATCATAATACATCACCGACTGCTGCTTCAAGCGGAACTGATATTAACGGTGGTGCTGTTTTAAAAGCATGTGATGCAATCATGGAAACTCTTCGCTGGGTTTTCGAGCATCAGCAGAATTCCGGGATTGTTTATGATGGCATTAAAGATATGCCGGCCCTGGATCGCAATGTAGATTTATCACATATTGAATTCGTCGATGGAAGAGTCATCGATAAAAAAAATAAAAAAGAAATGATGTTCAGAGACTTATTGAAAGTCGCTTACCTGAATCAGTTTTCACTGGCAGGATATGCTTTTTTCAAAACACCCGATTTAGGTTTTGATAAATCAACTCACGAAGGGCGTGCTTTTAATTATTTTACGAATGGAGCGGCCGTCAGTGAAGTTGAAATTGATGAGTACACGGGAGAGTTAAAAGTTCTTCGCACAGATATATTGATGGACCTTGGTCGTCCGATCAATCCGGGGATTGATTTGGGCCAGGTGACTGGTGCTTTCATTCAGGGAATGGGCTGGGTGACGACAGAGAATTTATTTTATCACGACAACGGGAAACTTCTTTCTCATAGTCCTACGACTTATAAAATTCCAAATATCCAGGATACGCCAAGAGTGTTCAATATTGAGCTTCTTGAAAATCATACCAACACCAGAAATGTCGTGAGATCAAAAGCAGTAGGCGAGCCGCCACTACTTTTAGGTTCGAGCGTCTGGACGGCCGTGAAAAATGCTTTAAGCTTCAGAAGCAAAGACAAACTTCCGGACATTACTAGTCCTGCGACGAACGAAATTATTTTGATGGAGCTTGCTCGTTATGAGTAAGTCGATCCTCGAAAAAATTCACGACTATCAGGAAAGTGGGCATAGTTTTATTGTGGCCACAATCGTGAAGACTCTTGGAAGTGCACCTCAGGAAATCGGCGCCAAAATTATCGTAGGCCCCGATGGTTATATTGACGGAACTGTGGGGGGCGGAAAGGTTGAAGAGCATGTGATTGCTCACGCAAAAAAAATGCTTAAGACCAATGAAGCTTTTGATTATGCCGACTGGAACCTGCAGACAGATATCAAGATGACATGTGGTGGGGTCGTAAGTTTTTTCTTTGAACTTGTTCAGAAGAAACCAACGTGGGAAATTGCCGTTTTTGGTGCTGGCCATGTAGCGCAGGAATTAATTCGTACACTTTTAAAACTGGAATGCTCGATCACGTGTACTGATCCAAGACTGGACTGGCTTAATAAACTTCCTGAGCACCACAAACTTACAAAGATTCATACTGAAGTGATGAAAAATGTAGTGGAGACATTGAAGCCCGGAACTTTTATTGTGTCTATGACGATGGGGCATGCGTTTGATGTCCCAGTGCTGGTGGAAGCGATGAAGAGAGATGTCTTTCCCTATATCGGTGTGATCGGTAGTGATTCGAAGGCCGCTGTGATTCGTTCTGATTTAAAACAAAATGGAATCAGTGAAGCATGGATTAAAAAATTATATTGTCCGATCGGTGAGCCATTCGGCAGGAACACTCCGGCGGAAATCGCCATCAGTATTACTGCTCAACTCATTAGAGAGCGCGAGAAAATTAAAGCTGGTGATAAATAGTTATTTTCATCGGAACTTCAACGTTGTTCCAGATTTCCATAATCTCACTATTTTGAACAGCAACACATCCGGCAGTCCAGTCACCTTTTCTAAAAAGAATATCTTTGGTTTTTTCATCAAGAATCGGATCAAGGTCCTCTAAAAATTTCGGCATTCCATGAACCATGATATCGAAACCAGGATTCACACCCATTGCTTCTGCACGTTTGATGTCATCAGCATTTGGATAACTGATATGAAATGAACGGTAGAAATTTGAATAAGGATTTTTATAATCTAAAATGTATTCGCCTTCCGGAACAAGTTTATCTCCTTCTTGTCTCTTGGGTGTCATTCCACCGCGACCTAACATTACGGTATAGGTTTTTGTAATATTACCTTCGAACATCATGTCCATCCTGTGCTGGAGTTTATAAACACGAATCTCGTCCACCTGGTACTGGGCAGCCCAGAGTGAAGAAGTAAAAAGAGAAAATAAAATTGCGAACATTTGAGTTGTAGTCTTCATAATCAAAGGCTAACAAATAAATTTTTAAGAATGTAGCCGTTATGTGCTAAAGCCGAGTATTAAAGTCAGAGTATATGCCAAGATAGATTTATTTAAGTTTAAGCATCATGACAGTGTCATCAATGATGTGCGGGCCGACTCTCAGTCTGTCTTTCCAGGTAAAACATTCTTCAAAGCCACAGGACTTATAAAGTTTTTTAGCTGGTAAATTGTGATCTAAAACAGTCAAGTCAATCCAATAAAGTGTTTCTTCTGATTTCGCCCAGTCAATCGCCATCATTAAAAGTTTTTTTCCAAAACCCTGGCCACGCACACACATCTCCAGGCCCATACCAAGTTGAGCACGGTGAAGTGTTCCATGAAAAAGATTTTTTAAATGAATGTGGCCGACAACTTTTTCGCCTTCAGTGAGTATGAAACTTCGCGACCATCCTTCTTCAGTAATGGGTCTTGACCATGAAAGTAATTTTTCTGTCTTGCGGGAATCCCAGTCAAACTTGTGATCGGGAAGAAAAGGGTGAGACAAAGAGCCGTTAAATCCCGGCTCTTTCATGTGTCTCTTATCGTGTTCGATGATTTCTGTAATGTCTGTTGATAGTGCAGGTCTGATGATGATCATTAAAAATAATCTTTTCTGAAAAGAATTTCTTTTCTCTCAGGTCCAAACGCCAGGATTCCCACAGGGATTCCAAGGAATGTTTCGATTTCCTTAATGTACTCGTTTAACTCCGGTGATAAATCTTTTGCAGTCTTATTAACGAAGTCATCTTTAAATGGCTTAAGTGTTTTATAAACTGGTTCTGCTTTTGATAAATCAATTCCAGGATAAGCAACTTCGATTGTCTTTCCTTCATACTTGTAGGCCACACAAACTTTCAATTCATCTACAACACACAGAATGTCGAGTTTAGTTAAAGCAAGTGAAGTTAAGTTAGAAGCTTTCACCGAGTATTTTAGAAGTGGAAGGTCTAACCATCCACAACGGCGTTTTCTTCCAGTCGTAGCACCAAACTCTTTTCCTACAGTCTGGATTTTTTCTCCGGTTGCATCGAAAAGTTCAGTAGGGAACGGCCCTTCTCCAACTCTTGTTGTATACGCTTTCGTGATTCCTAAAACTTCTTCTACGTGTGATTCAGGTATTCCTGCACCAGTGTAGATTCCGCCCAGAGATGTTGAAGACGATGTGACGAACGGATATGTTCCGTAATCTACGTCCAGTAGAATTCCCTGTGCTCCTTCGAAAAGGATTTTCTTTTTGTTTTGAACAGCATGATCAAGGTAAGAAAATGTATCGCACACGAACGGCTTCACATTTTTCCCAAGTTCAAAAAGTCTTACCGCTTCTTCGTCAACAGTAGGGAACTTAACATCGTATCTGTGTTTGAAGAGAATTTCTTTTTCTTCAAGGTTACGTGCCAGTTTTTGTTTTAATGATGGCAGATCGTAAAGATCTTTCAGCTTGATCGCTCGTCTGGCAATTTTATCTTCATAAGCAGGTCCGATTCCCTTTCCTGTTGTTCCGATTTTTACTGCGCCTTGTGACTCACGTGCACCGTCTAAAAGTTTGTTGTAGCTGGTAATGATTGTTACGTTCTCAGAAATTTTTAAATTTTCTGATGTTACTTTAATACCTGCGTCCGCCACAGTTTTTAATTCTGTCTGGAAAGCTTCAGGTTCAAACACTACACCGTGACCGATAACCGATACGCTGTGTTTGTGTAGAATTCCTGACGGGATTAAATGCAGAACGATTTTTCTGCCATCTACTATAATGGTGTGGCCAGCGTTGTTTCCGCCCTGGTAACGTACTACCACATCACATTTTTCGCTTAGAAGATCGGTAATTTTTCCTTTACCTTCGTCACCCCATTGAGCACCAATGATAGCTAAAGTTTTCATTATTTTCCTTTTACTTCGTTAAGTAAGTTTTTGTTCACAAAAAATTCGTTCATCTGGTGAACGGCCATTTCACCAACTCTGAATTGAGCTTCTTCTGTTGAAGCACCAACGTGTGGAGACATGATCAGGTTCGATAGTTCAGTTAATTTTGATCCTGCTGGAAGAGGTTCAACTGCGAATACGTCGAAACCAGCCGCTCTGATTTTTTTCTCTTTAAGGATTTCGTAAAGAGCGTCTTCGTCAACGATTCCACCGCGGGCAGCATTGATTAAGATAGCGTCTTTTTTCATCATGCCTAATAGTTCAGCATTGATCATGCCTTTAGTTTGCGGCATTAGTGGAGTATGGATTGTGATGATATCACATTCAGAAAAGATTTGTTTTAAGTCTAAACATTTTTTTGAATTAGCGATGTCGCATTTTTCATTAACCGGATCGAAGAAATAAATTTCAGGTTCAAATCCAGAAATTCTTTTTGCAACGATTTGTCCGATTCTACCGAAACCAACAATACCAACTTTTTTCTTCCAAAGTTCTAAACCAGTAAGAGCGTTTTTCTCCCACTTTCCTTCGTGCATAGTTTTGTCAGCGAATGGAGTGTTTCTTAAACATGACATCATAAGAGCTACAGCTTGTTCAGCTGCAGAGTTGTTGTTGGCACCTGGAGTGTTCGCAACTTTTACGCCCTTTTCGGCGCAAAGATTTTTATCAATGTTATCTGTTCCTTCGCCTGCGCGAATAACGATTTTTAAATTTGGAGCTAATGCTAGAAGTTCAGCATTAACAGTTGTTGCTGAACGGATAATTAATCCATCTACTTTTGGAAGAAGCGCTTTTAATTCATCTTGAGAAACTTTTGATGTCGAGTGAACTTCAAGGTTTGAATTTTTCTTAAGTACTTCAAAAAGAGTCTTATCAAAGCCGTCTGGAACGACAATAAAAGGTTTCATGCGAATTCTCCTATATAGAATTGTAGGGACGTGAATGGTTTGGGATTCGCCCCATTATAGGAAGAGTTGATCGAAAAGAAAAACTATTAATTAGATGTCTGCTATAAGATTTTGCAGATGGTCCGTCAGTTTATCTAAATGATCTTTAGGGAAATCCATCTGACGGTATGTGATTCCTGAGAGGTCGAAGATTTTCTTGGCGATGCGATTGGTTTCTGTCGCATGATGTTTATCTGAGAGATAAATTACTTCTTTGACTTTCGAGGACGCGATGAGTTTCGCACATTCGTTGCACGGGAATAAAGTGACATAGGCCCTTGAACCTTCCAGCGACCTGCTTGCGTGTAAGATTGCGTTAGCTTCACTGTGAACGACGTAACCATATTTTTGAAATTCGAGCGGTGCATTTTTATCTTTTCCCCAAGGTACTTTTGATTCGTCGATTCCTGCTACAAAACCATTGTAGCCCATCGTGATCTGGTGATTGTTTTTGTCTACGAAAACCGATCCCACTTTTGTCGCCGGATCCTTCGACTTGAAGGCCGCGATCATTGCTTGAAGCATGAAATATTCATCCCACGAAAGCGCAGATTTCGCTGGAACAAAATTAATATTGGGGTCTGTGAAGTCAATCATAGGGTTACTAAAATCATTTTTAGCACCCTTTTAGTCAAGAAAATTAAAAAGTTTCTTGTATCATCTGATTTAACTCGTTACACTTAAAGAGAATATTACTAATTGAGGTGTCAATGAAAACAGATTTTGATACACTGCGCGCATTAGCTAGCTATACGATCAACAATCTCAAAGAGAAAAAGTTGATTGAGTTCCACGCTTCAAAGCGTGAAGAACTTATTGAAGCAATGGCGACAGAATACGGTGTAAGTTTCGCGACTGATGAAGACGTAAGAGACCAAGCTATTGAAGAAGTAGAAGAGAAAATGGGAGTTGATAATCTTCCAGAAGACGTGACTGAATCAGAAATGTTCAACCACGCTAGAAAAGAAATCATCAAGTCATTCAACGGTGAAAACATCGGTGGATTGTATCTTGTTGAGTCTCTTCATCAGATAGCTGTAAGAATGAAAGACTTCCTTCTTAACTGCGATATTATCGATGATGTATTTGGTGCAGACGAAGACCTTATCGCATTCTTAGTTGCTAAGATCCGCTTATTCTCTCCTAAAAAGAACTAATTAATTTCATTTATACGCCGATCATTTAAGTATGACGGCGTATTCAAAAAAACTTTTACTCACAACATTTATCTTTACTCAATTCGCAACTATTCCAGTCGGGTATTCTGCTGACCAGAAAAAGCAATTCTATTTTCTTGGTGGAGGCGGAGAGCCTACGGGCGAGACTACAATTTTTGATGGTGAGATCAAGCGCATGGGTAGTTTCATCAATAATTCAGATTGGGATTCTACGGTGAGCTTTAACGGCGGCCACAGCAAAACTGAAGAGCTGATTAAATCTAAAATGGGGAAAGCGAAAAACGCGGGTCCATTTATTGAAAAAAATTACAATGCCATGATGGACGAGATGATTGCAAAAATGCAGTCAGGCGAATTGAAAGACGGTGATCAGTTGATGATTACTATCGACACTCATGGAGCAAGAAGAAGCAGCGGCAAAGACGCAGAAAAAACTCATCGTGTGGCCATGTCATATAGTGAGGCCAAGGAGCTGACCAATTTAACAGGAGCACATGTTGTTGATCTGGATAAGCTGGATAAAATTGTGGAATTAGCTGCCAAAAAAAATGTGAAACTCGCAGTTGCAGATTTAAGTTGTTACTCGGGAAATTTACTCAATATAAAAAATGATAAGGTCTGCCTGATCTCAGGAACCGGCCCTGAGCAATACGGTTATGCCTCGGGAAATTATAAGGTGGCCTTTTTTAGTTTTTCACCGGCCGTCACATTTGGCTCGAAATTTATTGATTCATTTAAGAAAGGAAAAAATCTTGAAGAACTTTTTCTTTCGGCCAGAAGTGCCAGCGTAGATACACCGGATTTTCCGATGATCAACTCGCCTGAAGGAATTGCGATAAACGATATGATGTATAAGATGATCACGCCTTATCTGGATTATAACGATGATACTGTTTCAAACTTCGGCCCGCAGTACGGAAGAACAGGGAACGGTTTTGAAGAGCGCGTTTGTAACATTGACAATAACCATCAGCAGTTGATGGATCTATTAAAGCAGTACGATAACATCGGCGCAGTTGTTGACGACAGTGGACGAAACAGCAATGAGTTTAAAGCCCTGAGAGCGGCACTTGAAGATTATAGAAGTTACCAGCGTAAGTATGAAGTTTTTATGCGCGGAAAATTTGAAGTTGAAAAAGAAATAAAAGACATGATGGAAAAACAATTTCCCAATGATAAAAAGGCGTGGAGTAGTTATGCTCCACTGGATTTACTATCATTGAATCTCGACGCTTCCATCAAACGATATGAAGAGCTGGCCGAAAAAGATAAAAAGAATAAGTATATTTTTGAGATGTGGAACTCAACAGTTCAGCAGATGAAGAAGCAGAAAGAAATAGCAGCCTATGTAAATGCAAACATGAGTGCCAATGCAAAAGAAAAACTGAAAGCCGCGGAGGACGCCTATGGTAAGTCGGGAGTGACAAGAGGGCTTGCTTCAAAAGTTTCCCAGGAAGCTAAAAAAGTTTTCGATACATTATATAAAAATATTAAAAAACCTGCCAGCAACCCATGTAGAGATTTCGTATTATGATAAAAATTATGATGGCCCTGGTTTTACTTTCATCGAATGTGTTTGCACAGGAATTTTCCGGCTGCGGAGAGTATGTGTTTAAAGGTGTATTGAAGCATGATGAGCACTCTCCACTTAAAATGATTTATGTCGTGAACGAAGGTACAAAGTCGCAGATGACTTTCGATTTAATTGAACGTGACGATGTCGTGAAGTTATCTTTGATGCTGGATCTGCCATCAACGTTTAAGGCGAGCATAACAAAACCCATGAATGGAACGAAAGGAGTACTCTCTTTTCCTTCTGAAATTGCCAGAAGAGTTCCCAATCCATTGTCAAAAAATGAAATAGGGATTGCGAAAATTAAAACTTTTAAGTGTGACTAATTAGTTTGAAATTCCAGACCTAAAGCATAGTATTCATCTGTTGATATACCTTTTTTAGTATAGGTGCGTGCATTTTTGACGATGGCCTTTACCTGATTTCCCATTGATTCAAAAAAACCCAGGCCTTCAAGTTCGATAACTTCATTTAATTTTACAGTACTAAGAGTTTCTTTGCTGACGATAATACAAATTCCCGATTTCGAAATATTGTAAATTGGACAGGCCACTTCTACACTTGCCGTTTTCTTTTCTTTGCTGACAAAACTAGCAGAGACCAAACGTTTTTCTTCGTGAGGAATATAGATACGCGGATGAATTCGAAGTTCTTTTAAACGTATATCGAAAGGAATCTGAAAGCTCAAAATGCTTTTATCTACTGTTTGTGAAATTGATAGTTTTGTTTTGAAAACAAAATCCTGAACTTCAAGTAAAAAATAAACTTCGAGATCTGGATTAAAATTCTTACGTGCCTCTTCAAGAATAACAATGCTGAAGACTCCCTCAAAAGGATGTAGAGAATAAAAACTAGCATGACATTTAAATAATCGTGTCCCGCTGTTCGGATCTTTTTGCCAGACTGTCATCATACTTTCAGCTTTGAATTTCTTCTGAACTAATTTTATGATCTCATCACGATTTTTTGAAATTCTGTAATCTTCCATGAAACAAGTATCGGCGCAAAGCAGGTTTTACTCAAATTTTCGGCCTAATCGCGTACTTGTTCTGTTTTAGGTAGCAATAAAAAATGGCATTAAATAAAGAGTATTTTAAATTGCGGGATTATCTATCAAAGAAAGTCTCAGCATGACTTCTTCAAAATAAGGCCCTTCCACTAAACCGTTAAGGATGGAGCTTTTACTTTCAGCATACAGGTAGTGGCCACTCTCAATTTCTCTGATTAAAAAAGCATCATAATATAATCGTTCCATTCTTTCTGCTGTCGCAGTTCCTTCCAGGCGAACCATTTCAAAGCGGCCGGATTTAATCAGGTCTTTATCTTTAAAATCGGAAGGATTGTGAATCACACTCGACTCTTCATCAAAAAGAATTTCTCTCGCGTGAATTTTACTCTGAAAAAGTTCGATGAGGTTCAGTGGACTCACTTCTTCATTCCAAATGAAGCGTGCTTCCCAGTCATAACGTGTGTCGGTTCTTTTAAAAACAATTTCATTTTCAGTGCTGTTGATCAGCGTCCACCATCTCGGTGTGAGTAGTTTGAAATTTTTGAAATCAACTTCCTGCGCGTTTTCAAGATAGTTTCTTTTTTCATTTTTTATAACCTTCATGGTGTAAACACCAAGGCCCATAAGAAGGAAGAAAAAAAGCCATTGTAGCGCCAGAGTGAGATTGTTCATAATCATGGATTCGGACCTTTTTTAATGGACTAGTGAAGTCAGAGATTGATCAAATGTCTTATTCATTTAGTCCTGTGAAATTATTATTACGCGATATCTGCGGCTTAGGAGGTTCCTCTACTAGGCAGAAAGATCTCACTAAACTTTTCTCAGGTAAATGCCGAAAATAGATATTGAGTAGAACTCTAAATCTCGATAATTCCTTTTTGGAGACGCGTTTATGAAGCGATTTTACAACAAACATACCCCTGGTATCAAAGGGAAAGTTCTCACAGGTCTATTCTCATTGACCTTGTTAATGAACTTTGAAACACCAGCGTTTGCAGCAGGGTCTACAGATTGTGAGGGGATGAATCATCCTGCTTATCAAGATGAATACCGCGCATGTTTGAGAGTGGATATCGCCGCTTCAGCAAGTGCAGCAGGTGTCGATTGTATCGACTGTTTATTTGCAGCAAAAGAAAAAGAATCTAACCCATGGGTGGAAGCTCTGGGGATCGTAGCACAACCGTTAGCATACGTAGGGGCTACATATTTAGGTGCAAAGTACGCTAATAAATCACAAGAGGCGTGGGCAAATTCATACGCTGAAGGATTCAAACAATGTACGAACAGATTTAATTCATATTTAGATTATTCAATTTCAAGTGGAGCTAACCCTATTCTTCCCGCAGATGCAACGACTCTTCAGTCGTCGTGTAACGGAAACGGAATGGGAGCATATGCCGGATACGGTGGACTCGCGTCTAACGGTCTTGGTGGTTACGGAAATCCATTTCAGTCTGCAGGATACTCATCAGGTATGCTGGGCGGGATGATGGGGCCGTATTACGGTTCTGGCTACGGTGCGGGCATCGGCGGCGGGTACGGTGGATACGGAACAGGTCTGGGTGCTGGTCTTGGGTCGGGGCTGTCAGGAATGATGGGTTACGGTTATCCAGGAATCAGTGGCGGTATTAACATCGGCATCGGTGGTGGTTTAGGAAACGGCGGTATTGGAATGGGCGGTTACCCAGGAATGGGCGGAATCGGCGGTGGTGTTGGAATCGGTGGTTACCCAGGAATGGGAGGCATCGGTGGTGGAATCGGCGGTGGAATTGGAATTGGCGGATATCCCGGTATGGGCGGCGGAATCGGTGGTTACCCAGGAATGGGCGGCATCGGTGGAATCGGCGGCGGTATTGGAATCGGTGGTTACCCAGGAATGGGCGGCATCGGTGGAATGGGCGGCGGTATTGGAATCGGTGGTTACCCGGGAATGGGAGGCATCGGTGGTGGAATCGGCGGATACCCTGGTATGGGTGGTGGAGTTGGCATCGGCGGATATCCTGGAGCAGGAATCGGTGGTGGAATTAACATCGGTATCGGTGGAGGAATTGGTTTAGGAAACGGCGGTATTGGTCTTGGAGGTTATCCAGGAGCTGGTATTGGTGGAGGCATCGGTGGTGGAATCGGCGGTTACCCAGGAATGGGCGGAATCGGCGGTGGTATCGGTGGATATCCGGGAATGGGCGGAGCTGGTTATCCAGGTGCCGGCGGAATTTACGGGCCAGGTATCGGAGTTAGCGGTGGTATCGGTGGATACCCTAACGGCGGATACGGTGGAGCATACCCAGGCGGAATCGGAATGGGTATGGGAAATCAAGGCGGATGCGGAATCCTATGCATCCAGGGTGGAATTGGAGTTAACGGCGGAATCGGCGGATACCCTAATGGTGGTATCGGAGCTAACGGTGGAATTGGCGGATACCCTAACGGCGGAATCGGCGGATACCCGAATGGTGGTATCGGAGCTAACGGTGGAATTGGCGGATACCCTAACGGCGGAATCGGCGGATACCCGAATGGTGGTATCGGAGCTAACGGCGGAATCGGCGGATACCCGAATGGTAGCATCGGCGGTTACCCGAATGGTGGTATCGGAGCTAACGGCGGAATTGGCGGATACCCGAATGGTGGTATCGGAGCTAACGGTGGAATCGGCGGATATCCAAATGGCGGGATTGGTATTGGTGTAGGCGGAAACGGCGGCATCGGTGGATACCCTAACGGTGGATACGGAAATGGTTA
>JACMNL010000126.1 GCA_014378525.1 Bacteriovorax sp.
AAATCACCCGTCATGCACAAAGGACGCCTTGAGGCCTTCAGCGATGGTGTGATGGCCATCATTATCACAATTATGGTTCTGGAGTTAAAAGTTCCGCATGCTACTGACGTAGACAGTCTTATTTCACTGGCACCGGTTTTCCTTAGTTATGTTTTAAGTTTTATTTACGTGGGAATCTACTGGAGCAATCACCATCACATGTTTCAGATTGTAAAAAACGTGAATGGCTCCGTTCTTTGGGCAAACACGCATTTGTTATTCTGGCTTTCGCTAATTCCTTTCGTTACCTCATGGGCCGGTGAAAATCATTACGCAACAATCCCGGTTGCTCTTTATGGATTTGTACTTCTAATGTGCTCGATTGCTTATTTTATTTTGACGAGAGCATTACTAGCTATTCACGAAAAAGATTCTTCTCTCTCTGTTGCCATCGGGCAGGACTCAAAGGGAAAAATGTCGACCGCCATTTATATCATCGGTATTCCGGCAACTTTTTTATCAGTGTACCTTGGACTGGCGCTCTATGTAGTTGTGGCCTTTATCTGGCTCATCCCTGACAGAAGAGTTGAAGAAGTCATTACGACATAAACTCCTGATAAATATCCAATCAAATCCCGTCAAAAACGCTTTGTTGGGCTTCGTGTTCAAGAGATCTCTTAAAAAGTATATTTTTTTCATACCACGCAATCATGCGTGCAACACAACAGGTATTTTATGAAAAAATTTTTAATAACTTCTGCATTCGCTCTTTTTTCTTCTGCTCTATTTGCTACAGATGGATCCTTCAGCACTTCTTGCGAATTTAAATCACTTTCACAGGGAGTGGCGATTCTTAACAACTGTACGAACACTGATGGAAGAAACGTAGAATTAGTCGGTACAAACAACAGCCCGTGCAAAGCGCAGAATGCGCTTGAGAAACTGCTGATAAATATCGATGTTGGTGACAGAGTAAATCTTGAAGTGACGAGATTTAACCTTTCTGGAAACGATGGAATGCAGGACCGCTGGCAAGTGATGACCGCAGATACTTCTAAAGGTCAGGAAATCGCCCCAATTGGAAAATGCAATTCGACTCATATCGATTTCTACACTCTTAGATAATCACTCCCTGCCCTCAAATTCCCCCTACTTATCCCTGGGTGTCCTGTCTAAAAACTGGACACCCAAATTAAATTTTACAGGCTTCCACACTGCCTTCACCGGGTATGCCATGATAGCTGAAATATGTCCCGATTGAGTCTTTATGAAAAAGCTTTTAGCTAACGTGTGCCTAGTTGAGTAATTTTAGGAAATTAATTTGAAAGCATTTTTTACTTTAATATTTTTATCTTCTTCGGCATTGTGGGCCGGGAATCCTGATACCATCAGGGCCTGCTCCAACATCCGCTACACGAAGAATCACGATCTGAATGTCTGCATAAAAAGCGGCGCCGATGCAGATGCAGTTACGGCATGCGGGAAAATCGGAATTCAGGATATGACTCAGGTGAATGAATGCATCACCAGTGGAGCAAGCAAAGAAAAAATCCAGGCCTGCTCACAAAAATCTTCGGACGTAAGTAATTTTAAAGCTTGTATCCGCTCTTAAATTTTTAACATTTCAAATGCCATGATCGCCAATACAGTTGCACCTACAAGGTTCATAATCGGCCCGAATTTCGCCGATAATTTTCTTGCAAGATACATTCCTGCGAGAGTAGTTGCAAAGGCCCAGAAACCGATTGAGAGAATAAAAGGAACGATTGGTTTGTGTGCGATTCCCAATCCAATACCAACTCCGAATGCATCAAGACTGGTTGCGAGTGAAACAATCAAAACTTTTCCGAAACTATGAAACTCTTTTATTTCTTCTTTAATTTCTTCTTTATCTTTATTCAGCAAATGTATGATGCCTTCGTAGGCCATATGAAGAGCAACGGCCATGAGGAGTGTAAAAGCGATCCAGTGATCAATGGCCGCAAACCTGCTGATGATATAACTTCCTGCGAGCACACCTATTAAAGCAACACCTGCTTCGGCACCACCTGATGAAGCGGCAAATTTCAGTGCATCTTTTCTGGTGAAGGGTCTGAGACCCATCGCGACTGCTGCAGAAAAAGAATCAGCGCTAAGAATTAATCCTACAGTTATAATTTCATATGATGTGGCCATGGTTGAATGTAATGAATGCTCGCAAATCCGTCAAGAAAGTTTCATTAATCCAAGTTTTTTACTGGAGAAATTAAATCCAGGAAAGACTTTATCCATATCTTTTATGTGTAAATGAGATGTGAGAATTTCTTTCCAGACATCGCGGTAATCAGTAGTGACTGCGTCTCTTTACATATTCATGAATTGATACAAAAATAAGTCATGCCTTATAAAATTTATTTCCCGGAACTCACGCCTGATTACATTGAGGAAGCTTATGCTTTTCTGGCCTCCAGTCATATAAGGCCTTTGTATCCCAGGGCGCTTTTAAATCGGTTTTTTTTCGAACTGGCCTCATCACCTGAAAACATAGTTGAAATCCACGATGAGAATCGTAAAATTGCAGCGGCCGTATTGATTGATAAAATCAGCAATATACATAATTCTGCAAGTATCGAGCTTTTGGGATTTAACCGGTCGTCAGATAGTGAAGTTATTTTATCGATGTTGATTCATCATTATGAAAAACAATTGATCAAAAGCAAGCTACATGCCGCTGTCACAATGGGATATCATTCTTCATTGCCATTTGAAGTAACGACATTAGAAAAACTGGGGTTCGTACCTTTTTATGAAATGTATGACCTGATCTCTACTGCGCCTAAAAAATTATCTACAACAATACCAGCTCCATTTGTGCTTACAGAGTTAAGTCTTGAAAAATTTGAAGAGTATTACGATGTACTTTGTAAAAGTTTTGCAGAGAACCCAGATACCTCAATTGGTCCCATGGAATTAATGAAAGAAGGGTTTAAAAAAATTCAGCATCCCATTTTTATTGTCTCTATCAACGGACGGATTGCCGGATTTATAACTTTGCTGTTTGAAAATAATACTGGTGAAGTGAATACACTTGGTGTTCTGCCTGAGTATCGTAAAAGCGGGATTGGAAAATATCTTCTGACAAACGGCCTGGATTATTTATGGTCAAAAGGAGCTCATTCAATCAAGCTCAGCGT
>JACMNL010000127.1 GCA_014378525.1 Bacteriovorax sp.
AAATTCTCTATACAACAAGCAGGGCCTGAGGAAATTATTCTTTGGGATTGAACCAGCAGTCAGGTCTTAAACCGACAGAATCGCCATTCTTTTTTGAACAAATACCGCTTGAATCACTTGTATCTGATAGTGGATCATTTAGTCTTTAGTCGAATTATCTCTTTCTGCAGAAGCATTTATGACAGTGCTTTCCCACATAGATAAAATTTTTAATTTTCCACCAGCTTCTTTTACGATGGGAATGTAGATTGAACCAACAGTTTTTATGGTCTCTAAATACTCAGCTCTGGTTATACTGGAATGTCCTTTACACGGAAGGGCAAGGATACTGATAAAAGAATAAAAAATCTTGAGAGTTTCATCCTGTAATCATAACCAAAGAATAAGTTCTACACTGATAAATTGAAAGCTTTACAGGGAGATTGTCAAAAGTTTAGACAAAAAAGGCCGGTATTCACCGGCCTTTACGAATATCAGGATAGAGATTGAGACTATTTGTATTTATCGTGTCCTTCTTTCTTTAGATTATTGATCTTTTGAAGAACAGCTAATGCCGTCACGTTATCATTGGCAACGAAAGCGGCCTGAAGAGTTTTTAGGTTTGTAATTTCTTCTCCAATCATCGACTGGTAATCTGATAGTGAGCCATTTGTCGTTGAATCGGGTGATTGATTTTTAGCAGCTTCAAAATATCCGATCATTTTTAAAACAGCAGCGGCATTATCTTTATTTTTTGAAGCATCGTTGATTGATGTAGCAACTTGCTTAAATAAAATTCCTGATTGTTTCATGTTATCTTTTAAGCTTAGTGCAGAAGCATCCTGAGCAAAGACCTGTCCAGCAAAAACCAGAGAAAATAGAAGTGCTAAAATTTTACCAGAATGTTTCATAATGATCCTCCGCGGATTCAATTAATTTTTTTGGACTACATGTTTTATAGCCCGACATGGAGTTAATATCATTAAAAATAATCATTACTTTTTTGCAATTAAGGGGCGGAACTACAATGAGTGGGCCTTAAGGGTCTCTTTAGCTTCAGCATGCAGGAGCATCTCGTGAAGTTTTTCCACGGTAGGCTTGATAACAGTATCAAGACTTCCTTTGATGATGGCCGCTGCCGAGTGATCGTGTCCGCCACCGCCAAGAGCGCGGGCCATGACTCCGACATCGACTGTGCCGATTGAGCGCAGGGAAACTTTTATTTCAGTACCCATTTCTCTGAACATGATGGCAACTTTAATGTTATCGAGAACGAGAAGGTGATTGATGAATGCTAAAGTATCTTCTGAATCAACGTGAAATTTTTCCAGCAGGTCATCAGTGATCGTAAGCCATGCGATTTTTTCATCTTTCGTTGTATGAGCTGAAGCTAAAACTTTTCCAAGCAGCTTCATGTATGAGATTTTTTTTGTACCGTAAATCATGTTGTAGGCATGAGGCGGACGGACTCCGGTATCCATTAGACTTCCAATCAGTCTATGTGTGTTTCCGGTTACAGTCGGATATCTAAAGCTTGATGTATCAATAAGAATGGCCGTGTATAAAGGCAAGGCCATTTCACGGTTAAGTGGCACACCTAATGACATAATTAGTTCGCCTGCAAGTTCACCGGTTGCAGCTTTACTGGTATCGATGCAGTTTTCTGCCATCACTTCTTTCGGGCAAGGATGGTGATCAATAAATAATAAACTTGGTGCCTTTTGAGCAATTGCTTTCATTCCATCGCCGATGCGTTCAAGTGAATTGGTATCAGTTACGATGAAGAGATCTATTTCAGCTTCAGGATAAAATTCTAAATAATCAGCGCGGGAAATAACGACGTCATCGGGATCGAGATATTTATAGCGCTCGAGAAGAGGTTCTTCATTTACGCAGATGGCATTTTTACCGAGAGATCTCATTGCAAGACAAAGAGCAATTTCAGATCCTATCCCGTCAGCATCAGGAATGATGTGAGTAGAGATGACGATGTTGTCTGCTTTTTTTGTAAAAAATTGGAAACGCTCGGTTATATTCATAGCAATAAATTTACACTAAAATTTTTTCAATTGCTGTAATTTTTGTTACGATTTTAAGCATTAGTCTTCTTTTATTGGCATTTTTACCAATTTTACACCACGTGGTCCTATGGAATTAGCAATTGAGATAGAAAATTTATGCAAGGTTTATCCGGGACGCATGGCCTTAGATAACGTGTCATTCTCTGTGAAAAAGGGAAGCATTCACGGATTTTTAGGTCCCAACGGCGCAGGTAAATCGACGACGATGAAAATTTTAAGCGGACTCATTCCAGAGACCAGCGGAAAATTTATTGTGAACGGGAAAGTTGGATTTCTTCCGGAGCATCCACCTGTTTATCCGAACATGACGGTGAAAGACTATCTAAATTTTGTTTTCTCCATTTATGCTTACACGGGTTCCAGCAATCATATCGTAGAAGTGATGAAAAAAACCGGACTCACTGATGTTCAGAATCGTTTGATTGGAAATCTTTCAAAAGGCTATCAGCAGAGAGTAGGGATTGCGCAGGCAATTGTTCATTCGCCGGAAATTATAATTCTCGATGAACCGACAGTCGGACTTGATCCGGTTGCGATTGCAGATATCAGAGCGCTCATCAATGAACTAAAAAATGACCACACAATTTTATTTTCTTCTCACCAGCTTCACGATGTAGAATTACTTTGTTCTGAAATTACCTTAATCAATCAGGGTAAAATTGTTGTGTCAGGCGCGATTGATACGATCCTTTCTGATTTAAAAACCAATATGAGTGTAAAAGCTCGCGTGATGAATTTTTCTGAAGAAGCGAAAAAGAAACTTCAGTCTACATTTGCAGTTGAAACAGTCACGTTCGAGCAGGACCGTGAAAATAAAAATACAATTTTAAGAATTGCCACAAAAGGCAAAAACGATATTCGTCCGGAACTGGCGCGATTCCTCAGTGATTCATCAATCGGATTACTGGAATTCTACGAAGAGCGCAGTGACCTGGAAGATTTATTCAAACGGATTCACGAATGATGTACACACAAAAAATAGCGATCCTTGCTAAAAAGGAATTAAAAGACGCTTTTTCCTCACCGCTGATTTATATCCTGGCCGGACTTTTTTCACTGATGATGGGCTGGTTATTTTTTAACTACCTTCTTCAGTCCAAAGAGATGACGACGACGACGATGACCCAGGGAGTGATCATTCCTATTTTCGGAAACATCAATTTTATTTTTATTTTTCTTTGCCCGCTCATCACGATGAGATCTTTTGCTGAAGAAAAAAGACAGCATACTCTTGATCTGCTTTTGCGTTCTGAGTTGACTGAAATGCAGATTATTCTCGGGAAATTTATTTCAAATATATTGATGGTGTTTTTTATGCTGTCGCTGACATTGTTGTTCCCGGTGATTCTTGCTTTCTCCGGTTACAGTGACTGGGGAGTTGTCGGGAGTTCTTATCTGGGGATTGGCCTATCTGTAATGGCCTATACTTCAGTCGGGTTATTTTGCTCGAGCTTAACCGACAATCAGATTGTCGCGAGTCTTCTTACATTCTGTATTCTTTTAGGTTCAATGCTGCTGGTGATTTCAGTGAACGCCACTAACAATTATATTTTTGCATTAATGATTCAGTATATGACTATTCCTTTTCACTACGAAGGTTTTACCAAAGGACTTCTTCGGTCTTACAGTTTTGTTTATTTCATTTCTTTCCTGGCATTTTTCTTTTTATTAACACTGAAGTCGCTTCAGTCGAGAAAATGGTAGGGATGAATAAATGAAAATGAAAAACTGGTACAACATTCTATTAACCATCATCAACAGCATTCTTTATCTTGTCGTCATCGCGCTATGGATTTCCATTCCGGATGCACTTACTCTCGATCTGGCCGTGACTGCAGTGACTCTGGGTCTGACTCTTGTTTTAATTTTTATTAACAGAGCGACACTTGGAGTTTATTACCAAAGCCATCACTTCAAAAAATTGCAGGAAACGCTGGTCTTCTTCGCTTTATTATTTTGTATTTTTGGGGTCGCGAACTACTGGGCGTATAAACACCCCAAACAGGTTGATCTTTCAGTTATTAAATTAAATTCACTGACGGAACAAAGCCGGAATGTTCTTAAAGAAATGAAAGGGCCGGTTACATTTAAAATGTTTGCCAGAAAAAGTGATTCACTGGTATGGATGGCCTTACTTGATTATTACCGCATAGAAAAGCCAACGATAAAGATTGAAAAAATTGATATTGATGTACGCCCGGATTTAGTAGGGGACTATCAGATCAGCGATGCTGCCACTCTGGTGATCGAATATAATGGACGCAGGCAAAAAGTTACGGATAGAGATGAGCTGAACATTACCAACGGGCTGATCAGAATCTCGCGAGCGAATGATCCTGTGGTTTATTTTGTCCAGGGTCACAACGAAGGTGACATCAATTCAAAAGAAAATGAAGGTCTGAAATTTATCTTTGAGGCCGTAAAAAACTCTGCCGTGGATATACGTCCGATAAATTTACTGACGACGCAGGAAGTTCCTTTTGATGCTAAAACCCTGGTTATCTGGGGTCCAAAAACTTCACTGCAGCCATCTGAGATTAACGTTGTAAAAAAATTCCTGGAGAGAAAAGGAAATCTTCTGGTGGCCATTGATCCCGATTTAAACGGTGACAATCAGGGCGCACTTAGAAATCTTATTTCACATTACAAAATTGATATCAGGAATGACCTGGTCGTCGACCGCAAAAGTTTTGTCAATGGATCTAACGGATCAATACCTCTCGTTCAGGAATTTCAGCAAAGTGAGATTACAAAAAATTTCAAAGGACAGGTCTTTTTTCCGCTGACTTCATCGATTGAACCGATTCCTGACGATGTTCTTCCCGATGTAAAAGGTACGGTCACTGTTGTCACCGCTTCAACACCTTTTCCTGATTCATGGGGAGAGACGAGTATAAAAGAAATGGCCGCACAGGACATGACCTATACAGCGAAAGCAGATCATCCGGGACCATTGCCTTTGATGGTGACGTATGAAAGTCCGGAAAATAAAATCGTCGCATTCGGTAATTCAACTTTTGTTATCAACGCCTATGTGAAGTTCGGGAATAATTATGCTTTATTCATCAACTCACTTTCCTGGCTTGCCGGTGAAGACCGTCTGATTTCATTTAACCTTCCGATCATCCAGAGTGAACCGATTTTTATTTCGGCACCGCAGATGGGAATTATTTTTTACTTCTCTGTTTTATTTTCGCCACTGGCACTTTTTGGACTGGCGATTTTTATGTACCGAAGAAAACGAGATAGATAAGGCAATACATGAAAGAAAAAATTCTCAAACATAAAAACCTCGTGCTGTTTCTGGTGCTGGTGATTGCCATCGGAGCAACGTATCTTTTTGAAGAAAGAAGCAACGCCATCAATGAAGCTTTAACTGCTAAAAAAACGGCGCTGCTTGATATGGAAAAGCTTGGTGACATCAAGGCCATCCAGGGTGTGAAACTGAACTTTGAAAAAAAAGGTGAATTTTACTTTGATAAAGATAACGGACTGAAACTTTCTAAAGACAGGCTCGGGGAATTTTTCACGATTTTATCGTCGCAGAAAGTGAAGACTTTTTTAAACCAGGATGAAGTGAACAAAGTCGGAGCTGGCTTTTATGTTCCTGATCCTACGATGAAGATGACTTTTAAATTTGAAAAAGGTGAAGCGACTTTTACTCTGGGTAAAAAGCTTGATTACGATCAGTCCTTTTATATGCAGGTTACCCGCGACAATAAGTCACAGATCGTCATTGTTAACGATGAATCACCGGATCCGGGAGCTTATGCGACAGATGAAGAATATAAAAAATCAGATGCTAAATACAAACGACTGGAAATGATTTTTCTTCTGACAAATAAGTACTTCTACGACACCAGGGTGTTTAAAGATTTTAATTATACTCAGGATAAAATTAATTTTAAAAACATTACGATTTCAACTTTTAGAAATAAAAAATACTCGGTTAATTTTGAAAACTCGACAACCAATCCTGCTGCGCCTAAAGGAATCGCTTATTTCGAAGAGAACTGGATTTCTTTCCTGAGATTTCTAACAAAACTGGAAGGAAAAAATCTTTATTACCCTGCCGATCCGAAACTTCTTGATGAAGCTCTTTCGCAATTCGAAGTGCACGACAGGGATAACCGTTTATATACCCTGGAAGTATACAAAAAATACGGGCAGGAAAACGGGTATTTTTTAAAGAGCAGTCTGGACAATGTTATTTATCAGCTGAAACCAGAGGACGCCCAGTATTTTTTCGTCAACGTACAGGACTTCTGGCTTAAAAAAGTTCTTCCGAAAGAAAAAGAATTCAAATTCAAGATTACCTTCTACAAAGGACAGACTGAAGAGGTTAAAATCGAAGATAAGGAGCTTTTTAAAGTTCTGCCTGTAAATGTAAAGTACACAGAGGCCGGCATCCGTGCGCTGGAATTCAAGCGTCTCATTGAGTTTTTTAAGACCGAAGGAAGCATGGTTGAAGAGCTCAATATAAGTCCTAGTGAAATACTCAGGAAAAATATCCTGAGAGTTCAGTTTGAGAACAGAAATTTGAGTGTTATCCTTGATGAGAATGAGGCCACTATCGTAGACCTAGATCAGAAAATTATGATTCATCATTACGTAGGTGCTAAACTTCCATTCAGTATTAAATATGAAGACTATTTTGTAGCAGCAAAAAAATGATTGAAACGTTCTCACTTTATTTCCAGACTTTTTTACACCCAACTCACAAACTTGAGGACGGGGAGAGAATTGGTTATCTGGAGATCATGGGGATTTCGTGGTCACTGCATTTAATCTACGCTTTTTATTCTATTTTTGCGATGTACTTAGGTGTTATCAGTTACGAGTACGTTTCGAGTTCACAAAGCTTCACTCATCTCATTTCTGATTCAATCAGTGTTACGTTCCAGAAAATCAGTCTGATGATGACTTTGTTCGAAGTAATTTTTTATCCATTTTTATTTCAACTGGGATTTAAATTCTGGGCACTCATACTACGATTTTACGCTCAGATTTTTGAGTACTCGGGGGAGCGTTCTCTCGATACAGAAATTGAAGAATTATTAAATTCAATTTTTGCGGCCAACATTTTTTTAATCATCCCGATTTTCGGAAATGTATTAAGCTTAATTACGATGGCCTGTTACTTATTCGTAGGCCTCAAAGCAAAGCTTAACTTTACAGGTACGCAAGCTTTTTTAGTGCTGATTACTCCACTTTTTATCATGTTTATTCTCACAATACTCATTGCGTCTTACTTCACACTTCTCATATCCCTAATGTAAATTACGAAAATAGTTCAAATTTTATTGATGTCAGAATTTGAAGGCCAATCTAGATTGCAACTTTCAAAGGCACGGGCCATGATAAAAAACACACACACGTTTTAGATATTTTTGAGACATTTTGGGGAGAAATTTATGACTCTGTTTGCAGGTATGCCAGGGAGCTCTGGTAGTATTGAGGTCGTTTGCGGCCCGATGTTTTCAGGTAAAACTGAAGAGCTAATCAGAAGAGTAAAGAGAGCACAAATTGCTCGCCAAAAAGTCCAGATTTTCAAACCGGCCATCGACAACCGCTACCACGAAACAGAAGTTGTCTCTCACTCATCACTTTCAATTGAAGCGACACCAGTTAATACATCAGTAGAAATTCTGCAAAAAGTTTACGACTCGACAAGAGTTGTAGCGATCGATGAAGTGCAGTTCTTTGATGAAAATATTTCTGTCGTTGTCGAGAAACTTGCCCGTCGCGGGATTCGTGTCATCATGGCAGGTCTTGATCAGGACTTCATGGGAAAACCATTCGGTCCAATGGCCAATCTATTAGCGATCGCTGACAGTGTTTTAAAAATCCAGGCGATTTGTACAGTATGTGGTGCACCTGCTTCTAAAACTTTCAGAAAAAATCCCAAGCAACAAGAGCAAGTTTTAGTTGGAGAGACTGATTTATACGAGGCACGTTGCCGTGCTCACGCTGATTTCTTCGGCGAAGATCAGGATCAGCTCGCTTTCTTTGTGAATTTGAACGAGTCTCGTTCCAAAACACAGAATTTATAGTACACTTGTAGGTATTATCACTCCCTAAATATCAAGGATTTTAGGATGACTACCTCTGCAAAGATCGGTGTATTTTTATCCGAAGACAAAATTCAATCACGAGTCAAAGAACTCGCAGCGATGATCAACCGCGATTATGCCGGACAGGAAGTTGTTCTTGTGTGCGTATTAAACGGTTCATTTATTTTCTGCGCGGATTTAGTTCGTCACATAAATGTTCCCGTTCAGATTGAAATGGTTTCATTAAGTTCATACGAAGGAACAGAAAGTACCGGGCAAGTGAGTTTCCGATTAGACGTGAAACAATCTCTGGTTGGGAAAAATGTTATTTTAGTTGAAGACATTGTCGACACCGGATTAACGATCAGTTTTTTACTAAAACATTTTAAATTAAAAAACGTAAAAAGTTTAAAGCTGTGCTCGCTTTTATTAAAACGTGCGCGCTTAAAAATTGAAGTGCCGGTCGATTATCTTGGATTTGATATCGAAGATAAGTTCGTCATCGGTTATGGACTGGACTACGATGGCCGCTACCGCGAGCTTCCTTACATTGGAGTGTACGGTGAGTAAGCAGGCAGTAACAGTTGAAGGTTCAGTACGCGTAGATCTTCTGGGGGGAACATTAGATCTTGTTCCCATCAATCTTATTCTTCCCAATGTTGTGACGTTAAATTTAGCGACATCTCTGAAAGCTAAAGTAACCATTACACCAATAGATTTTGACGGCGTTGAAATTGTTTCGAAAGATTACAATACGACTGATAAATTTAAATCATCAGACTTCACATCAGAGCATCTTCAAAAAAACTTTTTTGGAAATTTAACTTTCATCTGCCATATTCTAAATCTGTTTGGACTTAATAAAGGTATCCGCATGGAGCTTGAGTCTGGTTCTCCTCCGGGAGCAGGGCTTGGTGGAAGTTCAGCGATGGGAGTGACTTGTTACTCTGCCATTGCAAAATTCCTGGGAAAATCTTTTGATAGAGTGGAAGCGATTCAAAAAGTTAATGGCATCGAAGCATTGATCATCGATTGCCCGGCCGGATACCAGGATTATTATCCTGCTTTATTTGGTGGAGTTTTAGGACTTGTTCCAAAACCGGGATCAGTATCAGTTGAGCAGCTATATACAGAAGAATTAAAAAACGTTTTAGAAAATAACATTACACTTGTTTATTCTGGCGAGACGAGAAACTCAGGGATCAATAACTGGGAAGTTTATAAAGCATTTTTTAATAAAGAAGCTCACGTGAGAGAAGGTCTGGGAGAAATTGCAAAATTATCTCACAAGGCCCTGCATGCGATCCGCGATAAACATTATGGAGAACTGATTCCATTAATCGCTGCGGAAGGTGAAGAAAGAAGAAAATTATTTCCGGGAATATTAACTCCGAACATGAACCAGCTTCATATGGTGTTAAAGGATCAATCACAGCATTTCGGAATGAAAATTTGCGGAGCAGGTGGAGGAGGATGTTTCCTTATCACTCACCATTCAAATGACCGCGAGTATATCGATCAATTGTTAAGTAAGTTTCAAATGAAACGTCTGCCGTTTAATGTGGAGAAACCCCTTTAATGGATATTAACAACATCGGAAGTTTAAGCATGAAAGGCGGGAGGAATGATAATTTTTATTTCTGCCTGATTGAATACTATCCCGATAGCAGCAGATGGTTTTTGAAATCACTATTGTCTGTTAAGGATGAAGAAGCGCTGGATAACGATGATGCCATTCACGCCTGGATTAACAACTTCAATGTTAAAAAACTGGTGGTCGATTTTCCATTGTCAAAACCTGCCAGTGAAAGTGCGAACCCTGAAGAGGCCGTGAAGGCCGTTCGCGAAAAAATAAAAGACCTGCTTGATGAAGACCAGAAACTTATCAGCACGAATCCAAAAAAGTATGAGCAGGAAAGAAATAAGGCCGACGAGATCGTTTATAACCGCGATATCTTCTTAAAAGAGACGGCCCACCATTTACTGTCGCGTTCTTTTAAAAGACGTCTTAAAAAAGGTTTTTTACCTTACTGGAACAGAACACTGGATTTCTGGGTCTGGAAATATTACTACGACCAGATTCTGGAAATGTTTAACACATCTTTCGATTCGTTCGGAAACGTTTCACTGATGGTGCTCTATCGTTTCAACTATATTAAACGCCATTTTCCCCAGCAGGTTGAGCTTTTTGAAGCGAATGAGCAGATCATCCTGGTTGAACTTTTAAGGTCGAAAATCATCCTTAAAAAGGATGTGGCAATGTTATCTGATATCGATTTAGGGATTGAAGTGCGACTTGAAACGATTAAAAAAATCGAGCAGAAACTCGATATCTTTATCTACAACCACGACCTGGAAATTCTCGTGAAAAATCCGCGTGCTTTCGACTCATTTATTTTAGCTCTGGCAGGACAAAATGTACTTCAGGGAAAAAACAGAGAGCTTCCGGACTGGACGATGCCGCAGGAAACGAAATTTATTATTCCAAATTTCGGTTAAGCGCGCGCCAGAATTCTTGAACTCACTTCGAGAGTGAGGACTACGCCTAAAATTGCACCTAAAAGCCATAAGAACGAAAACTCTAAAAAGAAGTTGGGGTTCATGATTCCAAAAAATCCTATTGAAGCGAGTATTAAAAGAGAAGCTGCCAGGGTCTTGTGAAATTTTAGTACTCGAATTTCATCGCGCTTTAAAATGACAGCGGCCATAACTGTTGAAGTCATTGTGAAGAACAATCCGCAGAGAAAATTACAGGCAGGCATTCCGAAAACCATAAACGAATTCATTAAATTAAAGTTCATTTTGAAAGCGGAGAGGCCAAACTGCGGGCAAACAGATAGTGTCACAACAGCAGTGGCCAGGTGAATGGCAAATATTTTAGAAATCAAAAAGCTCATATTTGGATGAAGCCTGTTATGGATATCAGATTTAATTTTTTCATCTATAGATGCTGGAATGTTGCTCATACTGCTTCACCTTTTTTTAGACGGTTCACTAGTCTGCTGACAGACTTTCTGAGTGACACTTCACTCTTATTTACGATCTTTGAAATTTCCTGGTAAGAAAGTTCATCGATAAATTTCATTTCGAGAAGTTCATGCTGGTCTGAATCCAGCTGTGAACGCAGGTCACTTTCTTCGGCATAAACCAGATCAGAGGTATCAACCATGCCGGAATTTTTTATTCGGGCATCGTATCTTTTAGCGGCCCTGAAGTGATCCAGTACCTGGGATCTCGCTATCACAAAAAGCCATTGTTCGAATTTATACTTTTCTTTGTACTGGTGTTTACTTTCGTGAATCTTGATAAAAACTCTCTGGAGTAAATCCTCACTGTCTGCCTGGTTTTTCAGTTTCTTATTTAAAAAATTAAACACACGCTGACTGTAGCGTCCATAAAGTTCGCTGAAAGCTGCATAAGCTTCGTCCGGTGTGTAAGTCTGGTATCGGAGCATCAACTCCTCCTCCGTTAAACTTTTAAGGTCAGGCAAAAAAGCTCCTTTGAAACGTATACGTCACAAACCCTAAGTTTGTGACGTATGTCTGGTATAATCAAAATATCATAACAAGAGGCAGGCTTGAGCACAATTATCGGATTATTTTTATCGCTTTTTATAGCGCGCGCAGAGGCCCACCCGGTGGCATTTGCAGGGTCTTACTCCATCATGACCTGGAATAGTAAGGAGATGAGTGACTGGATGTTCACTCATAGTTTTACTTCAAATTACTCACTGACGGCGCGCTACCTGAGGCTTGATACGAAAGAAGGTGAGCGCACTTTTTATATGCCACAGTTTAATTATCTTTTGAAAAGATGGAACGAACTGGACTCTCAGGCCAATATTTACCTGAGTGCCAGTCACGGTGGAGAAAAAATAAATTCCTCACTTAAAAGTGTTTCTGGTGCTGCTCTTGAAACTGACTGGGAGTCGAGAAAATACTACGTTTCATTCAGGGAAGATGTATTAATCGATCATAAAAATAGCAGTAAAAATATTTATCAGACGAAGGCCCGCGCGGGATTTGCTCCCTATCTTGCAGAGTTTAACGAAATCAATTCATGGTTTATTCTGCAGGCCGATCACAATAATAAAGACGTCAAAGAATTTAAGCTCACTCCATTCATCAGGCTTTTTTATCACAATGTCCTGACAGAGTTTGGTGTGAGTTCAAAAGGTGATGCTCAATTTAATTTTATGGTTCATTTTTAGGAGAGAGATATGAAAAAGTTTTTAATTTTAATATCGTTGTTTTCAATATCCGCCTTTGCCGGTGAAAAAATCGATGTAACAGTTAAAGGAATGGTCTGCGCTTTTTGCTCGCAGGGAATTACAAAAAAATTCAATGAAGAAGGAGTCAAGAGCGTAAACGTGGATTTGGGAAAACACTTAGTCAGTCTTGAACTAAAGGATGACCAGAAACTTCCCAATGATAAAATCGAAAAGATATTAAAAGATTCAGGTTACGGAGTTGAAAAAATTGAAATCAAGTAATCAACTGCAGAAAAATATCTGGATTTCTTTTTTTAGTTTATTCACTTCGATGAGCACACTTGTTTGTTGTGCACTTCCTGCGCTTTTTGTGTCGATAGGTCTTGGTGCTGCGATGATGGGACTTGTGACGGCCTTTCCGGCGCTCATCTGGCTTTCTGAAAATAAACCACTGGTCTTCGGCGGATCTTTTATCATGCTGGCGATAAGTGCATTCATGCAATACAGAGCTAAATCTCTTCCATGCCCGATAGACCCCGATGAAGCGCGCGCGTGTACGAGTGCCCGTTTATGGTCAAAACGAATAACAATTTTTTCTATAGTGGTATGGTCGATTGGGGCCGGCTTCGCATTTCTGCCGTCAATTCTTTAAAGCTTCTGGCGAAAATATAATAACCAAAAAGATAAATAATTAGCGGAACAATTCCGAAAAAAGTGGCCGTAAGTGTGATGTATCCCGCGACGGCAAATCCAAAGACTGCAAAAAACTTCAAATACAAATAAGCTGACCTGAAATTTCTCCATGCAAGAATGTAGACGATAAACTGTGCGACTAAAAAAAGCAGCAGGGCAAAGGTCATACTTTGCAGAAGAATTCCGTAAATCTGAAACTGGAAGTCTGGAGAGTCCATGACGGCGCCTGACAGACGCGTATAACGATTATAATTGCTGGCCTTAAAATAAAGCCACGCCACCAGGGTAACGTCGGAGAACAGGCAAAAAATTAATGCCAGTATTTGTTGTTGTATTTTACTCAGCGACAATGCCGCCCTCGGGAGCGATGGCAATTTTTAAGTCTTGAGTTTTATCAGAAAGAATTTTTGCAACGAAGTTTTTATTCTGGATATCTTTTAATTCATCAGCACTCATCTCGCCGTGTTCCTGGCCCATTAAAAAGATTTCGCCGAATACACTGCGATTATTGAGTTCAGAGTTTTTTCCGATTAATAGAATTTTATAGGCACAAGTAAGAAGTCTCCAGCCCGGAAGAGTTTCCGACAAAGATCCTTTTTTAATGAAAAGTGAGTACTCATTATTTCCAAGACTCTTCACGATTGTCTGCGGGTATCTCACAGACTCTTTACGTGAGCCTTTGTAGTCGAAGTGACAGCTCATGATGGTCTGCCAGTCAGTTAAATTTAAAACAGCTGGTGCAGTAAGTTTTCCATTGAGCTCCGGTGTTTTGATGAAGACATTGTCTGCAAAAGCATTCGTGCATACTAAAAGAAGTAACAAAGAGAACAACGGCGTTTTAATTTTCATGGGGAAAGCATACGAATTTTAGAAATTAATGGATAGTTTTTTGATGTAAAATTTTTAAAATAATGGATAATTGACTCATGCAAAAACTATTCGTCATTCTTCTCGTTACACTCACTGCAACAGCAACCGGCCTTTACTTCAGGCCATCGTATCCACTCATCGGGCAGTTAGACTGGTGGAACGTTTTGTCGAAGGGCTACTTCGTGGGTTCATTCCCAAAATTCTTCGGCCAGGGTTTTATCGATGAGTCTTTTTGGTATGTGATGCGCTATACGATGGGGAGTTTGATTGTGGGATTAATTCTGGCGATGGTGACGGGTGGGAAAGGTTTTAAGCCGGCCAAGAAGAAAAAGTAAGTTCGAAATATCGAAGAAGTTCCAGCAACATTTTACGTACTGCTTTTAATTTAGAAAAAATCATTCTCTCTCATGCATTCGACACCTGTGTGGGTAATATCAATAACTTACCGAGCTAATGTTTCTTGATAGGTTGACCTAGTGAATTTGATAGGGTATCCTCGTGATATGAAAAAAATCATTAATTTAGATTTTTCAACAAAATTAAGCGAATCATTGGCGCTTCAAAATGGTCTATTGCAAGTGATTATTGGGCCTCGGCAAGTAGGTAAGACAACTACGGTTTTAAAATATCTCGAAGAAAATCATTCTGAAAAATATCTTTTTTATAGTGCCGACGAAGTATTCAACGCCACTTCTAATTGGATATTAGAAATATGGTCAAAGGCCAGAAGTGAAAAAAAAATACTAGTGATCGATGAAATCCAAAAATGCGAGAATTGGTCAGCAGTTATAAAAAAGCTTTGGGATGAAGATAAAAGAAATAAAAAAGTATTCCCTTGTATATTGCTCGGATCAAGTTCATTAGAGATTCAAAAAGGTTTAACAGAAAGCTTAACTGGAAGATTTCAGCTTCATAAGGCCTATCATTGGAATCACGAAGAATCGAAGAAGGCCTATGGTTTATCATTTGAAGATTTTTTAAGATTTGGAGGCTATCCAGGTTCGTATAATTTTAAAGATAGTGATGCTTGGGCAAAATATGTAAAACAATCAATCATTCTAACAGTCATTGAAAAAGATATTTTACAATATCATGCTGTAAAAAGTCCGGCCCTCTTTAAACAGGCCTTCGAAATAATTATGTCCTATCCGGCCCAAGAAATCAGTTACACAAAGCTCCTAGGGCAGCTTCAGGATAAGGGGAACACTGAGCTTATCAAATATTATTTAAGTCTCTATGAAGGAGCTTTTCTTGTAAAAGTGTTAGAAAAATATTCAGCTAAAAAAGTTATCACTAAATCTTCAACTCCAAAGATATTACCTTTGGCCCCTTGCCTCTATTATCTAGAGATATTAGACGAGTATAAAAAAGAAGAACTTGGTCGCGTGTTTGAATTAGTAGTTGGAGCACAATTGGTTCGAACTGATGAATCTCTTTATTATTGGAGAGAGGGAAGTGATGAAGTTGATTTTGTTTTAAAGAAAGGAAGAAGACTCTATGGCATAGAGGTAAAAAGTGGACGGAAAAAATCACCGAAAGGTTTAGAAAAGTTTAAAGTTAAATTTCCCGAAGCAAAACTTATAATGATCACAGTTGATAACTATAAAGAGTTTGAAAAAAATCCGATGGATTTTTTAGAAAATTATTAATTTTTTTTATAGTGAGAATTTTTTGCCAAAATATACTGACGAATACATTGAGAGAAGACGAGACTGGTGGATGGCCGGATTTAAGTTTGTATCAGGTGCAAACTATAAAAAGGCAGTCGATCATTGTTTTTACTGTTAATATATAATTCGTCTAAATTAAAAAATAATTCTATTAAGGAAGACATTTGAATACGATAAATAGATCTTCTCTTCTTGTGAAAACACTCAATGACCTTGCACCATTGGCAGATTATTCATTGATGAACACGCTCACTCCAGATCCTGAGGCGACAAAAGACGGAGTCGACCATTTTCCACGACAAGTTTTCTCTGGGCACTATGTTCCT
>JACMNL010000128.1 GCA_014378525.1 Bacteriovorax sp.
ACAATATGTAATTCGGAGGGGTTCGCATGTGCACCAAAAGCGTTTAATGAAACGCCCAATAAAAATAGATTGAGATATTTATACATATTCTAAATATACTCTAGAGATGGATAAAACGTTAAGTTAATTTGTGGTGTAATTTCCAGATCACCCCTCATTCATACTGTCTAACATTTAGACACTCTCCTTATATAATTTTCCCAGATCCCCCTCGTCCTCTTAAAATCACATATTATCATCTATATAACTTTGTCCAGATGGAATCCTTATGAAAGTATCAGCTATCATTTTATCGACTCTTTTAATCGCCAGCGGATCAATATCAGCTGCTGAAAATTTACCGAGAAGTTTAAGAGAATCAATTGCGATCGCTGTAAAAAACAATCCTAAAACTGTTTCAACAAATGAGTTACTTGAATCGATTCATTACTCAACGCTTGCAACTAAAGCAGATATGTACCCAAAAGCTTCAGTAAATTGTTCCGGCTCATACAGCGCAGGAAGCACGACTTATTATGGGTCCGCTGCACTTCCTTCTAAAGGAGCAAGTGGTGATTGCGGAGTTTCGTTAAACGTAAATATTTATGACGGGAAATCCGGTTACTATAGATACAAAGCTGAACAAGCAAGCGAGGCCGCGACAGCTGCTGCTTACAATACATCAGACTCACTCATTCCCAATACGCGTGGTGGTCTTGCCAACCAGGCCGTTAATATTTTCGTATCCCTTGCAAACTCAAACGCACAAATTGCTTACAACAAAACGGCATTATCATTCCTTAAAATATTTGAAAAAGTCAGTGACGATTATAACCTTCAAAGCACAATCACTGAGACCGAGCAGGAACTTGGTCAGTTAAACGACGCTCTCAAACTGCAAAAAGAATCTTTCGAATACACAGTGACTCTTCCACCGTCGGAAAATCTGGATGACCTGGATACAACAATCGGAACACTACACATTCCCGCTTCAGCTGACGATGCCATTAACCTTGCACTGACAAACGGCCCGGAAGTAATCCGCCGTAACTTAAACGTGCAGATGGCAGAATTTAATTTAAAAGCACTTAAGGGAAGTTTAGGCCCTTCAATTTCTCTCTCAGTAAACGCAGGAAAAAGTATTTACTCAGATAAAACGTCATCTACAAATAGCTACGACGGCCGCACTAACAGTGTCGGCATTTCAATCTCAATTCCATTGGGAGTCAGCGGTCACTACATGACAAAAGCTTCTGAAGCGGCCCTTGCTTCAAAAAAATCAGAACGTGAAGCTGCGATTGCTGACGCAAAATACTCCATCTCAGAACAATACAAAAGATTAGTGAACCTTCGATCTAACTACATCTCAAACAGCAAAAACTACAACGACCAGTTAAATTACTTAACCATGCTTGCTAAAAGTGTAGATGAAGGAAAAACATTAACAGTCGACATTTCAAAAGTACTAACGGCCATCAACACTCTTGAAAAAAGATACTACCAGCTCCAAAGAACACAGGACGAAATCCTGACAGTCCTCTTCGGAATCCAGCAAGTCACAGGCCAGCTCTTCTCCGAATTCGCCCTTATCTAAAAGGTGCCACTAGACTTTTTGTAACCACAAAGCATTAAAGTTCAGTGGCATTTAAGAAAATTTTCCCAGAACCTTTTTTAACAGTCCCAATGACAAAAGCTTTTTCACCAAGACGGGCAAGTTCACAAATCATTTCATCCGGACTTTGCGTGGCCACAACCATCCCCACTCCCATATTGAAAGTACGGTGAAGTTCATTATTATCCAGCCCGCTAAAATCACAAACTTCTTTCATGAATTTTGGAAGTTCTGGTGCAGCCGTTACATGATAATCAAATTTATCATTGATACGCGGGATATTTAAAAAACCGGAACCCGTAATATTCGCGATTCCTTTAATGGAACTAAAATGTGTTTTTAAAAGTGATGTAATAGTTTTCACATATATCTTTGTAGGAACAAGACACGCACGTTTTAAATCCAGATCATCATTTTTTGTATCGAGAATTTTTCTCACCAAAGAAAATCCATTCGAATGAAATCCTGAACTCGCTATCCCTACGAGAGAATCACCTTCTGCTAATTTCTCTCCATCAATGAGATCAGATTTTTTAACTTCACCAACAGAAAAACCTGCAAGGTCATAATCGCCTGGCTGATACATCCCCGGCATTTCCGCCGTCTCACCACCAATTAAGGCCATCTGCGACTGAAGACAACCATCGACGATACCTTTCAAAACAGACTCACTTACTTCCAGATCAAGTTTAGAAGAAGCAAAATAATCGAGAAAAAATAAGGGACGTGCACCCGAGCAGATTAAATCATTCACACACATGGCAACCAGATCGATTCCGATTGTATCGTGAACTTTAAGGTCGATGGCAAGTTTGATTTTAGTTCCAACTCCGTCTGTTGATGAAGCGAGATATCTGTCTTCATCTAAAGCGTAAAGAGCACAAAACCCTCCGACACCTGAGACGACCTGCTGATTGTAAGTTGATTTAACCATCTTCGAGATGCGCTCAACGAACAAATCACCTTTTTCAATATCTACACCGCTGTCTTTATAACTTATAGCCATAAAATAATTTCCTTTAAAGTTAGTGACGGAAATGTCTCTTCCCAGTCGTCATCATCGCAATCCCAAACTTATCACAAGC
>JACMNL010000129.1 GCA_014378525.1 Bacteriovorax sp.
TCAATTGCAGTTTTTGCATCCCCGCGCGTTCCAGAATCATAGGTATCCCACGATACAGTAGCGTAGCCATAGTCGGGAGACAGTTCAACTTTAGTGACAGAGACTCGAGCGAGTCTTACGTCGTTAGTTCCACTTCTAAGAAGGCCGTTGATTTCATTCAACAGCCTTTCTTCGTATTTTTCTTTCTTAAAATTGTTAGCTTTTTTTACCATAATATTAAAGAGTCGCTCTCGCTTCCTTTGATCCAGATTGGCTCATTCCCGCAGTGTCTTCAAGAGTTCTTTTCTTTTGAACCATTAAGTAAGCTTCGAAAATATCACCTTGTTTCATTTCAGAGTACCCTTCAAGAGAGATACCACATTCATAACCATTCTTAACTTCCTTAACATCGTCTTTGAAACGTTTAAGTGAAGAAAGTTTCCCGTCGTGCATGATCTTCCCGTTACGAAGTAAACGGATCCCGCAACCTTGTGCGATTTTCCCGTCGATAACGTATGAACCGGCAATAACACCAGCTTTAGGAATGTTGAACACTTCGCGAACTTCTGCGCGACCAATAAACTCTTCCACGAACTCAGGGTCAAGAAGACCTTCAAGAGCAAGTTTCACGTCATTGATCAACTCATAGATGATCGAGTAGTTTTTAATATCGACACCTTTATCTTCTGCAAGTTTACGAGCTGAAGTTACCGGTCTCATGTTGAATCCGATTAAGAATCCATTTGCCGTCGCTGCCATGTTTACATCTGAATCAGTAATTGGACCAACACCACCAGCAACAACTTTTACTGCGACTTCAGCGTTTCCTAATGACTCAACTGCAGACTTGATCGCTTCATATGAACCTTGAACGTCAGAGCGAATAATAAGGTTAAGCAGCTTCTGCTCCTCTCCTTCCTTCGCAGCACTCGAGAAGAAATCTTCCAGAGATACTTTTTTCTTTTCCGGAGTTGCCTGAAGAAGCTTTCTTTCGTTGATACGGTTTTCAGCAATCTTCTTCGCTTCCCTTTCTGATTTAACAATATTTAATCTGTCTCCCGGAGCTGGAGCTTCTTCAAGACCCAGGATTTGAACCGGAGTCGAAGGCCCTGCAGAATTTAACTGAACACCAAGGTGATCGTTAAGTGATCTTGCACGTCCAAAAGTTTCACCTACAACCAGGTAGTCACCTTTATTTAATGTTCCCGACTGAACCAGAATCGTTGCCATAGGCCCGCGTCCTTGCTCAATTTTTGATTCGATAACAACACCTTCGATGGGCCCTTTAGGATCAGCACGAAGATCTAGTATCTCAGCTTGTAATAAAATCGCTTCAAGAAGCTCATCGATCCCTTGAGATTTTAATGCAGAAACGTGAACGTATTGAGTTGTCCCACCCCAGTCTTCCGGAAGTAAGTTAAACTCAGTTAATTCTTGTTTTACTTTATCCGGATTCACACCCGGTTTATCCATTTTGTTAACAGCGATGATGATGGGAACACCAGCATTCTCGCAGTAACGAATAGATTCTTTTGTCTGAGGCATAACACCGTCGTCAGCTGCAACAACTAAAACAACAATGTCCGTAGCATTAGCTCCACGCTGTCTCATAGCTCCGAAGGCCGCATGTCCTGGAGTATCTAAGAAAGTGATTGTTTTATCGCCTTCCACTTTTACAGAGTAAGCACCGATGTGTTGAGTGATACCACCCGCTTCACCCGCTGCTACTTTGTCTTTTCTGATTGTATCAAGAAGTGTTGTTTTACCATGGTCAACGTGACCCATGATCGCAACAACCGGCGGTCTAATCGGGAATTTGCTTTTTTCTTCTTCAGAATGAACAGCTTTACCGATAATTTTTTCTTCATTGAATGCTTTATCTTCAACTCTGTAACCAAAAAGAGCAGACATTTGAGCTGCTAGTTTTGGACCAACATAATCTGTTTCTTTAACAAGAAGATTGAGTTTTAAACACTCATCAAGAAGGTCTTTGAATTTTACACTTAACTTATGTGCAAGATCTGAAAGTAAAACCCCTTTATGGATTTGAACAACACGTTTAGATTCTTTCACTTCAGTGATTTCAGTTTGCTGAGTTTGCCCCACGTAATCCTTTTTGCGAAGGATTTGTGTGTAAATCGGACGCCCTGTACCACTTAGCGCAGTATATGATTTAAGTTCTTCTTCAGCACGTGACATTGTAATGGCCTGAGCTTTACTTGCGATAACTTTTTTACCAGTCATCATCGAAGCTAGACCGCCCATGCGTTTTTTATTTTCTTCTTCTTTTTTATCGTTCTCAGCATCTTCAGCAGCGTTTCCAGTTGAAACGTAAGCTTTCGGAGCGGCATTCGCTGCTGCTGCGTTTTTCGCTGCAAGTTTAGCAGCTGCTTCTTTTTCCTGATTTTCTTTAAAAAGAGGATCTTTAGAAGGAGTGTAAATCGGAGTGAATCTATGAGGTCTATCGATTGAGCTTGCTTGTTTACGCTCTTCTGCTTTTTCTGCAGCGATTGCTTCTTTATCAGCAGCTTTTCTCGTAATAACACCTGATTCATTCGGCGTATCTTTTTTAACTGGTTTTGAAACGACTCTCAGTCCACCTGTTGCTTCCTGAGCTTCTGGAGCTGCTGGAGCTGCTGCTTCGATTACCGGAGCTGCTGCTTCTTCTTCTTCATTATCTTCAAGCGGAGCTGTATAAGATGTTTCTTCTGCTTCATCAGCATCAGACATCTGCATGTCGTTTTCATTTTCTTCAGCTTCATCTTCATCTGTCTTACGACGGATAACAGTAGCTTTCTTTTTTACAGTCGAAGTTTTTTTCGTAGTTTTCTTTTCTGCTTCAGAGTCGTCTTCAACAGGTGCTGCTGCTTTCTTCTCTACAGTTTTTTTAACAACAGTCTTTTCAGCTGATGCTGCTACTTTTTTTCTTACGACTTTTTTCTTAACAGACGCATCTTCTTTGACTTCGTCTTTTTTGACAGCAGCAAGATACGCTTCAACATCAACATCTGATAATTCAGACATGTGATTTCGAACAGCGACACCTTTTGCTTTTAGCGCTTCGACCAGGTCGAGTGGCGCCATATCTAATTCTTTTGCCAGTTCAAAAACTTTTCTAGGCATTATTAACTCCGTTTATCTTCTCTACTTACTTCAATTTAAAGGCCGCTAGCTCTTCTCTTAGGCGTCTTTCAGCATCAGAGAATTTATCTTTTTCGTCAACCGGGCCATCCTTATGCTTATCAAGAAGGCCTTTATAAGCTGGAACAGCTGAAGCTGAAACCAATTCTTCTTCATCGTCATCAAGGTTGATAGTCCCTTGCTCGATAGCGTCGTGTGTATCTTTTAGAATTTGAGTTGCGTCTGCAGTGTTTCCTGAAAGGATTCCTGCAAGTGTTTCAGCTTCTGTCGCCGCAAGATCAGCAATCGACATAATTCCGTTTTGAACCATCATTTGTGCGCGTGCATCTGAAACAGAAACAATTTGCATAAGGCTCGTAACAGATTTTTTGATTTTCTCTTGAAGCTTAGTTTTAGAAATGATGTTGATTTTGTATCCGGTTAACATCGCTGCCAGACGAACGTTTTGTCCGCGTCTTCCGATTGCTAATGATAACTGGTCTTCTTCAACAACTACGTCCATCGAGAAGTTCGAGTGATCAACCTGGATGTTTGAAATTTCAGAAGGAGCAAGTGCTGCTCTTGCGAATGTTTCAATATCTGAGTTCCAGCGAACGATATCGATTTTTTCACCTTGAAGTTCGTTAACAACGTTTTGAACGCGAGATCCTTTCATACCAACGCAAGCTCCAACCGGATCGATTTCGCGATCAGATGTGAACACAGCGATTTTCGCGCGTTGTCCCGGCTCTCTGGCTGCAGATTTAATTTCGATGTTTCCATCCAGAATTTCCGGAACTTCAACTTCGAATAATTTGACAAGGTACATTGGTGATGTTCTTGATAGACGAATTTCAGGTCCTCTGTTTGTCATTACAACTTCAGATAAATAGGCCTGGATTCTGTCACCAGTTTTAAAATTTTCACCAGGAATGATTTCTTTACGTGAAAGAATGGCATCTGATTTTCCAAGGTCAACGATAACGTTTCCTCTTTCATATCTTCTAGCGATACCTGTAACAAGTTCGCCTTCTCTGTGTTTGAAATCAGAGAATAGAATTTCTCTTTCTGCGTCTCTTACTTTCTGGAAAATAATCTGACGAGCAGTTTGAACGTCAACGCGTGTGAAGCTTGGATTTTCAATTCTGATCCCTAACTGGTCACCAACTTCAACTTCGCTATCAAGGTTTCTTGCTTCGTTGATTGTAATTTCGATGATTGGATCTTTAACAGCTTCTACAACGTTTTTGTATTGGTAGATTTCGATTTCATCTTCGACGTCATTATAACGAGTTTCGTATTCACCTTGAATACCGTATTTTTTTCTAGCTGTTACTAAGAACGCCTGCTCAATAGCACGCACGACTACGCGTTTATCAATCCCGCGGTCCTTTCCAAGTGTTTCGATCATTCTGCCTAATTCTGAAAAATTCATTTGAACCTTCCTCTCTCTTTTGTTTATTTATAATTTAACTTTCGTTATTAATTCTTTATTCGTCTTCTTCGTCCACTTCAACTTCAGGCAATCCAGCTTCTGCTTCACCATCAGCTTGCATTTGTTTAACTTTGCTGATGTCTGTTTCCAGGTTTGCTCTCTTGATCTGCTCGTATGGAATTTCGATTTTCACTCCACCTTTTGCATCTACAATGAGTCCGGTGTCCGTCGCTTTATCTAAAAGCACTTTCAGCTTTAAATTGTTGCGAAGAACTTTCGGAAAATCCGGGTACTTCACTTCATCGATTTTTTTCAAAAGATGCAGCATCACTTCTTCGCCTTCTACACTTTTAAAATGCTCGATTTTTGTCAGCACTCTATAAAGACCTGGAGAAGAAACTTCCAGCGTGAAGTTATCCGGGATCCATGTTTCAGTTTCCATGTATGGATTAAAACCGCGGTCTATTTTTACACAGTCTTCAAGTACGGCCGATTTCGTTTTCGGGTTTTGAATATAAACAACCAGACCACCAGATGAAGCATTCCACTCCATCTCGTATAACTCTAAATTGTTTTCGCTCACAATCTTCTGAGTTAATTCTAAAAGTTTTAATTCCATTCCCTGGCGAGGGCCTTTAAGAACCATTTTTTTATCCCATAATAAAAAAAAAGGGCGGAATAAAAATCCACCCTTAATATTTTGTACATTTAATACTACATTTCGGAGGTAATGCAGTTTCATAAGCTTTTTCAAGAATTCTTGAAACCTGGGCAAATAAAAATCATTACGGGGTTACTATAGCGAAAAATTCTATCAAATGCAAACATTTACACTGTCATACATCTAGCGTCATAATCAAAGCAGTGGCACCTGAGCTGTAGAAATGCTTTTTTTTGTGGATTATTTTGAAGCCTAAACTTTCATATAATCTGATCGCATGGGTGTTGTATTCCTCAACTTCGAGGAAAATTTTTTTAATGTCGCGCTCTTTCAAAACCTTAAGAGCTTCAATCAAAAGATTTTTTCCAATACCCTTACCTCTTACGTCAGGAGTCACAACTATTTTAAATAAATGAGCAAAGGAATCTGCGGACACAACGTCAAAGAGAGCAAATCCTAAAATAATTTTATTTTCTTCGACAGATATTAGTAAACGCTGCCCCGCGGATAAAACGTGATCCCAGTCTTCTTTACTCCATGGAGTCGGAAAATGATTTTGATCCATCTCAGATAAAACTAAAAGGGCCCCGGAAGTTAACTCCGAGGCCCTTTCTATAATTTGAAATTTTTGAATCATCTTAAAACTAAACTGGAGAACTTAAATCAACGTTTCCGATTGAGCGCTCTGAATTTGTTTTAACTTCCATATGGAATCTGATTTTTGCCAGAGGGTTAAATGTATAACCGTCTTTTCCACGGATGATGTATTTGCGTTTTGAATCAGCATCAGTTGGCTCGATAAGTTTTCTTAAGCGGGAAACAGATGTGTAGATTAGTTTATCGTGGATTAACGGATTGTATTCGTCTTTCCAGATCATCTTAGCAAGTTGTTCTTTATCGAAGTATGTTCCTGGATTTTTTGAAAGAAGAAATAGAATTTCAAGCAGAACGAATCTGTGTTTGAAATCGATTGTTCCCAATGATCTTTCAACAATCTTTCTGTTTGTGCGATCAAGGTATAAATCTACAGTTGAATCATTAACATCATCAATTTCAGCTTCAATCAAATGATTTAAGCGTCTGAAAATTGTCGTATCGATAGATTCCTGAGCAAGGTGGAACATGCTTAGAGCTTCATCAAAGTTTCCTGCTTTTTTAAGAGCAGTTGCTTTTCCAAAAAGGATGTAACCGTAAAGGTTCCAGCATTTTTTTGATTGAAGATATTCGTTAGCTAATTTGTAGTAGTTAAGCGCTTTATCATTCTCATTCATTTCGATGAAAATTTTCGCGTAATACGTATACATTGCACCTGAAAGGTAGAATTTTTTGATGATTTTAAGCAGGTCGTTTAACTGGTCAAGGTATCTAAGAGATAATTCTAAATCTTTTCTGTAGAAAGCGTTTGTCGCCAGAGAAAGAAGGCATTTAGAAAGAAGTTCCGGTTCATTTTCTTCAGAAGATTTTTTGTAAGCTAACTCAAAGTTAGTCTTAGCTTCTTCAAATGATCCCGAATAATTTTTTACAACACCAAGGTTATAAAAGAATTCCGAAGTTAGAGTTGGAAGAGCTCTTGAAAGTGCGTCCATTAACTTTTCACTTTCGCCGATATATTTTTGTGCTTTTGTATCTTCTAATTTTTCTGACGCTATACGAATAAGAAATCCGTAAGTCTTAAGTACCGAAAACCCGTCTTTAATCGGATCTGCAAATGTAAGAGCTTTCACGAAAGACTCTTCAGCGCAAACCAGATCTGCCTTGTCATAATACACTTTTCCAAGCTGATAATATGAACGTGCAACTTCAGTTTTAGTTACAACTTGATCAAGTTTTACATCATCTTGTAAAAGACCGATATAGGGTGTGATTTCATTGGGGTTTGTTCCAACTGATAATCCTAAATCTTGACTTGTAACCATAAGGTTTTCTCCGTTTATATAAACACTTTTTTGCTCTCAATTCATCGAAGGCACCAAGGTCATATCATGCGACTCTTACAGCGTCAAAAGCCCATTGTAAGATTTTTTCAACTGTAAGATTCAAGTCGTTGATTTGTATAGTTTTGATTGATATTATAGCAGTGTAAAAAAGTAATTATCGCCCCAATATATTTCGGAGAATGGAATGGCCAAGTACGATCTGGACACTATACGTCACTCAACTGCCCACTTAATGGCCCAAGCGGTGGCCCGTGTTTATAAAGGCCACAACCCTCAATTCGGGATTGGACCTGTTATTGAAAACGGTTTTTATTACGACATCGATCTCGACGTCAAAATCGGCGACGAAGATTTAGAAAAAATCGAAAAGACCATGCATGAAATTATCGACGAGAAGCTGGCGATTACAAGACAGGTTATGTCTCGCGATGAATCTGTGGAGTTCTGGAAACAAAAAGACCAGCCATTAAAAGTGGAAGTGGTTTCTGACATCCCTGCTACTGAAGATATCTCTCTTTACACTCAAGGGGAATTTACTGATCTTTGCAGAGGACCTCACGTAGAAAATACCGGACACCTTCCAAAATTCTTTAAGCTTCTTCACACGACTGGTGCATATTGGAAGGGAGATTCAAACAATAAAATGCTTCAACGTATTTACGCTGTAAGCTTCACGACTAAAAAACAACTTGAAGACCATTTGATCTTTTTAGAAGAAGCCAAAAAACGCGACCACAGAAAAATCGGTAAAGAGATGGAGCTGTTTCACTTTGAAACTGTTGCTCCTGCTTCTCCGTTTTTCATGCCGAAAGGAACAACTGTCTATAATGAACTTGTTCAGTTCATGAGACGCATTTACGTAAAGTACGGGTATGATGAAGTTATCACTCCAATGCTTTTGGACTCTGAACTTTGGCATACATCAGGGCACTACGCTCACTACAAAGAAAATATGTATTTTTCTCAAGTTGATAAACGCGAATTCGCATTGAAGCCAATGAACTGCCCATGCCACATGTTAATGTTTAAGCATTACAAATACTCTTATAGAGATTTGCCAATGAGATACGCCGATTTCGGCCGCCTTCACCGTTACGAAAGTGCGGGAGCTGTCGCGGGTCTGACTCGTGTAAGGTCTTTTTGTCAGGATGATGCTCACATTTTTATTTCTCTTGAAGGAATTCAGGAAGAAATTATCAAACTTATGGAAATGTTCTTTATTTGTTATGACCACTTCGGGTTCAAGCAAATTAAGATTGGTTTATCAACTCGTCCTGAATCAAAAGCTGGTGACGATGCGACATGGGATGTGGCGGAAGCTGCTCTTAAAGGAGCTCTTGATAAAACAGGTCACGCTTATCATGTAAACGTTGGTGATGGTGCTTTCTACGGGCCGAAAATTGATATTCAAATTGCGGACGCTATCGGCAGGTGGCATCAATTGGGAACGATTCAGCTGGATTTCCAGCTTCCTGATCGTTTCGACTTAAAATATACGAATGAAGAAGGTAAAGATGTCCGCCCGGTTGTCATCCACCGAGCACTTCTTGGATCTCTTGAGAGATTCATCGGAGTTTACCTGGAGCATATCTTTGGGGTCTTTCCATTCTGGCTTTCTCCAGAGCAAGCAGTGATCGTTCCAGTTTCTACAGATAAACATTTAGCTTTCTGTAAGTCTCTGGCGCTTGATTTACGCGCCCTTGGGTACAGAATTAAAGTTGATGAGAGAAACGAAACAATGGGTTACAAAACCCGTCAGATTCAGCAGTCAAAAGTTCCATATATGCTGGTTATCGGTGATAAAGAAATGGAAAACCTGTCTGCTAGTATCCGCGGTTACGGTGACACTGCAGCAAGAGTTCTTTCAATCGTGGAATTAAAAGAGCATTTTGCTAAGCTAAATTTGGATAGAGTTCCAGAAAAACTAAGATAGAATAATAAATAGCGATTGAGACATTAAAACCTAAGGATAGGGTGAAAAATGAGCAAGAAAAACATACTTCTACTTTGCGGTGGAAGTGGAACAGAACATGAAGTTTCGTTGGTTTCAGCAAAGTTTGTTGAAAAAAATCTTAGAGAGATCGGTCTCTACAACGTCATTGTTGTCGAGATCGGTGCACCTAAAACAAATGATAAAACTTTTCGCATCTTAAACGCCGACGGATCTCACGGCGAAACTGTAGAAATAAATTCTAAACGACAACTCATAGGTAAGGCAGTCATTGCTGATCTTAACTATGTTGTTCCCTGTATTCACGGGCCACCGGGAGAAACTGGAGAGATTCAAACTTATCTTGAACTCATTTCACTTCCCTATTTTGGCTGCGGCCCTGAAGCATCGTTAGTATGTTTTAATAAAGTAACATCGAAACTCTGGTTTAATGCGATTGATATTCCCAATACTCCTTTTGAATTTTTAACAAGTATTGAAGATGCTCCAAAAGCTCACAAACTTTTTGATGAACATGGAAAAGTTTTTGTTAAAGCTGCTTCTCAAGGATCAAGTGTCGGGTGTTATCCGATATCAAAAAAATCAGAACTGGATAATGCACTTAAAAATGCTTTTACTTTTTCTGAATATGTTCTGGTTGAAAAGATGGTGACTGCCCGTGAGCTGGAAATTTCCACTTATGAGTTTGAAGGGAAAGTTCACGCAAGTGTTCCTGGTGAAATCAATTGCCCTTCTGCTTTTTATTCTTACGAAGAAAAATATAATCCAAACAGCAAGACTACAACTGAAATTGTAGCACCGGGGCTTTCAGCTGAAGTCGTATCAAACATGCGCGGATTTGCAATCAAAGCATTTAAAGCGCTGAAGCTTCGCCATCAATCACGCATAGATTTTTTCTACACTGATGACGGGAAAATTTATCTCAACGAGATCAATACATTTCCCGGGGCAACACCAATATCGATGTTCCCGAAGATGATGGAAAATAACGGACACTCATATTTAAAATTTATTAGCGATATCATTGCAAAAGATATTCTTTAGTCGAGGCCTTTATGAAATTACCCTTAATTAATAAAAATGATTCTGAATTCGGCCATGATATTTTAAAAAAATACTACGCTGAAAATATGATTCCAGCAGAAAAGAAAACTTATCTGACTAAGCTTCGCCATTCAATCGGGCCATACATGGGGATTGAATCAAGTGACGGTTCAACTCACTACATGCTGGATGCCGCTTCACAAATTGCAACTCTCGGTCACGGATTTAATCCGGCCGTATTTTTCGGGTCTGCAGAATTTCTTGAAAGCTGGACGAACGATGCTACGACCAAAGAATTTAAAGACACGAAAACGGCCTATATAAATTTCTTCAATAGAAAACTGGGCTGGAAAAAAACTCATATGACGATCACTCACTCGGGTGCTGAAGCCAATGAGACAGCACTAGGGTACTCTTACCTCTCTCGCGTAAATCCCGATGCTAACAAAGTGCTGGCCTTCGAAGGATCGTTTCATGGGCGTATGTTGGTGACGTTAGCTGCTACATGGAATAAAAGTAAACGTGAACCTTTTGAGTGGAAAAATTATCTCGCTGAGTATGTAAAATACCCCGAGCTTGAAGACAGCAAAATAAATGTCCGCTTTCCTGAATTATGGAGAGAGACATGGAATGAAGCTTCATTAATAAATTTCATGATCCCTTCGATCTGGAATTCAGATCCGATGGTAAAAAAAGAAGTAGAAGTACTACAAAGTGTACGCGCTCAACTTTTATCAAAAAAGATTTTTGCAATTTTAGTCGAGCCTATGCAATGTGAAGGTGGAGACTGTTATTCATCTGACAGATTTCATACTGCACTTTTACTTATGGCCAGAACTTTTAAAGTTCCAGTTATTCATGATGAAGTTCAAACTGGATTTCACCTGGGACGTGAATTCTTCTGGCACCGTCAGTTGAATCTTAAGGGTGTTAACGGCGAGCAGATTAATCCAGACTACGTTGTCTGCGCAAAAAAAGCACAGGTTGGAATTGTATTATCTCACAAAGAAACTAAAAATATTTTTAAAGGTGAAGAGTTTTCTGTGGCCTCTACACTAAGAGGTTACGCTCACGCCATCAGTCTTGATCAATGTCAGGCGCGCATCCTCGATATCGAGAAGCATATTGTCCCTAGAGCAAATGCTTTAATAAAAAAACACTCCCAACACATCAAACGCCTGCGCGCAAACGGATTAGCTTTTGCTTTTGACGTTGTCGATCCTGCGATGATGAATAAATTTGTCGATCTAAGATTCAAACACGGACTGCTTTATTACCCTGCAGGAAGCCAGACATTAAGATTCAGACTTTCAACTGCATTTGGAACAAAAGACCTGGACTTTTTATTCGACAGACTCGATGCAATTTGCCGCGAACTATTTTTAAATGAACATAGTTCACTTCCTACTCATGTTGATACAGATGCTCATACTGCAGACGACAGCTATGAATGGCATCAATTATTGATTCAGACAAAACTTTCACGAGCTCTGGGGCAGAAACTTGATATCAAGCATGTCTTCGATAAAGTGAATTCACTTTTAAGTAAAAGCGTTGAGGCCGCACAGGTAGAGCTGATGGAGATTAATGCTTCGAACTTTCTGACTTACCGTCAGGAAATCATCAATATGCAAAAAGCTGTATATGAACCTGCTCGCCAGACAGATATTGAAAAATTTGAGCACACAGTTCTGGATAAAAGTTCGTTATGTCTTGGTCTCTTAAATAAAAAGAAAAAATTAATGGGGCTGGCGTTTGCAGGTCCATTACATCTTTATCCGCTTGAGCGCGGCGTTCGTATGGACCCGCATTACAACGATAACGATACTCTTTACATGCTCGACGTAACAATAGATCCGACTCTGCGTCACTCTGGTCTTGGCAGGTCATTAAAATATGCACTTTCCGCGATGGCGATTGTAAAAGGAATCAAACGTATTCAGGGAAGAAATAGAGACCGTCTTGCAGGTGCTATGCTCAACATCAACCTGTCACTGGGCTCTGTTGAACAAACTTATATTCGTGAAGACTATCCTGATTTTGAAGCACATAGAGATGTTTTTTATTACACAACTAAAGTTGACTGGAAAAAACCAGCAGTTCATTTAAGTCGCGCTATCAATATTCCACTTTCTATCCAGAGTCTGGATAATACTTACATTCATTTCCAGCTTCCTTACCTGGTGAACAAAGTTTGTCTTTCTAACTTCGTGAGTGAACCATTTTTAAAAGGTATTAAGGACTTCTTGTCAGCATTGCCGGAAGATCTTCGTCATGGATATACCACTTCAGGGCAGTCTGAGTGTGTAGATAAAGTTGCAAAGGCCATTTGGGTAAAATCAGACCCGGCCACGAGAGAAAAAAACGTCAACAAAATGCTGACATTCAAAAATCATTATTTTGGTAACGGCTCGATGCTTGCGCGCTCTCTTAGTTACGAAAACGATCCGTACTTTAAAGTCACACGACTTCCGATGCCGGGTGAACTTGATTTCAGGGATGTGTTGAAGTCATGTGAAAAAGAATTCGCCACAGGTGAATACCTGGCAGTATGGGTAGAGCCTATGTTACAGAAAACGATGGAAAAAATGCCATACGAATTCCTGCGTGAACTTCGCGCTCTTGCAACTCAATATAAAGTCGCATTAATTTACAATGAAACGGCAGCTCAGATGTACAGGTATTCAACGAAGCAATTTACCGCTTCATGCTTTCCTGAAATAGCACCTGATGCAGGAATGATTTATTTCTCAGGACAATCTGGTATCGCCTATACGTCATCAAAATATTATTTTGAAACACCATTGATGATGATCAGTACCTGGGATGGGGATGAATTCCATTTCTTAAGCTACCACCATGCTTTTAAAAATATGATGGCCAATACAGACGAATACAGAGCTACAGCAAAAGCATTTCACGATAAACTGGTGGATAAACTTTCACATTATGAAATTGATGTCATTAAACTTGATAATGGGTTTGGTTATTTCAAAGGCTCAATACCTGCTTCAATGAGTAAAATGTTTGTCCAGCATAATGGTATGTATCTGGTGTGCCCGAGTTTCGATGCCATGAAGGAGTATTTAGAGTCATGAGTACAAATTGTAATTTTCCCTACATTCAATATCAGGCAGGAAAAACCAGCTACGACTGGGGACTTTATCACGGTGAAGAATTCAGAAGTGCTATTGGAGAGCTGACAGAAATCAGAAGAAACCTGATGCTGGCAAAAAATCCCAAACTCGCAAGTAAACTTGATGAGCTTGCAATGGAGCAGTTTGAATTTTCCAGAAAATTTGCACCGAATCTTGCGAAAGAAATTGAAGGAATTGCCAAAGGTGCGGGCCTGTCTATTTCTGACCTGGTGGTTTTAAATAACTATACCGACTTTAGGGATATTATTCTTCCGGAAGAAGGATGTTCTACTGTTCACATCCAGACTCCTTCTGAAGTTCTGGCGGGACAAACATGGGATATGCACAGGTCTGCAAAGAACTATATGTGTCTTATTCATGTACCAAAAACAAATGAGCATACAGCACAACTGGTTTTATCACTGGTTGGATGTGTCGGTCTTATGGGTGTGACAACTGATAATACTTTAATCGGCGTTAACAACATCAATACGACGAATGCAAAAACAGGACTAATTTGGCCGGTGCTTGTCCGTAAAACTCTTGAACAAAAAAGTTTAGGACTAATGAGATCTACGTTACTAAATGCTCCGGTGACTTCAGGGCATAATTATATTATTGCTTCGCCTGAAGGAGGAGAGCATTTAGAAATCACTCCAACGGTATCTGAAAAAGTTTCGGCACTTCAACAAGGACAGGTGGGAAGTATTTTTCATACGAATCACTGTGTAGGGTATGAAGTTGAAAAACTGGAAGATAAAACTTCCATGAGCTCAACGACTTTTAACAGATGGAAGTTACTTTCAGATAAAACTTTTTTAGTTGGTGACCTTGAAGATTTTAAAAATCTTTTAACTGACCATGATGAATTTCCAAAATCTATATGCTCACACTTTGAAAACGGCGCTCAGGATCCTTCTTTTACATGTGGTGGCGGAGTCAGTGATTTAAAACGCGGACACCATATTTTCTGGCGCGGATGCCCTGCCCACGACAGTGATTATCGCGAATTTGAATTCTTTCTGGATGGATTAGATTTTAAAAAGGTAAAATAGTATGAGCACACTTCCCTATTATATTTCATGGGCAAAACAAAAAGGTGCAGACACTTTTAATATCAAATCTGTTGATGGAGTGAAAGTCATCACAGATGATGGTCTTGAACTTTTTGATATGACATCAATCAGCTATCAGGCCCATTTCGGACAAAATCATCCGACGATTATAAAACATATGAAGGCCCAGCTCGACTCGATTCCCATGAGTTCTCCAAAAGGAATTTATCCGGGAAAAAACGAAGCGACCTATGAACTTCTGCAATACATGGGAAAACTCGAAGGAAAAATCTTCTACACAACAGGTGGTGCTGAAACCGTTGAGAATGCCCTTAAAATCGCCCGCGATATAACGAAGAAGAAAGTCATCCTTGCCCGCAAAAATTCATATCACGGGGCCACACAAGGTGCTCTGGTTGCAACCGGTGACTGGAGACACGACTCTCATCAGCTTCCTGAAGACTGGGTCGTAAGAATTCCCGAGCCAAATGATCCGGATGCTTTGAAAAAAACAAGAGAGATCATCGAAAAAGTCGGTGGAAATAATATTGCGGCCATCATCATTGAAACAATCACCGGTGGTAACGGAGTTTATTACGGTGACCAGGCATGGTGGGACGGCCTCTCAGCTCTGTGCAAAGAATTTAAAATGCTTTTAATCATGGATGAAGTTGTCTGTGGTTTTGGCCGGACAGGGAAACCATTCGGTTATATGCACTACAATGTTCATCCGGATATTATCTGCCTTGCTAAAGGTATTACCGGCGGCATGGTTCCGTTTGGAGCTTTGTGGACAAGTGCTGCGATCGCTGAGCACTACGAAGAAAATATTCTTTCATGCGGACTTACTAATTATGCCCATCCATTGGGAATGGCCGCGATGAAAGGTGTGCTGGAAATTGTTAAAGACCAGAAATTTCTGGAAAATCTGACTACCGTAGAAAAAGTATTTTTAGACGAACTGGAAAAAATAAAAACTCTTAAAAACGTAAAAGCTGTAAGGGTTAAAGGAATGCTGGCGGCCGTCGACCTGACGTCTTCCGTTGAAGGAAAAAAATTCTTCAAAAAAGGACTCTATCTGGTTTCTCAAACCAACAGGATTATTTTAGCTCCTCCATTAATTATTAATGCGAATGAATTAAAGACTGCTATGAAAGCCGTCTTTGAAGTTTTACAAGATGCTAATTAAGGAAATATTTCTATGAAAAGTAACTCTCCTAAAGTTTTTAAAGACGCGGCCGCTGCACTTCACGACATTAAATCTGGAATGACTTTAATGAGCGGTGGATTCGGTCTGTGTGGTATCGCAGAAAACTGCATTGATGCCCTTACTTTAATCGATGTTAAAGACCTTACAGTCATTTCCAATAACATTGGAAACTCAGGACGTGGTCTCGTTAAAATTCTTATTCAGGATAAAATTAAAAAAGCTTACTGTTCTTACGTCGGCGGAAATCCTGACCTCGAAAAAAGACTTCTATCAAAAGAAATTGAAGTAGAACTGGTTCCTCAGGGCACTTTTTCAGAACGTATACGTGCTGCAGGAATGGGCGTCAGAGCTTTTTATACTCCGACAGGATATGGAACTCTTATCGCTGAAGGAAAAGATGTAAAGATGTTCGACCGGCCTTGTATTTTAGAGACGGCCCTTCACGCTGACTTTGCTATTATTAAGGCACAAAAAGGCGATACATACGGAAACCTCTGGTTTAAAGAAACTGCGAGAAATTTTTCACCACTCATGGCCATGGCCGCAAAGATTACAATAGTGGAAGTGGAAGAGTTGGTTGAAGTTGGAGAAATTCCTGCTGAAGATATTCACCTGCCTGGACTTTTTGTTCAGAGAATTTTTCAGGGTAAAAATTATAAGAATGATATTGAATTCTTGATAACGGAAGGTGTTTAAAATGAGCTGGACTAATGAACAGATGGCCGATGAAGTTATCACATTTTTTAAACCTTATAGTTCCGTTAATCTGGGAATTGGAATGCCGACAGTAATTGCAGAGAGAATGCCTGCAGATCTAAACGTCATGATCCATTCGGAAAACGGTGTTCTGGGTGTTAGCGGTAGACCAAAAAAAGATTCTGTCTCTCCTACTTTAATCAACGCCGGAAAAGAAACTGTTCAAATCGGCCCTGCGGCAAGTTTCTTCGACAGTGCAATGAGCTTTGGAATGATCCGCGGAGGACACATCGATTATTGTGTTTTAGGCGGAATGGAAGTTGATGTTGAAAGAGGTCTTGCCAACTGGATGGTCCCTGGAAAAAAAATAACCGGAATGGGTGGGGCCATGGATCTGGTTAACGGATCAAAACAAGTCATCATCATGATGAATCACTTCAGTAAAGACGGAACAGCAAAACTTCTCAAAAAGTGTGTGCTGCCATTAACAGGAAAAGAAGTCGTCGATATCGTCGTTACTGAAATGGGTGTCTTTAAACCAACAGGTTCATCGTTCAAAGCTCTTAAACTTGCTCCGGGTGTAAGTTTAGGTGACTTAAAGATGGATTCCTCACTTCTCAGTAATTAAATGTAAGTTGTAGAAGCCAGCAGTGAAAGGGATGATTTAAGAAAAATCAAAGGATGATTTATGCTTAAAATTTTCGTGGCACTTGCTCTTGCAACGACAATAATGTCTGCGCACGCTCTTACCAATTCTGTTGTTGCAGAATCTCCTGACTGGTCTTCAGTTGCACTCATTAAAAGCGAAGCTCCTGACTCTCACGGCGATACCACTCCAGGTTACTGTAATGCTACTTTCATCGGTAGAAATATGATGGTCACTGCAGCCCATTGTGTAGTGCTAGCTTATATTTCTAAAGACAACCTGATCACAATTCAGACTGGTTATTATAAATACATTACACGCCCTTCTGACGGCGCTACAGTTCGTATCGGTTATGTGAAAAAAGATTCTTTCGATAGACACGTCAACATTGAACTTCCTAAAATACTTACAGATAAAATTGCCAGACAAGGTGAAAAAGCAGAACTAGGGCCTACGGATGATTTTGCTATTTTATGGTGGAATGATGACACTCCTGAGATTAAAGACATGAAGTTTGCTGAAGTCACTACTCCAGCGGAATCCTCGCTTATTTCAAAAAATATTTCTGCTTATCCACTAAAAGCTGTGACGATTAATTTTTTTAATGAAATGAGCACTGACACAAAACGTATGGCCGATTTAAACAGCTACAAGTGGAATAACGGATATGTATATTCAAAATCAAACTCACGAGTTGAAGAAGGCGACAGCGGATCTCCTCTTTTTGCAAAAATAAATAATACAATGAAGATCTTCGCAGTTGTTAAAGGTAAGGCGACAACAATTTTTGATAACTGGGATGTCTATCCGGCAGTTAACAATAATATTTGCGACTTAAATAAAAGAATGCCTTCTGATATGAAGATAAAAAGTTGTAATTAAAAATGAGATTTAGATTTTAGGCATAAAAAAGGGGCCCCCTGCAAAGGCCCCATTTTTTTTGGCATCCTGCCACTAGTAAAGCGACATCCTGTCCCTTACACTTATGATTATAACCTCATTTAATTTTTTTGTAGCAAAATATTTTCGTGGGTAAAGTTTTCCACAAACGTCATTTGGGTTATCATGGGTAAAGTGTCCCAATACAAAAATGTTCTATCAACTTTTGAAAGGATTAAGCTTACGATGAACCGCCTATTCACCTTCTTTAAATCACTTATAAGGGCCCAAAAGGACTACAAAATCCAGTCTTTTACCTTTTTCATTCCCTCACCTCCCTCGCGTGCTACAGGTTACAGGGAAAAGCAATTTGATAAGCTTTTTTATGAATTTATCAACCGGGGTTATAAGATTTTAAATTTTACGACTCAGGCATCTTCTTCCGGAGGAAATCACTCGGGAATGTGGATACTTTGTCTGGTTCAGGCCACCAACGCAGAAGCAGAAAAATTAAATCTTGAAGATGTTTTTGCAGAACAGATGAAAAGTAAGTCTCAAGTAAAAGAAGAGGTTGAAGGACTTTATTATATCGACGATAGGGCCAATGAATTATGATGAAATTTTTTTCATTCATCTTTTTCATTTTTACAATCTCCGGATGCTCATATCTTTCGAATAAATTTGAATCAATGGCGGAGAGAAAAGAAACATCTGTTAAAGCAACTGTTTCTACTCTCAAAAATAATTTCTGTCCTGCCGGATCAAAAATTCAATATATCAGCGAAGATGAAGCTCTTTTAAAATTTTATAAAACATTAAATCCATCCATCTTTGAAAATAAAAATATTTCTTTTATTCAAAAAGCAGTCATGTTCACGCTTATAGAAATGAGCAGACGGCCGGATGAATCTTCTCCCTATGCACGTCTTCAGGTTTATTTAAAATTGAACGGGAAAAGTTATTACTTCGATTTCCGTCCTAAAAAACTCGAAGATGATACTAAGATGTCTTCGCTGAAAGGACTGGATTATCTCACTAAAAAATTTCTTCCTAATCAAACCCTTTCCGGAATTGCTGCCGGCCTGGACAAAATTGTCCCCAACAATATTAATGTCAGCACAGAGTTTGAAAACTTTCTTCATGATAACAGAGAAGATCTGTTGAAAAACGAGACACTGACTGCACGTTTTTTTAAGGGTGATGAAAATCTTACGAAATACGAAACATATGAACGAATGAGTTTTAAATCCCTCGTGCAACAATATCAGTCTCCACTTTATTCTAAAGATTCTGATTATGAATTTGATAGAAACGGTCTTGATGCCAATAAATCAAAGAATGATAATTATCAGGCGAACTGCAATTATGATATTAGTAAAGAGTTTTCACTTCGTGATGAACTGCTTGCTTCCGAGTCTAAAAAATCTCATACCATCGGCATCAGTGATGGAGATGATTTTTTTCTTGCTGCTACTTCAGGAGCGCTTTACAGGCCCTTTAAAACAACACCTAAAATGTCTTACTTCATGAAGGCAAGACCTTCACCAATCCCCCTTCCTGTGTGTGAATTAAAAGGTAAATCACAGGACATCGTTTTATTCTCCAGCGATGGCAGAAACCCGGTACAACATTTACAGCATTTGATTTCTTACGACATAGATCAGGTTGATTCGTCTTATACATTAAATGAGTTGCTGAATTTTTCCCGCCATCTTTTTTTAAGCAACCCTGACCGTATTTTATATGAATCTAAAAGAGGACGGAAAGCTCAACTGGATTTTTTCCTTGCAATGAATTTTCCTATTTATCATGTAGAGTCTCTGGGGAATGTTTTTGGACACGCCTCTTTCAAAACTGATAATAAACAACAAAGCAGCCTTCATATTGATGATAGAAGTAAAACCAGACTATGGTGTAAATAATGAAGAAGCTGATTATTTATGGTGAAGCCTCACAAAAAGTAGTCAAAGAAATTGATGTCTCTTATAGAGACTTCGAAATGACTCTCATGAATTTTCTGCTAGCTAATAATATTCCTGTCGCCTCAAGCTGTGGCGGAGATGGAATCTGCAAGAAATGCACAGTCACAATGCACTATCAAAAAATACTTACTTGCCAGAAAACTATCCGCGAACTTTTTGCTGATTTCAGTGAGCAAACTCTGTCGTTTTCTTATTTGTAGACAAGATTCCCAACCTATTTTAGCATTGAATTCAAACAACAAAACCTAAGGTATTTATGCGTTATTTATCTATTGATATTGAAGCTACAGGTCTCGCTGAAAACGATTACATGATCGAGTTTGGAATGGTTCCTTTTTGTACAGAAACTATGAGAGTTGAAGATTCTTTAGCTAGAAATTATTTCATCAAATGCCCTTCGTTCGAAGAATTAAAACCCAGATTAGATAAATGGGTGATCGATCACAATGAAATGCTGATTCATAAAGCGCATGTTACAGGTCTGCATATGGATAGCTTTAAAGATGAGCTTGAAACTTATCTCATCAGCAAAGAAGTAAAAAGTTACTTTAAAAATGATAAGAATGAAAAAATAATTCTTTTCGGGAAATCGATGAGTGCCATCGACCTTCCATTTTTAACCCGCGATCTTTCATGGGAATTCATGAGAAAACATTTTCACCATAGAAATCTGGACCTCTCTTCTACGGCGAATACAATGATTGATTTAAAATTTATTCCACCTGAATGCTCTTCGGGCTCAAAACTTATGAGTTATCTAGGAATGGGTGAAGTGAAGCACACAGCGCTTGAAGATGCTAAGAATACGGCGTTGATGTATTTGAAGCTTTTAGAGATGAATTCGAAAAAGTAAAATTTAGTTTGCTGCAAGGAAACTAGTTGGGTCAATCGCTTGACCGTTTTTACGGACTTCAAAATGCAGATGCGGCCCGTACGTTCTACCCGTCAGACCAATTTGAGCAATAACCTGGCCGCGATAAACCCGCTGACCTTGTTTTGTGAAATTAACTTTTGCATGAGCATAAACAGAAAAATATCCATCTTTGTGAGCAATGACAGTTATGTTTCCATATCCACCAATCTCATCTCCTGAATAAACAACAACACCTTCAGCGGCCGCAACGATATGCGATCCAACACGTCCAGGAATGTCGACACCTTCGTGTTTTTTACCCCACCGTGAACCAAAGCCTGAACTCATTTTATTGCTTGAAGGAACCGGCCATAGGAACTCTCCGGTTTGTAACAGATGATTAGGGTCGAATGGACGAGCTTCCATATCCTGATCGTGATCAAGAACTCCGCGCTTTAACGGAATAAAAACCCATTCACCAGGTTTGATATGTTTGTCTTTGTTTGAAGCGATGATTTTTTCTTTTGGAACATTGAACTCTTTAGCAAGAGTGTCTACAGTATCGGTTTCTTTGATCATTACATAGTGTCCGCTTTTAACTGAAGCACAGGCGAAACTTAGGAGTAATGTAATCAATAATAGTGCATTTTTTGTATAGGTCATTTTGAAATTATCATCCTTGAATCCCTCCGCCTAAAATAGTTAGCGTGGAAAAATATCTTGTAGAAAGCCTTTTAAACTTTCCATCAATTCATCCTGTGATCGTCCGTAATCACAAAGCTTAACAGGAGCGACTGAGATCATTTTATCTTCCACTGCCTGGCAATCAGAATCGGGAAACTTTTCGAACCCCTTATAAATCCCGCCAATCCAGTAGTATTTTCGTCCTCGGAAATCAATTCTTTCGTCGATTTCTTCGGAGTACTTTCGTAAACCCGTTTTAGTGACTCTTGCCCCTAAAATTTCCGCTTCAGAACACCAGGGAACATTCACGTTCAATAGTGACATCGGCGATATTTGTTTCGATATATTTGATTGTACAAGAGTTTTGATAAAGTTTGAAGCACTATAATAATGCTGATTATTTTTATCTGGATTTCTAAAATCCATACACGAACTTACAGCGATCGCGGGGATTCCATGAAACGCGGCTTCTCTTGCAGCAGCGACTGTGCCTGAATAAAAAACATCCTGACCCAAATTAGCTCCGCGGTTAATTCCGGAGATAACCAAATCAATTTTTTGACCGTAATATTTTGATTGGGGATTTTTAAAAAGATGTCCGATGGCCATCAAAGAACAATCTGCAGGGAATCCATTACAGCTGTAAATATTGTTTTCAAGTTCTTCAAGTCTTACAGTCGTGTCGAGAGTTAATGTATGTCCGGTAGTCGATCGTTCAGTCATGGGTGCCACGATAATTACATTGGCAATTGATGAAAGAGTTTCTTTAAGAATATTGATGCCGGGAGCATTCACCCCGTCATCATTGGTAAGCACGATATTAAGCATCTGCTGGTCCCTTACTAAAATCTATCTGCGGAATTCTTGTTTTTTTCAACGAAGGCCATCTCGGACGTTAGCTTTTTCAAGTCTACATTCCGGTAGCAGATTTCAATCTTTGAATTGATCGGAAAACTCATCAGATCAAAGTCAAAATAATCAAAGAGTGATGGAAAAACATTATTGCTCCAATCGACTCTTAATATAATTTTCTTTTCGTCATTTAATAGATTATTAAAATTCGTATAAAAATTCGTGATGAAGTTATTAAGAATTCCACGTTTGTGAAGATCTTCAAAAAAAGAAAATTCAAAAATCATTCCTGAAAATAATTTGCTTTTGCAAAAACTTAAATCAATTTCAGGATAATAATTTAAATAATACTTTGCACCTGTAGCTGCAGGCGCCTCACTCCATTCATCGCAATTAATGTATACACGATCACTACTGACTCCATTCTTTTTTAAATCAAAAATGACTTTTGCAATCATTGGATCATTTGATCTTGTAAAATGCAGGTGTATATTATCGCTTTCATCAAGAAGTGGAACTAGTTCATTCAAAAAGACGTGCTCCTGAATAAAGTTAAAACTTCTCGGTGAAAAATCGAACCCAAAATCTTTAAGGCCTTCGGCCTTTAAAAGTTTTAAAGTTCTTTGATCGTAAATGCCTTCGATTTTGAAATTGTGGGCCATATCCCATTAGGATACCTCAAAATTAAATTTGCATTTTGATTGCACAGTTATTGCCTACTTCTTTTTTAAAAATGCCAGTAAGTCTTCAAAAAAGATATAGTTATTACAAGTCCCTATAGATTCCGGATGAAATTGATAAGATATTCCATTGTCATAAATACATATATCTTTCTCAATATTTTGCTCAAAGACGGCGAGAGAATTATATCTTTGTACGATCTCAGTCTTTCCTTTAAATTCCACTTCAACAGTCTGACCATGCATTTGATTGTGCGATTTTAAAATTTCTTTACCAGAGACTCTACCCATTATCTGATGGCCGAGGCAAATTCCCATAATATAAATATTTTTATAATCTAATAATTTTTTAACAGATAAAAAATAATTTTCATACTGATCCGGATGTCCGGGACCTGGGCCCAAAATAATGGCCATTTTACTTGAAGAAGAAATGAATGTCTCAAAATTTCTAAAAAACTCCTGATGAGTTATAACTTTGCAGTTTTTTTCAAAAGGAAAAATAATATTTGAAATATTGTATGTAAAGCTGTCTTCAAAATCGATTATGAGTATTTTATCTGACATTAATTGAAGCAAAATTGCTGGCGTTATAATTAATATAAAGAAGCAGTCCGAATTTTTTATCAATTAAATCTTTGGTATAATTAAATTCAATTTTCCAACAATTATTGATCGGTGAGTAAAGAAATGAATAACTACTTTCTGAAATCAACTTACTGACCAGGTTATAATCGACATGGTTTTTGATGGTAAAAAGATCTGTTAAATTTACACTTAAATCATACCCTGCAAGTTTTGTTACTGGTGTGTTTACAGAATTGTAAGAGTTGTATTTAAAATCTCCTGCAAGTGAAAAGCGGTCGTGATTATAAGTCATAGCAGAAGTCAGTTTATGTTCCTGAGATTTATAAAAATAAAATTCTTCAACTGAGAAGGCTAAACGGTCAAAATTTACGCCGGTATTAATATATAATCTGGTTAATTTATCTTCCCAGTGATTAGAATCAACTGTCAGGTCTACACCTTGAGACACATTAAAAAACGTAATATCTGAATAATCAAAGTTATCTTTTAAATACTGACCATCTTTATAGGGATCAAATTTTCGGGAAACTTTTTTAATAAGGTTATTGTTCCATTGGAGTTCGAGTGTGTTGCTGACCGGCAACGAGTCTTGGGCCGTATTCAGACTTGTTAGATGTTCACGGTCCCTTAAGGCATCCAGATAATCGAATTGTCCGTCATCATTTTCAATTTGTGTCCTGAATTTCTGGTTTCCTTTATAATTCTGCTCACCTAAAAAATAATGTTTCAATTTGAACTGTTGCCAGTGGCGATAACTATTGTTGTAAATTAATGAAGTTTTTTCATCCAGATTTTTTCTAATATTTGGCAGCGTCCCGATTGTTGTGTTCAACACTGTTGGCGCAATTTTTTTTGCTTTTCCGTCTTTATCAACCTCTGAAACTTCAGAATCTATGATGATAGGTTTTTCTTCAACATAGGCCAGCCCGTAAATTTTTTCAAGTTCGATTCGTGCTTCAGTTTTATAAACAAGGCCTTGCTTTGAAAAATTCTGCTGATTGTCTTCTGTTGATAAATGATAATTTTGGTAATCAAGTTTCAACTGATGTGAAAAAGCGATAGGCCCGATATTACCAAGTTGCCAGTCTAAATAAGGTGCCAGATTTAATCTTCGTGCATTTCTTATTGGAAGATTGGGATCATCGATTGGTTTATTCTGCTTGAAAATCACATAATCAGCATTGAGCCCTAAGGAAATATTTTTTAACAGGAAAAAATCTGTATGGACAACGTTGTAAGGAACGGATGATAAAGTTATTTTGGGTAAGAGCTGAACATATTGATTATCAAATAGATTTGGATCACTAACAACCATGTTCTGGTTATAATAACTTTGCACTCCAAGTGTAAATAGAGACGATCTTCCTTCTAAAAATCCGCCGCCTCCGACTTCAGTTCCGCGAATTTTTTCTTTCGCAAAAAAATCGAAGTCACGAATCGTATCCATATCGGAGGCGTTGTTAAAATAAAGGTGTCCATTAATTTTATTATTTTGGATAAAATGAGCTTCAAAATCAGAAAATTGCCTGAACTCCTGCGTACCACTTAAAGATTTATCAATTTTATAAGGACGGTAAACCTTATCATTCAGATCCATAGTATTTAATTCAATCCACGTTTTCTCTTTAAAGTTTTGCCGGTATTGAAGCTCGCCACCAAATCCCCTGTCACCAAACCTGGACGGAGTGAGAGTTAAATCTTTGTGATCATCTATCGCAAAGAAATAGGGTTGTTGATATTTAAATCCGTCTTTTGAACTGAAACCAATAATCGGAAACAGAAGTCCCGACTCTCTTTTTTGTTTGATGGGAAAAACCAGATAAGGAAAATACATTGCCGTGACACCTTTCACTTTTATGAATGCATGCTGGATTCGAACATACTGTCCGACAGTAATGGTTATTTTTTTTCCGAAGATACTCCACGACTCGGGACAATCTTTACATGTCGTATACTCTGCTTCTTCTGCATAAATGACTTCAGGGGAAGTTTGCAAAATTTTTTTACCTGTGATCACATAATTATCTGACAACACGCGGGCATTATCGAGATCGATTGTTTTAGTTATAAAATTATAACGAAGTTTAGTTCCGTATAAAGTCATCTCTGGTGCGATATATCTGACGTTACCTTCAACTTCTGTTTCACCAGTTGTAAAATTGATTGTTGCTTTCTCACCATAGATGGAATTTTTTAAATGGGTAATAACCACATTACCTACGGCCTGAAATTCGTTTTCACTGGATTTTCTGAAAGCTTTATCAGAAAGAATATTAACTTTCTGTCCGAGATTAAATTCGAAAGTTTCACGCGCAAAAAGGATTGAAGAACGAAAAAGGAAACTAAGAGTTAATAAAACGCTGAACTTCACCAATGAAGTAATATGACCCGCAAACCAGAATGGTTTTTGATTTTGAATTTGTAAGTTCTGATTTCCAGTCGAAAACAAAATTTAACATTCCCTTGTTAACTTTTAAACTTGCCTCCCTGATTGATTTTTCATCCAGGGCCTTTGGGTGATCAAAACTAGTAAGCGCGATTGAGCTTCCTTTATCTTTAAAAAAATCCACCAGCGATTTGAGCATGACCTCAACTTCATTTAATGGCCTTTGAGAAAAACTAACCAGCAAACTTTCCGGCACAATCACGTCAGTAGATTCCAGATAGCTCTGCAACATTCTACGAACACCGTCTATATTATGGGCACCTATAAAGATAAGGGACTTCCCTAGAAAAGTCATCATTTCTCGTCGGCCTTTATAGAGAGGCAGAAGCGCAATTCCTTCTTCAAAAGTAAGATGGGATTCCGGTACAAAATGTTGAAAAATTTCCCAGGCCATCTGTTGATTTTCTACAAAATAATTGGGATGAATTTTGTTTGATGTGAGTTTTCTCCAGTCAATTTTATACCTTTTCACATATACTTCAGTCAGAGAGTTGAGATATTCCAGTTGAAAATTTGTAAAAAGTGGCTTACCAACTCTCGAAACAGCGATTTTTTCAGAAAGTATTTCACTGTACCTGTGTCCCAAAATACTTTGATGATCGCGTGATATGGAAGTAATGCAAGTACAGTCTGCATCAAAATGGTTAACAGCATCAAGACGACCACCAAGGCCCACTTCTAATATCAGATAATCCATTTCAGATTTATTTTTTGCTATAATTAAAAAAACCAAGAATAAAAACTCGTAAAAAGAAACTTTCACGCCACTTAAATCTTCTTTTAAAATCCTTTGCCCTTCTCTCATGGCCATTTTTAATTCTTCATAGCTCGCTTCATTAAGTTGCCCACATTTAGCAAATACAAAACGCTCGCGGAGACTGAGAATATGCGGAGAAGTCCATAGAGCAATTTTATTTTTTTCTGAATTTAAAAAGGAAGAAAGCGTGTGCGCTGTCTGCCCTTTTCCGTTAGTCCCCGCCACGATGATGACTCTGGTTCCTAATTTTTTAAAATATTCGATGTAGGGAAGATAAACTGGACGGGTTCTATCTAGCCCTGGAGTGAAAACTTCGAACCCAAAGTTCTGGGTTAAAAAGCTCATGAGCTCATTTTCTATGGGTTGGTTAAAATCCTGATTAGACATCCGCATTCCTTGGAGCTTCCTATTTGGCCATTATTATTGGCAGTTGAAAAGACATAAAAAAAACCTACTTGAGTCTTTTTCTCAAGTTTTATTAAGCTTTAGCCGATTAGCCTTTGTAAGAATTCATTATGGGCACAGAATAAGTATGAAAATGAAATCGACAACCTTGAAATTTTTGACCGCATTATTGGGAATTCCATTCCTGATTGCGACTCAATCAAGCTCGATGGCCGCAGAAAAAAAACATGCCCATGCAGCGACTCCGGCCATAACAGGTCCTAGTTGTGCTAAAGAAAAAGCTGATTTCAAAAAACTTTATATAGAATTACAAAAATCCCTTAACTATGAAGGGAAAGATGCCTACCTGGATTCTAAAGGTGCAGTGGCCTTAAAAGCTCACACAGGTAATGAGTATGAAGGAAAAGTTTTTGAAGAAGCTCTCTTCAAAGAGTACCAGAATTCACTTCGTAAAGTTGCATTGATGTACCAGGCAGCAAAATTTGATTCATCAGCACCTGCTGAATTTAAATCAAACCCTGAACTTGTAAATTTCATTCAGGCCATTGATGGTAACGATGGCGCAAAATACATTTCTTCTAACAATGTAAACTCTGTTATCGACGGCCTTCAAAAAGCAAGTATTGCTAAATACCCTCCAGATTCAAAATTCAGAATAAACGACAATGATAAATATCTTCTTAAAAAATTGTTAACACACGCTCAAGACCGTTTGTGTTCAATTGAAAAATTTCAAGAGACTGGAAAACGCGACAAAAATTTTACAGCAGAAGAACTGGAAAAAAAGAAAAACGCACCACTCAATCAGCTGATTCTTGCAGTTAAAGACGCAAAAATCACAAAAGACTCTGACATAAAACTTGAACCAATTGTCGATGAAAAAGTGGCAATCAATTCTGCAATTGCGGCCAACATCAACGCCCTTACAGAATGGATGAAAAAAAATAAGTCATGTCTTCCTGTGATTAAAAGTACAGGCTTCATGAACTCTATTCAGGCCGGCATTCAGCAATGTAATTACAGAAAATTCGTCGATGCTCTAAGCGATGAAAACGTAACAAACATTGAATCAATCCTCCACTTTATTAATTCCAACGAAAAATTCCTAAAGGGATCACAAGCAAAAGCTGAAACAGCAATGGATGAATTAAAACTTCAGGCATATGTTGATAGAACTTTTGCGAACCTTGGTAATAAGATCAACTGTACTGAAATCACAAATTCAAGCAAAGACGGCAAACGCCTCTTCGTTAGAAATCTTCCGTACAACGATGCTACTAATAAATTTGATACATCAAAAATCTCTTGTAAGATAAAAACAAAAGTCACAAAAAAGACTCCTATTGCTACTGAAAAAGTTCTCACAGAACAAGAATGCTCTCAAAAAATCGAACTAATCTCTGATGAGTTAGGACGTGGTCTTGAAGTTAAACAAAAAAATCCTAATGAAGCTATCGTTTCATTTTCAATTAAAGACAATCCCGATTGTACTGATATTGATTTAATTCCTTCACTTACTGAAGCTGTTAAACCTGACATGACACCAGCAATGTGTAAAAAGGAAGGAGAAGCGCAAACTCCTAAAAAAGATCTAATCCCAAGCACTGATAAAAAATCCTGCGTAGATAATGCAGTTAAAACTGATGAAATTTGTAAAGCTGAAGGGCTAAAAGAAGTCCCTACTCGCGACTTAATCGCTGACAAAGATGGAAAAACTTGTATCCTTGTCATCGTCATCTTAAAAACTGAAGTTATCTGTAAAGCTGAAGGTGAAGCACTACAACCACCAAAAACATTAGTGCCCAGTGACGATAAAAAATCTTGTATCGAAAAGTCAGTAGATAAAACTGATGTTATCTGTAAAGCAGAAGGTGAATCTCAAAAACCTCCAAAAACGTTAGTGCCTAGTGACGATAAAAAATCTTGTATCGAAAAGTCAGTAGATAAAACTGATGTTATCTGTAAAGCAGAAGGTGAATCTCAAAAACCTCCAAAAGCTTTAGTGCCTAGTGACGATAAAAAATCTTGTATAGAGAAATCAACAGATAAAACTGATCAGATGTGTACTGATGAAGGAAATGCAAAAAATCCAAAACAAGTGCTGGTTCCTGGTGATGATAAAAAATCATGTGTAGAAAAGAAAAAAGAAGAAGATAAAAAAGAAGAAAACTGCCTTGAACAAAATGCTAAAAAAGCAAAGGAACTAGGTAGAGATGAGAATGATCCACTTCTGACTGACTTTGAAATGGTTAAAGGTGTTTGCGTAGATAAAAAAGATAAAGGTGGATCAAGAGCTCGCGACACTGTAAAAGAAGAACCGGAAGTTAAAGCGAAAGTTGAACAACCTTATTCAGTCCCTGCCCGTTTTGTACCAATTCAGATTCCGACAAGACAGATGTACATTCTTCCCGGGATGCCATAGAAGAAGTCCTCTGCAGCGAATGGCCGAACTCAAATACATCGTTAATTATTTTAAATTTTCAATCATAATAAAAAAGCTCCTTCGGTAGCTTTTTTTCGGTCAATTAAACTAAAACACATAACTCGTATCACTCGATCCCAAAATCGTAATCCTCTCATTCTCTAATTCGGCAATCTCTTTAAAAAGTTGCGACTGAAAATTCGGCTTCAAATGCCCCAGAAAAATCGGAACATCTTTCGGCATTTTTTTGATCTCTTCTTTAATCGTAGCAGGAGTATGATGCTGGCTATCCGTTGCTACTTTTGAAAGAGCATTCGGAAAACTGACTTCGCTAAAAATTGCTTTTAGATTTTTCACCGACTTTGCATATTCCCAGATCGCATCCGTGGGCCCTGTGTCCTGGGTAAAAATAACTGTCGAATTTTTTCTTTCAATAATAAATCCCAATGCACCTGTTGAATGGTTCACCGGAATCGGCAGAATACGATAATCCCCTAACACTAATTGCATTTCTGGTTTGATATCATGAAATCTTAATGTCGGATTTTCTTTCGACGGAAGTTTGCTGAAGTCCGGCCAGATAACATCATTTAACAAATGTGTTTTGATGGCATCTTTCACAGGTGCATTTGCATAAATCTCAAACGGCTTTCCTTTCATTCCAAAACAGTTGTCAGCAAGAAAAGCTAAATCCGAAATGTGATCGAGGTGTGCATGAGAAATCAGAATGTAGTCGATATGCGACTGCTCTTCAATTTGAATGCCTGAAGCAACTGAGCCTGCATCAATAAGTAATTTTCCATCAATTAAATATGATGTCGCTTTATAGCCGGGAGAAACTCCGCCATGTCCGCCAATAATCCTAACCAGCATATAAAATCTCTTTTAAAAAATATTTAAATTACTACTTAATGATAAACAATTTTCAAAGAGATTGGTAATTATGATGATGTTCGGACAAAATTTCTCATTTCACCGAGCGGGATAGTTGGTCATATACTGTTTTGGTATCAGTACTAAGAATTTTTGAAAATACTTTCGCAAGCTTTTTTGTGCTTCCGCCATTGTCCAAATAGTCGCGAACTAGCTCTAATACTTCTTCCTGATCGGCCCCTGCTTTAATCTCAGCATTATGAAATAAAACTACGAATTCACCTTTATCCATGACAATTTCTTTCACTCTAGGCAAATCACTTTTCACCAGTCGATAAACAGACTCATAAGTTTTTGTCAGCTCTCTGCCAATCACTAACGTTTTTTCCGGATGAACTTCAAAAAAGTTTTCAATTGTTTCAAATATGCGATGGGGAGATTCAAAGAATATGTGTGTTCCACTTGTCTTATTCAGATCCTTAAAAAAATCTTTCTTCTCACCTTTTCCGCGGGCGATGAATCCCCAGAAGTGAAATGGATGCGGAGGAAGCGCAGACAACTCCAGTGCTGTAATAACGGCCGTAACTCCAGGTAACGTTCGTATTGATATTCCTTCTTCCTGAAGTTTCTTTAAAAGCGGATAGGCAGGATCAGAAACCATCGGGCTTCCTGCATCTGAGACGAGATATACAGTTTCACCATTTTTTATTTTCGCATGAATAACTTCAATTTTTCCGACACTTTGGTCATGGAAAGAATCGATGAATTTATCCTGATAAGTGATCCCCAAAGAATTTAGAAGTTCCTTAAATACTCTAGTATCTTCGGCATAAAATGTTTTACCTGACTTCAAGGCTTCAAGGGCCCTCAAAGTGATATCGCCTGTATTACCAATAGGTAAGGTCACAAGAATTATTTCTGACAATTTTAGTCCTTTTATTTCGTCACTGGTCTTCCGGCAAAAAAGTGATGCGCGCGAAATGCAAATGAATCGGTGCTAAAATTATTCTAGCATATTTAACCCGTAAAAAGGAACGTTCAAAATGGCCATGAAAGCTCAAATCCATACCGACTCTCACGGAAATATTATTGTCCACATGTCTGGCGGTCTCGATTATGAGAACTCAATTCCATTAAGACTAGAATTGCAGGAATTATCAATAAAGAATCCGGCCAGCACAATCACTCTTGATATGCACTCTCTGGATTTCGTAGGCTCTAGCGGGATTGGTATTTTTGTTGAAACACTTCACATTCTTAACAAGAACAAAGCTCAAATAAAACTTTCAAATGTAAAAACTGAATTCTTAAAAGTCTTCAAACTTTACAACTTTGACGCTTTTAAATTGATGGAAGAACAATTCGACACAGACGAAACAGAAAACCTAAACCAAAAGTTTGGTAACAGAAAGCAGACTTTCCAGAACTAAAATTCCATCTTCAAAAAATTCATAAAAAATAGAGGATCCGATTTCGGGTCCTTTTTATTTTCAAACTGTGCCAGACGATAATCTTGAAGCTCAACTTTCTCAATTGAACCTCTGTCATTATTTTCATAAGGACTATTGCTCTCAGGGTAATAATCTCCTTTCGATTCCTGATACCCTCTTTTCTTCATTTCATAGTTAAATATAATATATCCACCGAAAATTAACCCAGCATAAAGCCCAAGAGAAGCGCCTTTTGCAATTGATCTTCCACCAGCTCCGAACGCCAATGTTGCTGTTCCAAGTAATGCTCCACCAACAACACCGTAACCTGCCATCGTTGCCATCATTTTAAGTTTTGGATCAAATCCACCGCCGGCCGCTGCTTGAGAGACAGACGAAAACAGAAGTGTAAAACATACAACAGTTGCAATAATTATTTTTTTCATACTAAAAGGATAATGTGGGATCGACTTTTTGGCAAAACTTTACTTCAAGTTTTGCAGGCATCTCTAAAACCCGACTGAGATAGTCCTGTGTTTTTCGAAGTCGTTTCATCTGATGAACGGAAGGATAGTGAGAAGATTTCGTTTCGATAATATTGAGAACCCAGGTTTTATCAGTCCGTCTTTCAAGAAAAGCTATATCTATTTGTCCAAGATTATGTGAACGAAGAACCATGGGAGAAACGAGGGCAGGAACTCCCATCTTATGAAATGAAATAGAACTATCCGATTCGAGAATATCCCCTTTCTTCATAAATTTCTTTCACTCCCTTAAATGTCAGTCGGTGCATTTCAGTAACACCCAAAAGCCCGATGGCCTCAAGATGCATTTTCGTTGGATAACCGGCATTGTGTTCCCAACCATATCCTGGATATTTTTCACCCAGATTTTTCATCAGCTGATCACGATATTCTTTCGCCGCAATTGAAGCGAGCCCGATTAAAAGTGATTTTGAATCCCCTTTAATAATCGCTTCCATATGCAGATGCGCATGCTCCTGCTTTATTTTTTTATTCCCATCAATAAGAACAGTGCCCGGCAAATGTACTGGACAACTTTCCAGCATCGCACGTTTCATAGCTTCCAATGATGCTTGAAGGATATTAATCTCATCAATCACAGAGGCCTGAATTTCTTTAATTAAAATTTTGATTGTTATATTTTCTGAATGAGCAAATGTATAAATTTGATCAGCGAAAAGTGAAGTGAGCGAAAGCTGCTCTAAGATTTCCAGACGAGCGTCTGATTTTAATTTTTTGGAATCTGTAATCCCAAGTTTTTTCCATTTCTTCAAAAGAGTCTTAACTTCTTTCAAATCAAATTTTTTAATTTCAATTGAAGCACATGCCGCAACTACCGGCCCGGCAAGAGGACCTCGCCCTACTTCATCACAACCAGCGATGAAAAAATCACCACCTGATTCTGCTGCTCTTAAATTAAAAAAACCGATATCAACCATTATAAAATTTTAGCAAAAAAAAGCCCCTCTTACGAGGGGCCTTTTAATTAAATAATTTCTTATAAGAATTACTCAGCGTCTTTACGATCGTAATCGATAGCAATACGAGCTGACTTACCAGATCTCTCACGAAGGTAGTAAAGTTTTGCTTTACGTGCCTTACCTTTCTGGATGATTTCTACTTTTTCAACGTTTGGTGAGTGGAAAGGAAATACTCTTTCTACACCAGTACCGTTAGAAACTTTTCTCACGCGAAAGTGACCGTTGATGTCGCCTTTTTGTTTGAAACCAATACATACACCTTCGAAAATCTGAATACGTGACTTAGCACCTTCTGTAATTTTTGTGTGTACAGCAATAGTATCTCCAGATTGGAAAGCTGGAAGATCTTTAGCTTTTGGATTTAAGTGATCCTTGTTAACAATGTCGATTAAGTTCATATGAACTCCTGTATCAATAGCTACTCCCAGAGGACCAACGTTGTGTTGTTCTTAATCAGCAGACTGTATAAA
>JACMNL010000130.1 GCA_014378525.1 Bacteriovorax sp.
GAAGGGTCTGAAAAGAAAACAACTTCTTCATGTCCCATGCTGTACAATTTTTCGAAGGTAAACATTTTAATTCCTCACTTTTGAGTTGGATAATTTTGCATCGTGTTTTATAGTTGAATGATAATATTCGTTGAAGGATTAAATATATATGCCCACCGTGTTAGTACACTTAGATTCTCCCAATGAAAAATCCGATAATAAACCTCGTGAATACAAAGTTAATTTAAGTCAGATTCTTTACGATGAGTTAGACCGTCAGGGACTGCAGTTGCCACACGGTTGTTTAGCTGGCTCATGTGGGTCTTGTCGCATTCATGTGGTGAAAGGAATAGAAAACCTTTCCCCGATGGGTGTTGTTGAAACAGATACAGTCATGCACATCAAGGATTCTTATCCTGGGAAAACTGTTCGTCTGTCATGTCGTGCGAAGGTTTTAGGCGACGTTGAAATCACGCCATTAAAGTAAACAAATTATAGACTAGTAAAAAAAAGGGTCCCGAAGGACCCTCAAATTTATTTTTTAAGGCATTGAGAATTTTGTTTTTTTAAGTCCGACTTGATCATGTATGTGGCTTGCGCGTTTTTTCTGCAGTTGCATTTTTAGTGCTCTCATTGCTTTTGAAAAACTTCTATATAAAAAAGTATCATCTTTTTTCGCAAAATAAGTTTTAGTTTTAGTTGAAAGTTTAATGTGAGTGCTAAAGTGCCCGACTGGATCTTCTCTTACGTCGATTTCTACTTGTGAATTTTTTGGTGCGAATTTTTCGATTTCCGCAGTTGCTTCACTTACCATACTGTCAGTATTGAAAGTCTTCATTATAGCTGTCCTCCGTGTATCTCGAGAGAAATAAGTGTCTCTCTTAAGTACTACAGTACACCCATGAAAAAATTTGTACCTGCTATAATAACGAAGTATCAATTCGTTTTTTTCGACGTATTAAGAGATTCACTTCATCTGCGGAGTCAACGGCCATATCCCAAGCGGTATATATCTGTTTTTTAGTATTGGCGCGCAGGTCTCCTGCAACGTACAACCCTTCTACATTTGTTTTTCCTTTGGCATCACCTATTACAAAACCTCTTTGATCAAGATTTGCACCGAGCATTTTTGCCAGCTGGTTATAAACGATCATGCCTAGTGAGATAAATGCAAAATCTGCATTTACTATTTTTTCTCCGCAAATAAACGATTCAAGAATTTTATTTTTTGGATCACCCTTAATTTCTGTAATAACTTCTGTCACAACTTTGAAATTATATTTTTCCATAAGGGTTGTTGTCTCTTCATCGAATGATGGAGTTTCTCCATTGGTAAGAATGGTGACTTCAGGACAGTTGTAGCGCTCTTTTAAAATGATTCCCACCCACGCAGCTCCTGAGTTGTGTCCAAAGATCGCAACCTTCTTATTAAGTACGTGGTGACCATCACAGCGCATGCAATAGTCTGCTAGCTGGATGTTGGCGTAAGGATAAATTGTATCAATGGATCCCTGAATGATCGGCTGAACGTCCATGACCCCCGTACAGAGAATTACGTAGCGTGCCTGATACGTTTCGCCTTTATTATCAGTGAGCATGAAAATCCCATTATCACTTTTAGAAATATTTGTGACACCGAGATTTTTTTTCCAGATGAATTTTTCTTTGAACGGGCCGGTTGTTAACCAATCAAGATTTTCCTTGTTAGGTTCATCGATCCCTTTTTTATACTGAAGATGTCCGGGCATGTTTTCTACTTTCGTAACCCAGAATGCGCGTGAACGCTTTTTATCTTTCGGTGAACCCGGAAAAAAAAGACATTCATCATTGTTGAGAACAACTCTAAGTGCGGCCATAGCTCCAGCTGAGCCACCACCGATAACAGCTACGTCGTGAATTTTCATATTAAGAACCTTATAGCTTAAGCTATTCTTTTTCGTGAAGATTCAGTGAGGCTTCGATATCGTTTTTCTCAACCCGTTCAGCATGTTCTTTCTTCGAGAAAATATGTTTTTCCCCGCCGACGTCTTTCACGCGAACTTGTTTTATCACTGAATCATCAACAATTTCTAAATTAAACGATAACCCTTCCCATACAATAATCTGTTCTTGTTCCGGGAAAGTATTTCCAAGCATGTCCAGTAAGAACCCTGCCAGTGTTGAGTAGTTGTCGTTAAGCGGGATTTTAATATCGTAGTCATTGTATAATTCTCGAAGAGAAATATCACCATCAACGACTATCCCGTCCACTAAATTAGCTTCTTCCAGACCATGTTCAATTTCTTCAACATCATCATGCTCATCATGGATTTCACCGAAAATCTCTTCGATAATATCTTCCAGAGTTACGATACCAACGACAGTTCCATTTTCATCCTTAACTAGTGCAAGGTGATTTTTCTTTCTGTTCATGTGATCGAACACTGACTGGATCTTCATATGTTCGTAAACGAAGAAAGGCGGCTTTAAAAGTTTTTCAATTTTAAAGTTCTTTTTTTCTTCATCTGAAACGAATGCTAAATCTTTTACGTGAAGGAAACCTACGATGCTTTCTAACTCTCCATCACAAACCGGGTAACGTGAGTTCCCTGTTTCTCTGGCGTAATTCATCATCTCGTTAAAGTCCCAGCTCACCTGCGCATAGTTCACTCGCACGCGGGAAATCATGATGTCTTTCACTTTGATCATCGGGAATTCTAAAATCGAAGACAACAGATCAATTTGTTTTGAATCCATCGTTCTTTCTTTTTCAGCTTTCGAAATCATGAATTCAATATCGTTCTTGGTAACCATTCTCCCCGAGACTTCGGCACTATCGCCAAGAATAGTACCTATGAACCAAACAATAGATTTGATGATTGGATAAATTAAATAGAACAATATCTGCAATGTTCTAATGACGACGACAGAAAATCTTTCTGCATGCGTTCTTCCGATTGTTTTAGGAATGATCTCACCGAAAATTAAAATGATCACTGTTGTCGCACCAAGAGCGATACCCGCGATGTTGCTTCCAGTGTATGAAGCCGTGATCGCAGTCGTGATCGAACCAGCTAAAATATTTGCGATTGTATTTCCAACGAGAATCGTTGCTAACAATTCTGATGGACGTAAAATCATGAAGGCCATTGCCTTACCTTTTGATCCACCTTCTTCAATTAATTGTCGTGCGCGATCCACACCGATCGACAACAATGCTGCCTCCGCTGCTGAGAAAAAAGCGGCCGCGATAAAACAAAAAATGAGAGCGATAATTTGGTAGGAAGAGGCGAAAGATTCTAACGGGGGTTCTATGGAGAGGTCCTGGTTAAGTTAATATCTGTAAACAAAAACTAATCTAGTCATTATACAGGATACTACCCTTTAAGTCTAACTGCCCCCTATTTTCAATGATCTAGCGGTTTGCCATGAAAATCGTGATCTGAATAAATGATGCGATCATTCATCTCATGGTTAAACCCCGGAATTTCCTCAATGTTCTTTACGTGTCTAAAAATCGTCTGGCATTTGTAGCAGATCGCAATAACATTCAGTCTTCTGAATAA
>JACMNL010000003.1 GCA_014378525.1 Bacteriovorax sp.
AAAACTATTTCTGAAAAAGAACACTCTTTTGAAGTTCTTCATAAAAATAAAGAAGTCATTTTATTTCAAGATCGGGACATATTGAGAAACGTTATAATCAATCTTCTATCGAATGCTATTAAATACTCACCGCCCATGAGTACAATCCATTTAGTGACTCATAGTAACGATTCCCAAATGTTTATACAGGTTAAAGATTTTGGAATTGGAATTCCTGAGCAGGATCAAAAATTCCTGCTTGAACCTTTTTTTAGGGCCAATAACGCTCTAAATATTCAAGGCACAGGACTTGGTCTTAATATCGTAAAACACTATCTTAACCTGATGGGCGGAGAGCTCACCTTTACCAGTATCGAGAATAGTGGTTCAACATTCACGGCCACCTTCCCTTTGGAAAAAAAAGAAGAATAATTTACTATAAATTTTACTCTTCATTAAATATATTCTTTGGCAGAATATAGCTTCAAATAACAAAGGGACCTCTATGAACGATCTTACCGATACTATCCAGGAATCTATTGAGCATTCAAAAGAAAGTAAGCTTAATTCTAAAATTGCCATTATGGTTGCAGTCTCCGCAACGATAATGGCAATCTGTAATATCAAAGACGGAAATATCGTACAGGCAATGTCTCAGGCCCAGGCCCACAGTATAGATTCGTGGTCGTATTTTCAGGCCAAAAGTACCAAACAAAGTATTGCTGAAAATAGTCTTGAACTATTAAAAATTGGAATACGTAAGGACCAGGAAACGGCTAATCAAATAAAACGATATGACGAAAAAATACTTAAATACGAAAAAGAAAAAGGTGAAATAAAAATTAAGGCCGAAAGTTTTGAAAAAGAATACGAAGATCTCAATGTCTTCGATGATCAATTTGACATGACAGAAGCTTTTATTTCCATAGCCATTGCAATGTTCGGAGTAACTGCGCTTACTCAAAAGAAATGGCTCTTTTACTTTGCGAGTGCAGTAAGTATAAGCGGAATGGCAATGGGTCTGGCGGCATTTATGAAGATTAGTGTGCATTTAGAGTGGGTTTCTAAAATATTAGGGTAAAAAGTGTGAAAGCTTTTTAGGATGATATGAATTCTAAATTTTCTTCATGGCCTTAATAACTTCGAACGAATCTTTAAAATTACCTCGCGAATAACCTCTACCTTCTAGGTGCATTACAAATGCACCTACATCAAACGAGCCTTTTTCTTTTAATACATGACGGGCAAAAATTCCAGTAATGATGAAAACACAAGTTAACGGACCCAACTGGTTGGCATTTAACTTTCGTGGAAATCCATTACCATCGGGCATTTCATGTTGCTCGAGAAGGAGACGATCAACGTCCGGCGGAATTTCTTTAAATGATGCAAGTATCTCAATCGACCGCTGCGGATGCTCAAGATATTTTTTCACTTCTGCTCTGGTAAATCCAGACTGTTTTTCAACAAACTCTTGATTGTCACAAATCTCCATTAGAGGGATAGAGTCTAGAGTGATATCTTGCAAAAATGCCGAGAGCGATAACTTATACATTGTAGTTTCTGAACTCCAGTGAAGCTTTTTTACTACCACCGAGGCTAACATTGAGTGCAATGTATAAAGTGTTGAAGGGTATTCTCCTAATAGGTTAATTTCTTTCCAAAAACTTGAAATCAAAGGAGACTTCATCATAACGGAGACTGCCTGTTTGATATTTTTTTGGGATACTTCCGCCAATTCAGGAGTAATACCTGTAAACTTGATAAGACTTACTAATTGAGAATGAATAGAATTCATTTTTTCGGCAAGTGGAAGATTTCTTCTCTCCATTATCTTCTGAACCGAATCTAAGATAATCTCTTTCATTGAATGACCGTGTTCACCTTTTTTCATATATAGTTCATCGACAGATTTTTGAATGTATTTGTCTTTATCGTCGGCAGTGAATTTTTCTGCTTGATTGATACATTTAACAAATTTATTATCCGACATACGAATATAGATGTCTGCTGGTAATTTTTCAATAAGAGAAAGTACATGAACTTTGACGGGAAAAAATTCTTCTGCCGAAGGTTGCGATTTTTCAAGTCTGCTTTTTTCCACAAGTTGAAATAAATTCTCAAGCCCATTTCCGATTTCAGGTTTCTGGATATTTAAAAAAACATATTCAGCGGGATATTCACGAGGTTTATCACTGGGAATAACAGTAGAACATAGTACAAATTTGGTTTTTGATTTTACATCAATTAAATACTTTAAAACAATTGATCCCATACCATTGGCCATGTTGTGATCGCAGATACAAATATCAATGTCGTTATTCTCTTGTAAAATTTTAATGGCTTCATTTCCGCTGTAGGCAAACAGAGTCTTAACATCACTAGCAAAAATATCCTGCACCATGAATCCTATTAATTCACAAATATCACTTTCGTCATCTACTATTAAAATCTTCATTATTATTTATCGTCTTGAAATTTATAAACTTTAGGAATTGGGCTTAAACAAATTTAAAATGATCAAATGCAATGAAAACTCAATAAGATTTCATTGTAAACTAAATTTCGTAACAATTCCCATAGGAATATTTAAAAGTTAGCCGTTAGGTTTCTCTTTTTCCTAAAGGCGGGAGTTAGGATTTTGAAATTTTTGAGAAATGTGTTCTAATTAATCCTATGGGTTCACATTTCTTAATATCAATATTGATAATTATTATATCATTTGCAGCTTCTTTTTCGTCTGATGCTGCCGAAGAGTTGAAGTCATTAGGACGTTGTGACTTACCGGCCATAAAAAAGTTTGATCAAAAAAGAGATAAAATTGCAATTGTGGGGGCAGGTATTACTGGTCTTTCAATTGCTCGTAAATTAATTTCCGAGAAGGTTCCACCTGGAAATATAACAATAATTGAAAAAGAAAAAAATGCAGGTGGAAAAGTTTCTAGTCTAAAATACAAAAATAATAATTATGATTTAGGAGCATTATTCATTCTTCCCAGATTTGATGAAATTAATAAATTGATGACAGAATTTGGTTTAACTTCCCGGGTCGTTGATGAAATGATTTCAGTTGATGTTAATCAGGTAGAAAATCCCCACTGTTCAAACTTAAATGAACAGGAAAAAACTGAACTTAAAAATCAGTCTAAGCGTTATCTCCAGCAATACTCTTCATACTCATTAAGTGATAAAACATGGCTTGAGTTTATAAAAGAAAATAATTTGGAATTACTTGATAAGGGAAATTTATTTTGGATTAGTGGATGTGGATTTAACACATATAAAGCCAATTCAACCAATGCCTCAATTATTTCTCAATACATTATGACTCCGGCTAATCTGGAGAAACCTGCTCTGCCTCAGTTGGTTAATGAAGGATTTCAAGTTTTGTTAAAGAGGATGGCCGAGGATTTAAAACAAAAGGGAGTTGGTTTTAAGTTTAATACTCTCGTTAAAAAAATTATCAGGAACTCTAGTCGTAAAATGAAGATAGAGGCTATTCGTAACAAAAAAAAGATTATTTTAAACCCTGACCATATTTTTTATACCGCTGATCTCTCTTATCTGCCCACCATGATAAATGGTTTACAAGAGTGCGAAATAAATACATATAATAATATCATTCATACTGATTATCGATCGATTCTTGTCGAGGCAAAAGAAATTCCCAAGTTTAGAGATCAATCACTTTTAATTATGATTCATCCTTATATTGATGGAAAAAATGTAAATGGTAAATTAGAAGATTATTTTAATGAACCTGTTGTAGCTGTTAAGCCTCACAGACATACAAATGTTTATTTGCTTTATCTCTTTGGCCTGGAAGACTCTAACAATGTTGAGATTAAAAAAAATGTTATTCAATTTTTTAAAAAATTGAATGTAGATTCAAAAGTTTTAGCAACGAAAAAATGGAAATATTTCCCCCGAGTTAGTGGCGACTTAAAAGTTAGACAAGAAAATTTATTAAAACTTCATGGTGTCGGAGGATTGTGGCTGGCAGGAGAAGCTTTTACTTTTCCTGCCACTGATTTTTTATATTTAAGTTCACAAAAAATGGTTAATTTATTTCTTGAAAATAAAAATTAAAATTCAATTGCGTTAAAATAACTTACTTTAAATATTCAGACACATAAAAGTGCTGATGGATCACCTTGTGCGCTGACAAGAATTTACAATTTTTTATCTGTGATAATGTTCAATGAAAGCAGTTAAGAATTAAATTTTTATCATTAACTTTTTTATTTCTTCCAGGCTTGTAACTCTGGAGATATCACTGGCCTTGAACCGAAAATTAAATTTTTTTTGCAATTTGATGATCAATTCAGCATGTTTCATTGAATCCCACTCGGGAACTTGTGCCCTGTAGACTTCAAGTGAAGTGAATTTTGTGTGAAAAATTTCGTTAAAAACACTCAAAATCTCATCATCTTTTATCATGCATGTCTCGGAAGGCTGATTTTAGTAAAGAAAGGGACGTTTTATTTCTTGAATTAGTTGGAATTTTATCAACGACAAGAATCTTTGCCGGATAATGATTTGCCGAAAGATTATCTCTACAATAAGTTTTAAAGTCTTCAATTTTTGAATTTTCTTTCAAAATTATAAACACACCTATGTCTTCACCCTTAAAATTATCCTCTATAGGAAATGAAGCAGCTTCTATCAAAAAACCGGATTTTAAAAAAGCTGAATTGAGTTCATCAGTATTAATCTTAATTCCGTTTTTATTAATGATATTTTTAGAACGCCCAATCAGTTTTGAATTGTCAAACAGGTCTCCTGTATTGAAATATCCGTCTATGGTAGACTCTTCCTGTTTCCAATATCCTTTGAACATATATTTTGATTTTACGAGTAATTCTTTTTCATCAGAATACTTGTACTCGATTTCCCAAAAATCAGAAAACTGGCATTCATCAATAATTGTATTTTGTAGTTTCCTGCTGCCAAACCAGCCCAGCATTTCAGTGGCACCATATATGTCATAAAAAGATGAGTTGCCTAACCAGTTAATAATTTTTTTGGCCTTATCCTTTTTCAAAGGAGCACTTGCGCAATGAACTCTTTTTAGCGAAGTACTTGTCTTTTCGCTGGAGAATTCGAGAATTAATTCCCAGTGACTTGGAACTGAGCTAAAAAAGTTAATTTTATTATTAGTTAAAAAATCAGAAAAATCGCTGGCAAATTCAATAGACATTTTTTTAGCAATGAAGAAGTGTTTTCCATAAAATATAGGAAATAAACTATTACATATCAGTCCGTGACCGAAAAATGTAGGCAAGAAACAAAGTGAGCTTGTCATATCACTCGCGGGAATTTGTCTATTAAGGACTTCCATTTTTAAATTTAAGGCTTCTTTTGATACGAGTACTCCTTTCGGTGTTCCAGTTGTACCTGAAGTGAAGAGAATTAATGCAATGTCCATTAAATCTTTCTGAAGATCTTTAAATTTTGTAACTATGTTTTCATGACTAATTACTAGAGCAGGTTTTGCAAAATCTATAACTCGTTCAATGTCATCATTATGGAGGTTAGTATCCAAAGGAATTGAAGTGATACCTAAAAAATATAAAGCTAGAAAATCAACAAAAAACTCAATTGAGTTATTGTTAAGAAGTATGACACAGTGACCGGGGACAAGTTGATAGGTCTCATTAAAAATTTTCATTCTATCTGTAATAGCTGCTTTGAATACATTAGAGCTGAATGTTTTTCCACTTTCTACTTCTGAAATTGAAGATAGACTTAAAGTTGAAACTTCTGTTAAATTATTCTTTATTGATTTCATTTTTAATATGCCCGGAACACACATGGTCTCGAGTTCGTTTTTGCTTTATTTTTTCTTTTTAGCATTCTGCTCAATTTGCTTCATTATACCTATGAAGCATCGTAGCTGGTTACTGCTTGCTGCTAATTTGTTTTTTCTTTACAGTGTAAATGCCAAGATTTCCTTTGCATTCATCACAATTGCCTTAATCAATTATTTTTTAACTATAAAAAGTTTAACAGGCAGAAAGCATTGGTACCAATGCTTAATCTTAATTAACGTGCTTTTTCTGGCAGCTTTTAAGTACATACTTCCTGCAATGCCCGATGGATCATTGCTTTATTATGTTTTGCCGGTTGGGATTTCACTATTTGTTTTCCAGCAAATTTCCTTTGTTGTTGACCGAAATAGTCAAGAAGAGCTTCAAAACATTTCATGTAAAGATTTCTTAATTTATACTTTCTTTTTCATTCCGTTTTCAACCGGTCCTTTAACCCGAATTGAACAGCTCTATAAGAATAAAGAAGAGCAACTTTATTTTAACAGTCAAAATTTTATTGAAGGCTGTATTCTGTTTTACTCCGGTGTTTTTAAAAAATTCGTGATTGCGGATAATATTTCATTTTTAACCGGTACCATGTTTAATCCTAAAATTTCTGGAATACAAACGGGTCTATTGATTCCATTCTTACTTAGTAAGTATGAAATTTTTGCCAACTTTTCCGGATTTACAGATATGGCATTAGGGATGGGATTAATCTTGGGGTTTAAACTTCCGCAAAATTTTAACCGGCCTTTTGCAACAACTTCGATTGTTGAGTTCTGGAAAAGATGGCATATGTCATTATCTTTATGGATTAGAGATTATGTCTTTTATCCTCTTTCTGTTTCGAAATTTGGTAGACTGGGTGCTTACGCAATTTTAACTGTTACTTTTTTAATCTTCGCGGCCTGGCATGATATCAAGCTTACCTATTTAAGTTACGGTTTGATCCAGGTCATATTGATATTTCTTGCACACAAATTCAGCAAGTCTTTCAAAGCTTTCAATCAGTCTATTAATTCGGCCATACTGAAAAAAATAGTTCTGTTAATCGACTGGATTATCTTTTATTCGATAACGCTTTCTATTCCTGGCATTTTATTCAGATCAACTTCGCTTGGGCAATTTACTAAAATTATGAGTATGGTTTCTCAGTCTACCTTTAAAGGTACATTGAGTTTTGTTATGTCCACTGGCAATTCACTGCTGTATGTGGCCGCTGGGATCTTGCTTTATGAGATTTTTGATTACAAACTTGGTATACAAAATTTTACTAATTTTTTTCAGAAAAGAAGTTATGTTCAGAAAATAATAATATTTTATCTTCTCATTATATTAGTCCTTGTTTTTTACAGTGATCAGAATAATACAGGCTTCGTTTACTCAATATTTTAAAGGTGGTTTATGCGTTATTTATTAGTCTTTGCAATCTTTTTATTTTCTATAAGCGCTATCCAGGCAAAAGTCATTAAAGTTGGATCATCTCCAACTGCGAGTTCTGCAGGAATTTATCTCGCTAAAGAAAGAGGTTATTTTAAAGAACAAGGTCTTGAAGTAGAAGTCACAGATTTTAATAACTCTGGTGCACCGATGACTGTTCTGCTTTCCAAAGGTGAGCTGGATGTTGGAGCAGGAAATATTACGGCAGGTCTATTTAATGCAATTGCTCAGGGCCAAAAGTTTAAAATTGTGGCCGATAAAGGGCATATTGAAAAAAATAAAGATTACTTATCTTTAATTGTAAGAACAGAACATATCAAATCCGGCAGATATAAAAGTTTAAAAAACCTTAAAGGTTTTAAAATGGGATTAACTTCTCTGGATGGGGTTTCACAAGAGATTTTAACAGAAAAATTTCTAAAAAAAGCTGGTTTAAAATTAGAAGATGTTACTTTTGTAAAAGTCTCTTATGCTGAAATGAACCTCGCCCTTAAGTCTGGTGCAATCGATGCCACTATCCAAATCGAGCCATTTTTAACAAAGGCGATTCAGGATGGAATCGCGACAAAAGTTAATGGTGGATCTGAAGTTTATCCAAAACAACAAAGCGGAGCTCTGTTTTATTCACCTCAATTCATAAAAGATAATGAAATTGATGCTAAGAAATTTATGGTCGCCTACAGTAAAGGTATCAGAGATTACAACCAGGCCTTTGAAAAAAATCTCAACAAACAGAGCGTAATTGATGATTTGAAAAAATCAATTAAGATCGACGATGCCTCAGTTTGGGAAAAAATGGCGATCGTTGGTTTAAATGAATATGGAAAATTAAATGTTAAAGAATTAAAAGATGATATTGATTGGTACCAAAAACGCTACATCAAAGAAAAACTCGAAGCAAATGACATAATAGATGAGTCTTTCACAAAGTTTGCAGCTGAAAATTTAAAATGAAAAATGCCTTAACTTTATCTAATGTCTCTCATAAATTCAGCGATACAGTTGTTTTGAATGACGTTAGTTTGAGTATTGCCCCAGGAACAATTCATACTCTGATTGGTACAACCGGTGTCGGCAAGAGCCTTCTGCTTAGGCTGATTTCAAATTTAACTGTACTGCAGAACGGTCATATAGATACTAACAACGAAAAAATTTCTTATGTGTTTCAAAATAATTCATTTTTTTCATGGCTGACTATTGAGAAAAATCTTGAGTTATCTTCTAATTTAAAAATTAAAGAAATGGAAATATTAGTTAAGCGATTTAAGCTGGAAGAATATTTAAAAATGTACCCCAAATATTTATCAGGGGGCACAGGCCAGAAGTTTAATCTTCTAAGAGCTTTTGTGAACAGATCAAACATTGTTCTTATGGATGAACCCTTTTCACATCTTGATGTTATTCAGCGTGAAGATCTCTATAATTTTACGCTGGAGTTATGGAAAGAATATCGACCAACAATTTTGTTGGTAACTCACGATATAGATGAAGCGTTGTATTTATCTGATAAAATTTCTTTTTTATCTAGAAAAGAAAAAAATATAAAATATACTTTGGAAATAGAGAACCGTCATAGCAATGGTAATACAAAATCGCTGGTTACAGAAAGGGCCAAGGATCATTATCTCAGGGATTTTAAAATTCTCTATAATTATTTGTCAGAGGATTTAGTATGAAAAAGACCATTGCTTCAATGCTTTTTTTTCTTACTTGCTGGCAATTGTTATGTCATTTTATCATTATTGATCCTGTTTTTTTTCCGGCACCTTTATCAATAATCAAAAATACATTTTTTTTATTAATCCAGGATAATCTATTGGTTCAAGTTTTTTATAGTATGAAGCGTCTTGGTTTAGCATCATTAGTGGCCATACCAGCTGCCATCTTTTTAGCAATAGCAGTAACACATGTTAAAAATTTAGATAATTATATTAATCCAGTGATAGCTTTTACATTTCCTTTGCCCAAGGTAGCTATTTACCCGCTTCTATTGTTAATTTTTGGAATTGATGACACTTCAAAAATAGTATTGATAGGAATTGGAATTTTTTATCTGATCTTTATAAATTTACGTATTGGTATCAAGCGCCTGTTAAATAGCCAATCCTACGATTTAGTACGGATTTATAAATTGACTCGTTTTGATTATATCTGGAATTTTATTTTGAAAGGGACACAACAAGAACTAATAACTGGATTAAAATTGGGACTGAATTATGGACTTACTTTAGTTGTAGTCAGCGAATTCTCTACAAGTAATAATGGTATAGGCTATTTTATCTGGCGCTCATGGGATCAGTTTAAAATCATAAATGTATATTCTGGTATTTTGATCTTATCGATTCTTGGTTTTGTATTTTATTTTATTTTTAATACACTCATTGAACGTGCAAGCGACAGGTTTTATTAGTAGGGAACTGAAAAATGAAATTTCTTAAAGTGTTTCTGCCAATATTTATTCCTTTGTGTGTTTATTATTTTTTAGTAAACCACTTTATTTATCCAAAAGGGAGTCCCAAATCTACACGTGCACTAGCTTCATTAAACTATATAGAGTCTGTGAAAAATACAGAAGTTGATTATCTGGTAATGGGCGACTCAACTGCAGTATATGGAATTAACCCCGCCGGACTCTCAAAAAATTCGCAATCAGTTAGCATGATAGCTTCACCTGTATATACAGCTTATAAAATTCTCGAAAAATTAGAAAATATTAAAATTAATAAAGGCATTTTGCTGACTCAAACATTTATTTATGATCATTATGATCTGGATATTTGGGGTTATTTTGTGCCTAATAAAATTTATTCTTTTAATGATGTTCTAACAATTTTCTGTCTTGAGAAAAAACCAGCATGCACAATTTTTGAGAAACTGGATATTGGAACAAAATATTTATTGGCAAGGGCCTACCTGAACTCTTATGCCTTAGATGAAATTCAAGATCGTCTGAAATATCGTGATCGCAATTATGCTGGAATGTATGCAGCTTATTCAAAAATTCTTAGAGATAATAAAGGTTTTTTCAAGAAAAAAAGAAGAGAGTTAGCTGAGCGGTCGGTGTTCCTTGAGCCCTTACGAGAACACTTTTCAATGCCTCTAGGGTCAGTGCCGCCTGCCGAAATTATCTACTTAAGAAAGATTATAACTTATGCAAAAGAACGCCATATTCCTCTTTATTACATTATTATGCCCACTGCCGCTTATGCCCTCGATAGAGGAGGAGCTACTGAACCTTATAGACAAAGTTTAAAGGAGTTCCTTAAGGATGATATCGGACCTGATATGCAGTTGGTTGATACATTACCAATGGAGCATTTATTAAATTTAGGTGATTTTTGGGATTTTAATCATGTGAACGATTTGGGAGCGAGAAAAATAGAATCTTTTCTTCGCTCCCAATTGCATATTATCAATTAGTTCTTAAATTATTGCTGTTGGATACTCGTAATTAAATCAGCACCAACTAATGGCGAAAACTTTTTATAGACAGGCTCCATTGCTAATTTAAACTTGTCTTCTTCAGTCTTGTTTAAAGTCACAACTTCAACACCTTCTTTTACACATCTTTGCTTAGTTTCTTCAGTACCAGCTATAGAGTGAGCTCTTTCAACTCTAGCGGCATTGATAGCAGCAGTTTTCATAATTTCTTTATATTCTTTTGGAAGCTTATTCCAGAATTTATCATTAACGATAATAGAAGTTAAAAATAAACTGTGGTTCGTTTCATTTACGATCTTAGCTACTTTGTTTTGATTTAAAGTAAAGTAACGTGCATATGTTGATTCTGCTTCATCAATTTTTCCTGACTTAATTCCAGCATCAATTCCATCCAGAGACATCGGAACCGCTGTTGCTCCTAATGCATTAAATGTTTCCTGAGCAATCGGGCTAGCAGAAGTTCTGATCTTCATACCTTTGAAATCTTCTAGTTTATCAATTCTCTTTGTACCAGGGATAACTCTATAACCACCGCTATAAGTAAAAGCTAGACCGCGGATATTTGAAGGAGTCAGGCTTGCAAGAAGCTTGTCACCAATTTCACCTTCAAGTACTTTTTTTGCGTGGTCGTGGCTTCTGAAAAGGAAAGGAAGGTCCAGCACATATAATGACTGGCTTAGTTTTCCCAGGTCAGTTGTATAAGTCTGGCTCATTTGAATATGGCCGTCTCTTAATAGAGCTAGAAAATCTTTGTTCTTAACTTCTTTTCCTTTGTTGTATTTAACAACATATTCAGGAAGTGTCAGAACTTCTACTTTGATTTGACCATGAGAGTTTGCAGAAACTTCTTTTGAGAAAACATCAGCAGCTTCTTTAAAAAGACCAATTGGTTCGTGTGCCAATACCCAACGAATTTCGTATGGCTTCTTAGGTGCCGCTGCAAAACTAGAGCTAATTACAAAACATGAGAGTGCAAGATAGATAAAATTCTTCATTGTTAAATCCTTTTAAAAAGTCACCATAAAAATTGTAACACAATTTTATTTTGAATCAAATTTGTATAGTGACTTAAGATAGATAGCACTATTTTGAGAAATAAATTGGCAACTAAAATGGGCGGCTATTAAGAAACATCATTAACTGTCTTTAGATTTAGTGCACATCTAACAGATTTTATAGAAAAGCTATAGTCATAGAAATAGGCTTAAAATCATGTACTATTAATTAGACTCTAATTAGATACGATAGAAGGATTTCAGGATGAAAAAAAATTTCTGTTTATTTGCATTTTTTTTATGTGTTAGCACGTCAGAGAATGTGAACGCTCAAAAACTTTCTTTTGATCTACCTTCAAATAAAATTTCCGCTTTTTTATTTAATTATCCACAATCTGACGGCACATCAAGATATGAAAGCTTAAAAAATAAACGTTGGAAGAAATTTTCTCCTGAAAAAAGACTGGATATGTTAATCTACATTCAGCAGCTGAATTCATTTTCACTCGTCCCCCACAAGGCTTCGAGTTGTTTTATTGGCAAGAACATTGAGGATCATTTTTTTACACCAGACATAAAAATAGCCAATGTTCCTGATGGAGTAAAAACAACAAGAAGCACAGATAAATTTTTAATAGCACTACAATTCACTCATATTGATCCTAAAACTAAAAAAAAGACATTCGTTCATTTTCGTGTGCCTAATTGCGGCTTTAACGATAAGAAATTTGCATCTTCTAATAAAGCCGTTAGCTCTCTAAATCTGCCTGCGACTTCGGATAACTATTTTGCGTCATCTTTTCAGAAAGTAAAAGATGAAAACGGTTTTTCAGATGTTGAGACAAGTGGAAAAGATAAAGCCACGCTGAAAAAAATAAAAGTGCATAGAATACGCACTGACTTTGATAAAGCGCTCGAGATTAAACCTGAAAGACCATGGGCCGGTTTAAGTATAGAGACTACTCAGTCAGGTAAAATATTATCCAAGACAATTAAGCAATATATATTAAGCAACCTGGTACTAGATAATAAAAATCAGGAGCTGAATCTAATTCCGAAAAATAACAAAAATACTTTTTGGTGTGAAATGCCATGGATGAATCAAACTCCATTTGGTAGAGAGGCCTTGCATGGCCTGACCAAAATTCGTCCATCAATTTCTCATAGTATCATTTATCCAGATATTTTTTCTAAAGATACTTCAGCGCAGGCAACCAGTAATTGGGGGGTGACATATTATAATTCTATTGCATGTAAAACAATCTATGATGTATTTGGATCTTCAAAAACTAAATTTAATAACCCGCCTTTATGGGAAAAGGTTAAGTTTGACGAAGGGACTTTAATTGTTAAATTTCTTTTTACGGCCGCAAGCTTTAGTTCTATTGATGGAACATTCTCATGGAATGCTCATATTAGTGATACCGGTGAAAATTCCCGCAGTATTAGAAAAGTTAACTTGCTTCAGATGGATGTGGCCCTTAAAGATTCATCAATAAAGGGAAGCAAAAAAACAAATAATAACTGGATGATGTTCACTTATTATTACGATGCTACTTTCAATGATACAGATAAGGATTTTCAAACACTGCCAAGAGAGTTTAGAAGATTAAGACCTGAGGGAATTCAATCAGGCTTTGATAAGAGTGATAATATTGTTTTTCAGGATGCTATCACAAATCAAAAAGATGGTATGCTGAACGGCCCGATTGATAACTTTCATTCTTCTTGTTTTTCATGTCATGGCACGGCCGGTACTTCTGTCGGAAATATTCCAGGCGTGACTTCGGAAAAAGTATGGGTTGAAAATTATTTAAACAAGCCAAGTTTTGACTTCAGTCATCAGTTTGGTATTGCCAGAAGATATTACGAGACTCGTCCACAAAAATAGAAAGGGCCCGGAAATTGTTTGTGAAAAAGAAATTACTTTTATTGTCGCTCGTTTGCCTTTCACTATTTTGTTATGGAGAAACGGCCCCTGACCTCATGAACGGGTATCGACTGAAAGATTTCAGCGGATTTGAAAATAAATGGAAGTTAGTCACCGTACGTTTCAGAAAGGATACTTCTGAAATGCGTTTTACTTACGCTAATCCACTGGCCTATAAAACTTTATTAAAGGGCAGGGTTGATTATCCGGATGGAGCAGTTTTCGCAAAAATTGGATTTAAGACTGAAGAAGATCCTTCGTTCATCAGCTCGGTGGTTCCATCGGGGGCGAGAAGATATCAGTTCATGGTTCGCAATAAAAAGAAATATAAAGAAACCAGCGGGTGGAATTATGTTCTGTTTGATGAAAGCGGAATTGTTTTTCCGGAAAACATAGAGACGCAAACTCAGGCGTGTGCTGCCTGCCATAATGCAGTTCCTGAACGAGGTTATGTTTTTTCGCAGATGATTGATATTCATCCAAGAAAAAAAGATAAAAAAGAGAGTGTGAATAAACTTATTAAAGGTTCAGGTTTTATTTTTGCTAATTTTGAAACGAGTAATCTACCGAAAGAAATTTCAAAAAACATTCCTGAGCAGTTTAAATACATAAAAGTTCTTGAAGGTGAAATTTCACAGCATATTTTTCAGGGAACACTTGAAGAAATTAAGCCTACACTTGAAAACGAAGTTGAAAATTCGAAGCGGCCGGCACTTCTTATGAGTCAGGATAAAACTCGTTATAGCTTAGTTGTCCCGGAAAATATTGGAGTGGCCTGTCAGGATGGGCAGAGGCTTGGGATTTATATGCTGTCTATTCATACAGCAGCTCCTGGTAGTCAAGGAGGACCAAGTGAAATTAAAACTCATTTTTGCCATTCTTCTCACTAGTCTTTGTATTACAAGCTGCGCGCATAATAAAAGTGAAGCCAATGTTTCTAAGCTGACATTTAATAATGAAAATGAAGCTAGAAGTTATGTGGCCACTTTGGTTTTAACAATCCAGAAAATTTATGAAAGATCGACTGAGCCTTATTCCGGTGGAAGTGAATCTTTGCCATGCAAATCTGCTATTGAAACATCTGGAAAATATGTCGCTTTAAATGGCGGACAATATGTAAAGATGGTGGTTGAATTGAATAGCAGCGACGTCGTTATCAAATGCGGTATGGATGATCATGCATTGGCCGGAGTACGAGAATTTTTTATTTGCGGGAAGGATGTTTTTGTAAAGAAAAGTTTTTTTAAGCAAGGATCTGAGGCTTCAGATTTTAAATGCCCTGATTATTCTTCAAAAATTGAGACAGTTCGATAAAGTTTACCTGCTGAAAGAATTTTTTTTCCTTGAATTGAACTTCTTTCAATTCTTTTCCGGATTTCATATCTAAAAATACACCAGATGATGTGATGCTTTTAACATTGTTGTTGCGATCAATTCTAAAGTCACTAAAGATTAAAAGATTTTTTTCAAGAAGCTGCACACCTCCGCGAGTGGGCGAAAAAAAATCAGGTGATGAGCGCTGATACGCCCACTTTAATTTAAGTTCCGGATAAGTCCATATTTCCACTCTGGATTTAGGTGGAGTTTGATCAGTAAAATTATTGAAAAAAATAAAATCACCATCTTTTGTTATTTGAACATCGTGACTCATTTGAGTGGGGAATCTGATAACTTTTAGAATTGTTTTTAAATCTTTATCCAGGATCAATGTGCGGTTGTAGTTGATCGAGTTGACGATCAGATTGCCAGTGGCCAGTTCATTATACTTTTCTGATTTCGCGTTTTCAGAAATTTCATAAAATGAGTTGGCATGTGAGTATTCAAAATCTCCATACTCAGATGCTTCTTTATCCCAGTCATAAATTGCAAGCTGGGATTCATTTTTATCGAGGTAGCTATTTAACTCTCTTACATGCTCGTAAAAACTAAAATGAGCTACAGTAATACCAGCGGCATTAATTCTAAGCAGGTTGTCAAAACGAACTTTTTTACCCTGATAATTTTTTAATTCTGAAGAGAGAATCAAATAGTCACCATTTTTCGTTTTATTAATCTGGTGATGAGATTGAATGGGTTGAGTCCAGATGACTTTGAGGTCTTTATCAATATAGTACAGATTTTTAAAAGTCGGGACGTACATTAACAAGTGCCCGTCGGGTTCAAAATAACAAGTGTTGCCCGGGTACCATCGAACTAGATCGCCTGAGTTGTTAAAAATCCTGCAGCCTAATTTATAATAATAGTCGGTATTGCTGATTAATTGACTGTTGAGACTACAGCTGGAAATCTGCAGGAGGATGGCCATAAAAGTGAAACGAAAAATGAGCTTCATTGGGGTAATATAACATGGAATTCCAGGTCAGCGACAATACATTATTGCTGCAATAAAAGTAGCCGCTAGTCATTGATCAAGTTGCTACCCGAATGCGTATTGCAACCATTTTGCAGGTTCTTAATGCACAAATTTAGTGAGCAAAACATTGTAGCAGTTTCCACTGACTGACTCTTCTATTATTGTAAAACCTGATTTTTCATAAAGTCCACGTATGTGTGACCTGTGATAAGGAGTCACCAGGATTCCTTTTTTTATACCCCAATTGTTAATTCTGGTGGCAAAATAACTAAGTAGACCTCTACCTGAAGGGTATAGCAGAACATTAGCTGCAAATGTGCCATGAGGCCTTAGCACACGGTGAATATCTTTAAGTGCAGCAGCTACATCCGGCAAGCAGTGAACTGAATTAGCGACATTGATCGTGTCGAAGCTTTCATCAGGAAACGGAAGTTGAGCGGCATCTGCATGGATAAAATTTATGTATTTTTTATTTTTAAAACGATAAAGAGCTCCAGCAAGCATCGATTCCGCATAATCGATTCCAATGATATTTGATTGGGGTAATTTCTTAAAGCTTCTCCAATATAATATGTATTGAAGCAATGTTCCTGTGCCACATGCCACTTCTAAATGTTTAGGGCCAAAATTCTTTCCCAAAAAACGAATTTGCGAACTTAGTGTGCTGTTATAAGCAAATGTTAAAATAAAAAATCCCCGCAAGTCATACCACCATGGCTCAGATTTATAGGCCTTTGCGATCTCATCTCTGCTCTTTCCTTTGAGTATAGTATTTTCTGACATAGACACTCCTTTTAACTAACATTATGATGTTTTTTTTAGTTTTAACGGAAAATCTGCAATGGAAAATTATTCTGTTTTAAAAATGCTTGTACTTGATGAAATTCTTGATATGCGCCCAAGTTTTGAAATGAGTCGTGAATTGGGCTTTAATTTTGATAAATATAAGCGCTGGATGAAGAGCGAAAAGATACTTCGCTGGAATGAGTTTGTAGAAATTTGTGAGAAGTTTAATCTCAATCTCGCCGGAGCAATTGAAATGCTAAAGCTTCCGATAGAGGATGCTGTCGTTTCTGAAAAACTTTTCACTCATTTAAAAGAATCCACTTTCCTTAAAACCAACCAGGAAATCTCAGACTATCTGAATTGCCATGTCTCTGTCGTTAAAAGATATAGCATTGGAAATACCATACCGGATGTTGAAACAATATTTAAGCTCATCAGCTTTAAATCCAATCATCTTTCAATGTTTGTCAGCCGCTTGTTTTCTGATGAAATTAAAAATCCATTCCTTAAGAAATGGGTGGATACTGACTCGAGTTCTGCTAGATTTGAGAGCCAGTTCCCGATAAGTTCAATGATTAGTGCTGCACTCTTTCTGGATGGATATAAAAAAAGAAACATCCGGACTGCAGAGTGGTTAAGTGCCGTCTTGAATCTTGAATTATCAAACGTTCATGAAGCATTGAAACAAATGATTGATTCTCATATCATCAAGGTGGTTGCTGATGATGTCTTTGTGCCGGAACATATTACGACAAACCTGGATGGAGTAACAATTCAGGAGATCATACCTTTTATTCAGTATCTGAACCGCACTGTTGTAGAAAAACTGGAGAGAAAAAAAAGGCCAGAGTTTAAATCAAGTGCTGCTCAAAGTGCTCTTGAATACAGAGTTTTTCCAGCAAGTTTAGAATCTATCGATAAAATTAATCTAATCCTTAATAAAGCTCACACAGAAATTCTTAAGGTACTTGAAGAGGACGAATGCCCAAAAATCGAGGTTCGAACAATTTTGCTCCAGCATTTTAGCCTTACAAAATAGAGCCAGACGGCTCTCATTTATCCTCATGCCAGATTAGTTATCATAATTTAAATCCATCACCGATCATGGTGATATGAAAACAAAAAATTCAATGCTGTTTGTCCTTTGTCATTTTAGGAGTTCGATAAAATGATTTCATTTTTTAAAGGAATACTCATCAGACATTTCCACAATGTGGACTGCATCTGGAAGCTGGACGATGTAACAGTAAAAGTTGCAGAAACTTATGAAGAATTAAAAGCTGCTTCAGAACTTCTGCATGACTCCTACGTTGGAAAAAAATTGATGGAAGCCCACCCTTCAGGAATGCGGATAAATATCCATTCTCTTCTTCCGCATTGTACGGTGATTGTCGCCGTTGATAAGCTAAAAAGAGTTATTGGCACTGTTTCACTAATCAGAGACACTCAGCTGGGAATACCTGCCGATCACGCATTCAAAATCGAACTGAATAATATCCGGAATCAAATGCACAGGCAGCTGGTTGAGGTTTCGGCCCTGGCAATTCATCCAATGTATCGACATGAATCGCATGGACTTCAATTTCTGCTCAACCGCTACCTTTATACCTATTGCAAAAATATACTGAACATCAACACATTGGTTATAGTCATCCACCCGAATGCTGAATATTTTTACAAGGCACTTTTATTATTTAAGCCAATGGGGAGAGTCGTCTCCTATAGTTTTGTTAAAGGTGCCCTTGCGCGCTTGATGTATCTTGATTTCTCCGGAGAGTTTGAGAAAAAAATCTGGAGAAGATATTTATGGAGAAAGAATTCACTAGTTGACTACTTTCTTCATCAAAATGATGAGCGGTTAATTTATAAAAAACTTTCATCAAATTCTAACGATAGTGTCGGGACACTAGATAAAAATATTTCTATGAAACTTATTAGAGCTTCAGGTTTTAATATTAATATACTTAATCAATGGGAGCTATCATCCCTGATCACAGGTTTGAATTTAGATATCTCTGATCTTGAAAAGTTCAATTTACAGGATTTCAATGTTATTTCCAGTTATCGTTTTTATAAAAAGATTTTTGCACAAATTCGAATTAACAATCACTCACTAATGATTACTGTATTCAATCTAAGTAAAACTGGAGCTTTTTTAGAAATGAGTCTTGAGTATTATAACGAGTCTGTTGATAGAGGTTATATTAGCTTTAACTTAAATGGAGTAGAGTTCAGTACAGAATTTAAAATTTGTTGGATTAATAATGGCCGCTCCAATAAATTACCTTTTGGTATTGGCATTCAATTTATCAATGGCCAGTTGGATCTATTTGATGCCGCTTAAAATTTATAGGTCGCTATTCGAAGAGTTCTGTCATGGAAGTAGCTAATGATAAAAATTTATTTCATGAAAGTTTCTTAAACTATTTTGGTGGAAGTAACGGTTCTCAGCTAGCTGCCAGAGACTGTTAATAATTATGTTTTACATGGAACTATCTCGATATTGAAAAAGATGTCTGCGATAATTTAAACGATGACAGAACTTCAATTCTAAAAGACGGGAACACGATTTTCTCAATGGTTTAACTCTAACTCTTACGAAGATACTACAGAGTAAGACAATGCTTAAAAAATTTTGTGGAATGGGTAAAGGATTAAGACATATTTAACGGCCATTTTTCATGGCACCCTTTTTGGGAACCGATTAGGCATACTTACAAAGTAGTACTTGATTTCACATCTGCCATTCCGGTCACTAATTAATAAATTCATTATAAAAACAAAATTACGCTAATATTTATATAGAGGTAGATATGAAGTTAATTATTAAGAGTACATGCTTGCTGGTTTTAATGACGGTTAATGCTTTTGGAGAGCCGACTCCTGCAGGAGCAACACCTACTTTTACTACATCTGCAGGTAATTCATTTACGTACTATTATAAGAACGGCGATCCGGTACCTCCCGGAACAAAAATGTTTCTTTCACCGGCAGGAACGGCCCAGCTCACAAACGATCAGGGCTTCATTACTGATAGTGTCTTTCCAACTCAAGCAGATGCTCAACGTGCGAGAGAGTATCAACCAGATTGTTCGGGTGCCGTTTTTGGCCCTGGCCCTGGTGGAATACCTGCAGGTTGTCCTGGTTCATCGAACACATCTGGAAGTGCATCAGCAGCGCCTGCTGTAGATGATAAAGCATATGATAAAGCAAGCTTCGAACTAATAACTTTATTATATGGAGCTTCTGAAATCGGCGCAAAATCATGTACGCCTGCTGGAGCAAAAATGCCAGGGTCACTTTCTTCCTGGTGGGCGGCCGTAAAAGTTTATTCAACCGGTGAAGTTGCTCGTGATAAAACACTAAATGAAAACATAAATATAATTCAAAAAAAGATTCAGGATTTAACAGGAGCTAATACTGCTGATAAAGATTTGCAGACAGAAGCTATTCAGCTACAGATTGAACTGGTAAATGCCAGCATCGAAAGCGTCAACGGCACTAATGGAAGAATTCCTCTCAGAGAAAAACTACTGGTCGCTTCACTTCAGTCTACCGAAGCGAATGGAAAAGAAAATATTAAAACAGTCGAAGCTTACAAAAACATGGTTGATAAATCATTTGTCGCTTCTTTAGATGCAGCAAAGGCCGCATGTGGCAGAAAGAAAAAAGTTAAGACATGTGTGACTGATGAAGATGGAAATGAAACGTGTACAGAAAAAGAAGTGAAAGATCCTGTTCCAGGATGTGATGTGGCCATGGCCCAGATTCCGGTAATGAGATCAGGTCCTGCACAAAGTTATGGTGAAACTTACTTAACGACAATGCCAAGTACTGCACTTAATAACAAGTTGGAATCTTTCGAAACAGATATGACAAACATTATGGCCGCTATTCCAAGATCGAATGATGGGAATTATGACTGGTCATCTCCCATGGAAGAAGGGCTTAAAGCAATGAAGCTTGCACGCAAAGACTCTGGAACTAAATGTCCAATTGGTGATGATGCCGGCGGAAAAGATAAAATTTCAAAAGCATCGACAAACTTTTTATCTAGTCTCGGGCTTGATGATAGCTCGATTAGTGTTGCGAAAACTTTCGGTGACGTCTGGGGAGCTTCTGATAAAGTTATCGGGCAGGCCGCGTACCGTGGAGAGTATTTCGCACTTGTCGGAAAACAAATCAATGCAATTTTGGCAATGGATAGAGCAAAACTTCAGACTCTATTGAACACAAAAACAAAACTTGAAAATTATCTGAAAAATATTAAGACAGCTATTGCAGGTGGAGCAACTGTAGCAGCTAAGTCCACAACCACGACGACAACGACGACATCACCTTCAAAATCAGCAACGGGATCTGGCGCTGCGGCCATTTCTAAAAATCAACAGACAGAGATATCGATAAGTAAAAATGCCGTGAATGCAGCACCGACTTCTACAGGTCTTCAGAGTGCGGCGTTAGTTACTGGGGCATTAACGACAGCACCTAAGTCAGCTGCTTCAGGGGTCACATCATCTTCAACTTCGGCTGGAAGTATAAACTCAACTGATGGATTAAGTCTTGGAAGTGCATCAATGGCACTTGCTAAAAAAAGTATAGAAGGAATTGCTAAAAACGATAAAAAATTATCAGGAATGGTTCAGACTTCAGACGGATCGAGCACGGCAAGTTCAACGGGGTCATCATCGAGTAAAACAGATTCAAAATCAAAAGCAGCAAAACCGACAGGAACACAGCTGACAGTTATTAACAACGACTCAGGTGCCGATTCATTAAAGGGTCAGATTGCTTCTTCTTTTAAGGCCCTGGACAACGATCCAAAAGCAAATGAAATTTATAAGTCTGCTTCAAACGGTTACAGTGAATATTCTTCTGAAGGAAGAAATAATTACTCTGGAAGCATTCGAAAGGGCACACGTACGGTCTCCGAAACGACGCTTGGTTATTCAAAACCGCCTGCGGGATCAAAAGGGATTCCAATGGCCACTACAAATCTTAAGCATACAGCTGCAGTAAAAACATCTGGACCTGTTACTGAAGATGGAAGATTATTGTCACAAAGTATTGTGGCGAAAAAGTTCAAGAAAAAAGACGAATATACAACTTTAGAAAATGATTCTCTTTTCCAGAGAGTGACAAAAGCGTATATCAGAAATTATGAGAAAGTAGATGATTCTCCAGCTCCAGTAGAAGCTCCATAAAAATTATTAAACATTACAGGGCATTTTATATTGCTCTGTAATGTTCCAATATTTTTTCTTCAAATAATTGGTTCCTGCAGACTAGTGGTATCCTCACCGCGCATAGCTGCTGGTATTATTTACTTAAAACTCCTTTTTTAACAAATTCTTAACAAACTTTTTAGAAAAATAGGTTATAAGTCACTCATTAATATCTAAAAAAGGAGTACCTATGAACTTTAAAGCTTTAATCCTTATTGCCCTATCTGTTCCTTTTATGGCATCTGCCAATACTACCTGTTACACAACAAAAACTCCGATCATTCGTTACTTGCCAGCTAAATACTATGTTCCGGCAACAATCTGCCTTGAGAGCATTTCTGAATCAGTTGTCTCAAACGAGATCAATGTAGAGAGTGCAGATGGATCGCTTCCAAAAAATTTTACAATTACAAAGTTAAGCATTCACAATGAAGACCGTTACACTTTTTCTGCTAAAAATGTTCTAGTTGATGAAGACTACTCTGCAAATGCTTGTGGAAGTTTTGAAAAAGCTGTTTTAACAATTGCCGGTGAATCAACGGTATCAAACATTGGAACGAGCGACTTAACGATCACACTTAAAGTAGAAAACTTAAAAGATGCATGTCACTCAGACGTACGCACCGAATATGCAACTTACGAACTAGTTAAATAAAAATTACCAGCAGACTTGTGGTAGCAATAGACCACAAGTCTGTCTCAAGAGGCCTTTGTGTGGATACGGTTTAGGGGTTCAAATTGTGAGCACAAAGAATTATTTAAATGTCTCTCAGAAGTAGATCACAACTCCAACCCAATGAGTCGTGTTTTTGATCAAAAAAAAGAGCTGATGATTCATCCATCCAATTGAAGTTTTCAAGATGTTTAGTTATCCTAAAATACCATAGGCATATCTATCATTTTTTAAAACTCAAGGTTTAGCATGAAATACATTATGCTCTTATTATCGCTTTTCTGCGCGAACGCCAATTCACAAATAACAGACACAGGGGATTCAACTAAGACTGAAATTAATTTTCCGGGCGCAGAGTTGATCATGAATTCTTACAAGCTTGAAGATTTTGGCAACTTTACCGATAACTGGAAAATGGTCACTGTTAGATTTAGAGAAGACACAAAAGAAATGCGTGTGACTTATGCTAATCCACTTGCCTACGAATATCTTGTTTCTGATAAAAAGAAGACTGATTATCCAGATGGAGCAGTCTTTGCAAAAATTGGAATTAAAACAATTAACGATCCAATGTTCACAAGTTCCATTGTTCCTGCTGGAGCCAAACGTTTTCAGTTCATGGTGCATGATCAAAAAAAATTCGCAAACACTGGCGGCTGGGGATACGTTCTCTTTAATTCCGAAGGTAAAACATTTCCTGGAGAAGTTCAAAAAAATAGTGAAGCTTGTTTTGCTTGCCATACCGCTGTTGAAAGCAAAGGGTATGTTTTTTCTGAACTTGCTTCGTTTAATACAAAATTAGAACCTGTTGCTGAGTCAAAAAAACAAAATAATGTTTCAGCTTTAAAATTTGTTAACTTCAAAGCGAAGGAGTTGCCCGTGTCGATAAAAAAATACTTAGATAAAAAAATAGTCATTGTTGATCTATATGAAGGTGAGATGAGTAAAAGATATTTCCAAGGTACTCTGGATGAAATTTTACCTACTCTTATTGAAAGATCTGTCAAAAATGCAAAGGTGACGATTTTTTTGTCAGATGATAAAAAAGAATTCTCTATGGTTGAGTCTTCTATAAATAAGAAAAAATGTACCAATAGCGATGAACCATTGAGGGTCGTCGTGCACCAGACAATGGGTGTTCCAGAAAAAAAGAATTCCAGTAAATTAATTTTTAAGGTTATACAAAAAGAAAGTTGCCGGGCAGTTTTAATATGAAAATATTATTTCTAATATTACTGGTTAATATTTGTCAGGCAGCCGAACATGGACATTCTATTGTACAGTTGTCGCCACAAGAAACCTGGATAGAAACAATTCGTGTCCCTGAAAAAATGAGCCAAGAGGCCATATTTTTTGCACCGATTGGTGGAACATTTGCCTACCTAATGTCTTCAGGGGGAAAACTTCTTAGGAAATGGAAATTCCCGTCTCATGTTTATGACGTCAAACTTGATAATGAAGGTAATATCCTGGCTTTATACAGAGATGAAAAACTTAATTTTCGTCAGGCCACAGGGGCCGTAAGACTAATTTCGAAAAATGGTAAAGTTTTGTGGGATTATAAAAATCCCAATTTACACCACAGCGTATCGCCCACAAACCATAAAACAGCAATGCTAATTGCTCATCAGCTGGTTGATGATCCACGATTCAAGTCTGATATTTTTTTAAAAAATAAAAATTTATCCTGCGATATTATTTTAGAAGTCGATAGGGAAAATAATATTGTCTGGTCTGTTGATCTTTATAAACTAGTTAAAATTGATGATATCAATAAAATGAAAGATCGTCTTTCCTGGTTTCCGTCTGCAGACAATCAATCCATATGTCATACAAACTCTGTAAGAGAGTATGACAAAACACCATTTTCGGATGAACCGGCCGTTCTGGTTTCAATAAAAAATCTCGACCTTGTAATGCTTATTGATAAGAAAAGTAAAAAAATTCTTTGGCAAAATAAATCAGGTTCGAGTAGCAATCAACATGACGCGAGACTTATCGGTAATTGGGTTTATATTTTTAACAATGGTCCTAATAACTCAGAGATTAATTCACAGGCCATTAGATTAAATATTTTGAATGATAAACGAGAAATACTTTTTGAAAAAAACAGTTTTATGCATATGCCTTGGGGGTCTCCTACTAAATCCGGAGTCATTCCCATGAACAACGGAAATTTTTTGATAGTCTTAGGAGATCCTGGGCAGATATGGGAAGTGACTCCGGACGGTCTGCTTGTCAGAAAAATTATAGTTCTCGCCAGTAGGCTTGAATATGAAATGGCCTCGACTCTCTTTACAGTTGAAAAGTATGACCAGAGATTTTTGAAATCTGTCGGGATAGTAAAATGAAAAAGATAACCATTTTTGTTTTTACTTTAATAAGTTTTTTAATTTCAACAGCATCTCACGGGGCCAAAGGAACTACTGTTGAAAAAAATTGCCGGGCAACTGCAGCACAATGGAATAAATGTAAGGGGCGACTTCCTAAAGGTATAAAGGGAGATAAAATATTGATTAGCGCCAGGTCGGAAAAAAAGGATGAGTGTTATGCGTGGGTTGGTAAGGCCGAATACAGTTGTGATAATGGAAAATGGATTATAGAAAAGTTCGGGCAAACCTGTAACTGGGACTGCATTTGTTGCTATTGAAAGTCTTTAACTATCATTTTTTTATCACTCCTTCTTATTGATTTTACAACCTTAATCAGAAAATACTAAAGAAAATTACTCAGGTATCCGAATGGATTAATTATATTCAGTTAAGTTCATGCAAGGATAGAAATGAAGTTTTCTTCGTTAATTCCAAGTTCTCTTAAAGGTCTTCTTATAAGAAGATTCCATTCTGTTAAGAAAGTAAAAAATCTAAAAAATGTTTCTGTTAAACTCGCAGAAAGTTTTGAAGAATATAAACAAGCTTCTGAATTATTACATGATTGTTATGTAGCAAAGAATCTAATGATACCTCATCCATCGGGACTGCGGGCCAACATCCATTCTTTTTTACCACATAATTCTGTTGTGATTGCGGTTAATGAAAAAGGTGAGGTCATTGGAACTGTTTCATTAATTAAAGACACTTCTCTGATGCTGCCAGCGGACTCTATTTTTAATAACGAAGTCACAGAATTAAGAAAGAAAGAAAATAGACAGATTGTAGAAGTTTCTGCTCTGGCGATTCATCCCTCCTATCGTCATGAGTCTCACTCTTTACAATTTTTACTTAATAAATATTTATACATTTATACCCGCGATTTTTTAAAGGCCAATACATTACTAATCGTTGTCCATCCAAGAGCGGCATATTTTTACAATGGATTGTTATTTTTTAAAGCTGTAGGAAAAATTATCTCTTATGAATTTGTTAAAGGTGCTCCTGCAAGACTTATGTATATGGATTTCTCCGGTGACTGGGAAGTTCAGGCATGGGAAAAATATAATAAAAGAAAAGATTCAATAATCGATTTTGTTTTAAACCATAAAGATGATCAACTCATTTTTAAAAATGAAGCAGATGATATTTTGATCATGCGAAATAAAAAGATGAGTATGGAACTTTTTAGACGGGCCCAATTTGATGTACGTAGTTTAAATATTCATCAAACCTCCTGTTTAATTTCAGGATTAAATTTAACTCCAAAAGACATTGATGAACTGGGAATTACATTACCTGAAAATGTTCTGGAATATCGTTTTGACAAGAAATTCAATGCAACTGTGGTACTTAATGATCAGTCCTGTATTTTTGTAGTATATAACGTCTCTTCTGGAGGTGCTTATATTGAATTGCCAAAGACCATCCAGTTAAAAACACAAGATTTAGGAAAAATTAAGTTTAAGTGGAGAGGTGAGTTTTTCACCAGTTTATTTAAAGTACGCTGGATAAATACCAAATCATCCGATCGACTTCCTCCCGGAATAGGTGTCAAGTTTTTAGATGCTGAACTAAGTATTTTCGATGAAGAAATAAATTATCGAAAAAAGAAGCCGGCCTAAAGGGATGTGGAGATGCTAAAAAATCTGGAAAATATTGTAACGAATCTTTCAAGATATTCCAGTGGAGACAACTGTCAGCCATTTTTTTTTCAAATTGATGAGTCAGCATTAACAATAAAAATATTTCATGATTATGAAATAGCTAAACATCCATTTAACCCGGAAAATCTATCTTCAATATTATCTTTAGGAGTTATTGTTCAAATGATGGAAGAGCTTTCAAAAGAATATTCTTTTAAAAGTAAATTTGAACTTATGATCAACAAATCAAATTTTAACTCCCGAAAACGAATTCATTGGGGAACATTTACAATAACTGGTATGAATCAAGAAATCCCGAAAAAAAATATTTTCCTCAATGTCGTTACAGATCGTAAACCGTATAACGAAATAGAAATAAATCTTCCTTTATTAGATAATGATATTAAAATTGCCACACAACTGGAAGAAAGTGAAATTGAGCTAATCCTTAAAAGCGAAGAAAAAACTTGGTCAACACCTGAACATATTGTTGCCGTTTTTGAGTGGATTTTCTTTAGTTATAATAGATATAAGAAGCTGAAGCAGGGGATATACTACAAAGAAGCGAATATGGAATTCTCAGAGGCACTATTGATTTCTTCTTTAAGATCACCTTTTCTGGTTAAAATATTAACAAAGCTAAAGATTGTAAAAATACTTGCCTTAAAAAAAACAAAATCAGTAATTAGAAAAACGCCAAATATCATAGGAGTTTTTGCAGAAATTACTTCGCCTATTGATTTAGTTGAGGTTGGAAAAAAAGCATTTCTTATGAAATATGAATTTTCTAAAAAAGGTATTGTAACTCAGCCCTTGAGTTCAGCGACGCTGCCTTATATCTACAATCTGCTCAATTGTTGTGATTATGGTTCCGGGGCACAATACAAAAATATTCAAATAAAGTTTAAAGATAAATTTAATAATCAGAATAAAAATCATCATCTCGTATGGATGTTTAGAGCTGGAACTCCTGTTTCTAGTCTTCCACCTTCATTGAGAAAAGATTTTTCAGACATCCTTTTGAGATAAATATGGGCCAGCATCCCTTTGATTATGACCGCGCTTTTTCCCGAAATCTCGGTTTCATTACAGTTGAAGAAAGAGAGATCATTAAAAACAAAAAAATTGCTATCGCCGGCCTCGGTGGTGTCGGCGGAATTCACTTAATTACCCTTGTCAGAATGGGATTTCAAAAATTTCATCTTTCAGAATTCGACGAATACGAAATCCATAATTTCAACAGACAATATGGCGCAAACATGACCACTCTCAATGCTAAAAAATTGGATGTCATGGTTGAAAGAGCTAAAGAGATAAATCCAAACATTGAAGTGAAGCTATTTCCGGATGGAGTAAATGCTAAAAATGTAGATCAGTTTTTAGAAGGGGTAGATTTGTATCTTGATGGGCTAGATCTCTTTGCCACTGAGGCCAGACAAATTGTTTTTAAAACATGTTATGTTTTGAATATTCCAGCATCAACAGTAGCACCGATAGGCATGGGGGCCGCTTTAATAAATTTCTTACCCGGGAAGATGTCTTTCGATGAGTATTTTGGATTTGATTCTGACCAATATCGAAATGCCATAAAGCTGGTCGTAGGTCTTTCACCAAAATTTCCGCATCTAAAATCTTTAGTAGATAGAAGTTATGCAAATTTAAAGCAACAAAAGACATCTTCCACTCCAATGGGAGTTATGCTTTCAGCTGGAGTAATTGGGACTGAAACCATTAAAATTTTACTTAACAGAGGTCCTATTACTTATGCACCCACGTCAATACATTTTGATTCTTATTTAAACCGGATATTTAAGACAACCACCTGGTTTGGATGCAGGAACTGGATATTTCGTTTTAAAGTTATTTTTCTTGAGCGTATGTTGAGAAAACTAAGCTCATAATGAACGATCTCAATTTTGATTAATTTATCAGGCATGTACTTACTTGATCATTTTTACATAGGTGTCTGGAATCAACATTTTTTTATGCTAAGTACTTGTTCATGAAAAAAACAACACTGGCATTCTCACTTTTATCTTCACTTTATTGCTCATTCGCAAGTGCTGCTTCAATGCAGGACCTGACTGGCAATTACGAAATATATACTAGTTTTATGGGCGTAGATTTTCAGGGTAATTTTAATGTCGAAAGTGACGGAAAGATACAGATCATGGCCAGTTCAAGTTACATTTATTTAAATTGTACCGGCACTTCAAAATTGATTAATAATATTCTTGTCTCTACTCCAGTTTGTGAAAATGGAATGGCACTTAGCTTTAATCTCAACCTTCAAAATGTTTCGGACTATTCAAATTTTCAAGCACCTGTTTACAACAACATACTTAATATTGAGCTTCCGATGCAATTCAAACGTCTCTAACAAGATAATTATCCTTTGATTATTTTCGATTAGTTTTGAGAGCTTATTCAAGGATCGAAAGAATTTAGGACGTTTTGTTTCTATGTTTCAAAAATAAATTATAGTCTTAAAACATCCTGATCTACATCACTTGCGAATTCAGATAACTTTAAGTTCTCGTCAGACTTCATCGTATACTGAGGAATTGGGCTCGACATCGGTTTAAGATTCAGGATTGCGGCCACAAAGTTCTGCGCCTGAATATGTTTAGTCTTTTTATCAGCAAAGATATTTGGTGCTAAAAGTTTCAGGTTTTTAATTTGTGCAACCTGATTAGCTAAGTCATCCGAAGTTGCCATGATTGATAAGCGCATATCCAGTTTTCTAAGATAATCGGATTTATATTTTTCTGTACTAGAGTGATATCTGGCATACCATTTCTGATCTATTTTTTCATAACGAAGTTTGATGATATTTAAAATTTCGGCCATCGTTGAAAGAGCATATACCTGGTCAACTTTAACCCTCTCTTTATCGATTAACGTATGTCTCATTCTTGCAAATTCTTTGTTCCACATATCTACGTTGATTTGAGCGAGTGAGAGATCACCTGTGCTCGACACGAGGTCAGGATTAAAATTGCTTTCAGTATCGATGATTGCTACAAAAATTTGTGGCTCGATATTATATTTTTTAATGGCCACTGCCATTTTTGAAGCGACCAGATCTCTTTGTTCTTCATCCATTTCCGGTTGAACAACTGCAATCATATTGGCAATTACAAAGGCGTCGGCAGGAAAAGGTTTTTTATCAAAATTTTCGAAGCGAGGCGGAAGACTGACTTTAGAGTCGATGCTGAATTTATTGTAACCTCTGTATGGGATGCCAGGTGAATCAAAAATCAAACTCATTAAAGGTTTTACATCTTCAGTTATAGTCACTGGTTTTGAAGCTTCGTTTTCACTCGTCTGAGTTTTTGTCGTCGAGCAGCTCTGATTAAACAGAGAAAGAAGTAGTAGTAGAGATGTGGCCTGAAAATCTTTATTTTTTGTTTTCATGGGACGCATATTAGTCCAAAACCAGTTGCATGTGTGAGAACGTGTGGCATTTTACATGATGCTCTTATGACACCACCTTCAAGTCATTACTAATTGGTACTTTTAGTGCGGGATTCCCTGTATCGGCGAATAAGGAAGGGGATTAACATCATCAGCGCAAAAATAATGATGGTGGTGACTCTGCCATCTTTTATTATTCCATTGAGCCAGATTGTTGAAACCATCAGTACAGTAAAATAAATCATGTCGCCGGCAATGGCGATGGCCCATCCTGAAATGAAGCCGTGTCCTGCCGAATTGGCCGCAGCTCTACCAGTCATCGGATCAACTCCGAATGAGATGAGGATTAATGCAAAGGGCCCGGTACTGCCAAAATTTTCTGTGACCTTCGTAACCATGAGTTTAAAAGATTCGCCAAAACGAATGACGAATGGAGAATTTTTTCCGTAGTACATTACCAGATACATCGCGGGTTCAAAAATGCAGGCCAGTATAACATCTGAAATAAAATAGATCAGCATCATCATTTGCCAGGTTATTTTATACTCCTGCGCGAGAACGACACCTGCAGGAATACCACCCCCAAAAGGTATCATATAAACAACCAGTATTTTCCAGAGATGTAATAATGTATTTGGTTCAGTAAACATGCGTTTTATTATCACCTGAATTAACCCTGCTGGAAAGTATTAGGCCAGTTTTTAACAAATAATATCTTGTTTATGAGTGTATTCCATTTATAATAATTTAAATGCTAAATAGAAATAAAATACTACACGATCTGCTTCGTCTGGAAGTTGCAAAAAAAGGTCAGACTGCAAGTATTGCATTCATAGGCTTTGCACTTTTTTCATTTTTTTATGGATATGGTTGTGTAAAATTTCTGCCTTTGATTAAAATCATTTCTATCTTTCTTGTGTTTATTACACTTACAAGAATTGCTCTTTACAGAAAAGTCATAAGAAAAAATGGATTCACTCGAAAAGAATGGGGTTGTGCTGTCACTCTCATCACATTGAATGCCATCGGACTGTCAGCTATTTTAAGTTTTGCTTCACTTGAGTTAAAAATGAGCGGATTTGAATTTTTAGTGGCCACAACTCTGCTTGCAGGATTAGTAGGAGCTTCGACAGTCACACTTTCATATTTTGCTATTTTGTTCATCCCATTTCAGACTCTGCTTTTATTACCTCAAGTCGGGCTTATCATTTATTTTTATTTTTCACAAAATCATTTAAATTTTCTTCCCTTAATTATTCTTTATTTTATGTACTTTATTTATCAGTTAAAACAGTTTGCGACTTATAGAAAAGAGCTGGTTCAGCTTTTTACCTATCAGATAGAACTGGAAATAAAAAATCAGGAATTGAGCGACAATAAAGATGTAATTCTCGATCAGACAATAAAACTTATTCATACATCAAGGCTTGCTGTTCTCGGTGAGATGTCTGCAGGGATTGCTCATGAAATAAATAATCCACTCACTATCATTAACGGAAGCGCACTGACACTTAACCGCATGGCCAAAAGCGATAAACTAGAAAAAGAAAGTGTAATGAAGCATACTGAAAAACTTAACAGGTCTGTCGCAAGAATTTCGAAGATTGTTAAAGGGTTAAAACATTTTTCCAATCAGTCTGACAATGTTCCAAAGGATCAGTCAGAGATAAAAGAAATAATCGGAGAGACAACTCAGTTTTGCCAGGAACATCTGATCAGTCTGGGGATTGCTTTAAAATTGGCAGAAGTTCCATTGCTTAAAATACATTGTCATCCGGTCCAGATTTCTCAGGTGCTTATTAATCTATTGAAAAATGCATCTGATGCACTTTTGTTTGAAACTAAAGAAGATGAAAAATGGATTTCGATCAATTTTAAAAACGATAATCAGTTTTTTTATTTTATTATTTCAAACGGTGGAGAAAAGATTTCTTCTGACATTTCTGAAAAAATATTTCAGCCTTTTTTTACGACTAAAGGAAAAGAGCATGGTACAGGTCTCGGCCTTTCGATTTCCCAGACAATTATGAAAGATCATGGCGGCGAGCTCTACTATGATTCAAACCATAACAATTATACTACTTTCATTATCAAGCACCCTCTGGGGTTGCCAGATTGTGGACAGGTAGGGCATTCTTCAGTCTAAAGTTTATCAATGGAGAAGGAAATGACTTCAACTAAAGAATTAAAAACAACTACTGAAGAATCTCATGACGATCATTCTGGTCACGTTCACGGACCTAACTGCAATCATGGTCACCATCAGCATGAATCACTAAAGCCTATCGTAAGAGATGCTCCTAAAGTAGGACGTAATGATCCTTGTTCTTGTGGAAGCGAAAAGAAATTTAAAAAGTGCTGTGGTAAGTAGCTTTAGATTGTCTAATTTTTAGACACTCTTTCATGTAAAGAATTCAAAACCCCCTTATCACTACCTGATCATGAAATAATACCTCCATGTCACTTTAAATGGAGGCCTTATGAAATCATTTCTGATTCTCTCTCTTGCCGTTATTTCTCTTTCTGCCAACGCTCATGGAATCAAAAGACTAACAACAACGAAATGTGTTTCCGGTTCAGATACTATATTAGGTGTTTTAGTTAAGTGGGATTCTTCTGTTTCACCATTGGGACCCGTGTCTGTAAAAGTCAACGGTGAAGAAGTGAATCCAATTATGGAACTGGGTGGAGACTATCTCGGCCTTTCAGGAACTCTTGAAAATAAAGATGCTTTTTCAATCAGATTAACAAATGAAAAAGAATTTGAAACTGTACTTACTCAAGGCAATGGTGAAATTCCTGTGGCCTGTACTACTGAAACAAAATTTAAAGTTTTCTAATAAACAAAGGCCCCTTTACGGGGCCTTTGTTTATTTTAAGCGCATTTGAGAAAGGTAGCATTTTGTGTTTTCTTGTCCTGAGTGAACATTCGCACAATGGAATAATGGGTTCTCTCCATCTTTATCCAGGTAAACATAGTCCCAGAATCCACCGTAGTGTCCCGGTCTGCCTGGCGTGTGGCCCTGGTTAACTTTCATTCCTGCATCGATTAAAAGATTAGCAATAACGAAAGCACTCTTGTTTGAAAGTTCAAACTGGTCGCTTGCCATTGATTGTCCGTCCGGAAGTTTAATGCCGTTACTAACAGCAATATCTTTTTCAGAAATATCTTTTGTCAAAACAGTGAGTTTTAGCTGGCCGATTCCTGAAGCATAAGAAGTTAATTCAACTGAAACATTTGCTTTTTCAACTTTTAATTCACCGGCTTCATTAAATTCAGCTGCAATGTTTTTTGAAATTGATTTAGAAACATCCTGGAAAGTTAATGTAGTGTAGTCACCATGAACTTCAATTCCTGTACGAACAGCTTTGAAAGATTCATTGTTTGCTTTTACACCAACATAAGAAAATAATGTTCCGGCATATGTACCTTTGAATCCAAAATCAACATGAGCTTTAGTCTTGAAGATTTTAGATATGTTTGCATAGTCATGTTCTGAAACATAAGCAATCACTCTTGGCTTCGGTTCTGTTGCACCGATAGGTGTTTCACAGTCAAAGTATCCGACAGCTGATCCAAGTAAATCGATTGCAGGTTTTCCTAAAGCATCCAGTTGAGCAACTGAGCATACACTTGTCGAAATTATTTCGTCCGCGTGAGCGAATGAAATGCTTGAGAATACGGCCATACTTACCGCAGCTAGTTTCAGGTTCTTTGTTTTTAAAAATTTCATTTTGAACTCCTGTTTGATTTCATTTCCATGTGGAATGCTTAATAGGAGTATCTTCCACTAAACGGGAAGCGGTAACTAAAAGTCATTGAGAGGAATGACGGGATTTGACGTGCTTATATTCACAAGTTGTTACTTCTAAGATAAAAGGTTTTTTAACGTCGCGGCCATGATTTCCAGAGTTTGTTGAGTGAACTCCAGGATATCTGCTACTGAAGTCTGTGAAGAGGCAAAACGAATCTTCAACGTACTTTTTGAAATTTCTACTTTCGCGATTCCCTTAATGTTTTTTGGAAAAAAAGAAAATGCATTATCTTTGTTTTCGAATGTTCCCTGATTTTCATCTTCAAGATCGTAGAGTGCATCTTCAAGAGCGTCCACATCGAGAGTGCCCTTAATTGGAAAGGTGATAGTATCGAAGCCATCAGTGAAAATTTCATCGATTGGCATCGGGAAATTTTTAAGTGGCACACGTAGTTCAAGTTCTCTGGTAATCGTGACTTCTGAAAAATCAGTTTCAGACTGGCCCGCACTTATGTTGTACCTGAAAAATTCTGTATGAAGTGACCCGCCTTCAGGGTCTTTTACTGTATTGCTGTTTTTCAATCGAAGCGTCTTTCGGGCCTTATCAAAAAGATTTTCGATTTCAACTTTAAAGAATTCTTCTGAAGCAAGCTCAGTGGCCATCTTCGAAGCATAACTGTTATGGTCCTTAGGGATTTTATGTCTGGCCTTATTAAAGCCCTCAAAGTTTTTGAAAGGAATGTGCTGCTCACGCGAAAGGATGTATTGGTTGAACTGGATTTCAACATTTTTATTTTCATCTTCATCATCACTTTCGAAGTCGATGATGGGAGTAACATGAGCTGCATCGATAACACTATATGGACTCTGGCGGTCATTGATAAACATTGTCTTCGTAATGTATTGGGGAACTTTTGCAGATAAAAATTTCCCAAGAGAAACATTGGTAACGGCATTCGTTTTATCAATAGCAGCGTCGTCTTTCCCGAACATTGCATTGATTAACTGCAGGCACCATATACCGTGTTTAGTCTGCGCTGAAACAAATGATTTTTCTCCAGGGTAACATGAAAGGAAAAAAGAGTGGCCAGGTGATTTTCTCACCAGCTCTGAATATTCTTTTTCAACAAGATTGCTGGCAGCGGACTTCATCTTGTTTTTTGATTTCAACTCTTCTGCAGATGAATCGATAAAGATGAAACTTTTTTTCACCTGACTTTCTTTAAGGGGAGTCAGAAGGATGTCCTGAATTGAAAGTGAGGTTTCTTCAAGGCTGGAATTGTCAGTATCCCAGCAAGTTATGCGATTTTTTGAGTCTGCATTAAAGCCATGACCTGCGTAATAAAAATAACATTCATCATCACTTCCGATTCTGCTGAAGATATTTTTCATTCCTCTTTCAATACTGTGCTTGCTGGCAGCTTCATTAACCAGGTATAAGATTTCTTCATCTTCAATATAAAGTTGTTCGTTAAATACTTTTTTAACCGACTGGGCGTCATTGGCCGCGAATTCAATTTTGGCGAGTTCCGGCACTACATCAGTTGAATACTCTTCGATCGCTATGATAATTCCAAACTTTTTCATTTAATGACCCCGTAAGAAGATGACTTAGGAATTATAATTTTTCCACCCTTTGTTGTATAGGTTTTAGAGCAAGAGAAAGGTCATTTTTCATATTTAAACTATGGAAAAATAAATTTGGCCAAGATGTCATTTTAAGAACAGAGTTATAGGCAACCTTTTACGCTTTTCAATGAGAAAATGATGAAAAAAATATTACTTCTCTCTCTTTTTATTCTTGGTTCATGCGCACATAAAACTGTCGTTAAAGTTGTAGAAGTTCCCGCAGCTGCACCGGAAGTTTTTACGACTCCTAAAACAATTTCGGAAGCTGTTAATAGTCCGTTTCGTACAGAAGCTTTTAAGGCGAGAGATAAATACCGTCACCCGGTAGAAACTCTTACTTTTTTCGGATTGAAACCAGACATGACTGTGATTGAAATTATTCCTGCGAATGGATGGTATATGGAAATCCTGGCCCCATTTTTGAACGATCACGGACACTACATAATGGCAATTCCTGAAGGCCCGAACATGGACTCACCTAACAGTGCCATTGGAAACTGGTCTAAAAAGCATTTTCAGATTGCCAAGAATGTCGGTATTGCTACTTTCGACCTGACAAATCCTAAAGCAGTTTTGGGTGAACCAAATTCTGTTAATATGGTTGTGACATTCAGAAACGTACATAACTGGATGGCGAAAAAAACAGAAGCTGTGGCCTTTAAATCTTTTTTCAAAGTTTTAAAGAAAGGGGGAACACTTGGTGTGGTTGAACACCGCGCTCCTGAAGACCGCACAGACCCGCTGGCAAAAACAGGATATGTGAGAGTAAGTGATGTGATTAAAATGGCAAAGAAGGCAGGTTTCCGTCTTGTCGCGCAGTCTGAAATTAATGCCAATCCCAAAGATACAAAAGACTATGAAAAGGGTGTATGGACTCTTCCACCAACTCTTACGCTTAAAGATCAGGACCGTGAAAAGTACCAGGCCATCGGTGAGAGTGATAGAATGACGTTAAAATTTATCAAACCATAATATTTATGGCCTTTTTAAAAGGGCTTATATTCATTTAAGACTAAGCAGCGATTTTAATATTCTGATTGATGCTGGTTCCAGAGATCGTAATTCGATTATCCCAAAGGGACTGATATTTTTTAGCCGTATCAAAAACATAATCCGTATATTGATTATACATCGAGATCACCGCACGGGCCGCTGTCTTGTGAAGAAATGGATGCTGGAAAACGGCATTACTTGAAATTTCATCGAGTCCCATTTTTAAAAACATCTGATCAGTTTTCACTTTGCAGATACCCAGGGTCACCCAGTGAGGAACATTATATTGCGGGTGATGATTTGTCACAAATGTCGTGACCATCTCTTTTAATATAATCTGCAGCTCTTTATCTCCTTTAATATCCGGATTGATAGTCCAGCCCGTATCATAAGAGAGATCTTCATTTTTAAACCTGCATTCTTCCATTGTTTGTGACATTTTTTCATAACAATCCTTGTGAGCATAATTTTTCAGTATGGCCATAAAAGGAAAGGGAATATTATATTTTTCACAGGTCTGGTATGAACAAGACTTATAGGACATATAAATTTCTTCAAAAGGATTATTTTTATTGGCAATAATGAGATGAGTGGCAATAAAGTCCGTTGTATCAACCGGCATGACACCGTCTTCGTGATAGGATTTATAACCTCTAAGTTTAGTATTAATCATATTTGAGAAAATTTTTCTGGCATCTTTGAGTATGAGGGAATCGTAAGGGCTTTCAAGAACGACGATACATAAATCTTTTACATTAATATTCTTCAATAAATTCTCCAGATATTCCGAACTACATATTGTTCGGAAGTTGAAGCAAAATTCTTTAGACAGGAGATGATGAATGATAAAATATTCTATGACTGGTGCTCAGGATATTTCCAGACTCGAAAAACAGAACGACCAGAAAAGCTATGACTTATCTGAAGAACTCAATCATTTTGAATTTACAAACGGGGATAAAGTGTTAGATGCAGGTTGTGGTTCCGGTTTAGTAACCAGGGCGATTCAATCACGACATGCTCAAGCGAAGTTAAAAATGGAGGCATGCGATTTTTCAGAAATTGCCACAGAAAATGCAGCAAAATTTTTTTCTAAAGAAGGCATTGAAGTAAAAACATTTGTTTCGGACCTGGAAAAAATTAAGGCAAGTGATAATACTTATGACAAAGTTATCAGCCGCTATGTTCTTGAGCATATGAAAGAACCGGTGAAAGCTGCTCATGAATTTTATAGAATCCTGAGACCCGGCGGAAAAGTTTTTTTAATTGATCTCGATGGAATTCTTTTTAACTTTCACAGTGAAAATGAAAAATTAAATTATTATTTACAAAAATTAAAAGCTGGTTTTAAGTTTGATCTATTCGTTGGAAGAAAAATGAATCAGTTTTTATTTAAGGCAGGGTTCACTGATGTAAAGTGGGAAGCTGTCACAATAAATTTTAACACTCCCGAAGAGCTGAAGATGGAAGTGGAGAATTATGAAATGCGCTTCAACCTTGCCCAATCAGTTATTACTGAAGTGTTAGGTTCAGCGAATGACTTCGAAGATTTTAAAAAGCTTTACCTGAGTGAACTGGCGAGTCCTCAAAATTTATTGTTTTACACAAAGTTTTTTGTAACGGGGACAGTGCCATTGAAGAAGTAAATGTTGACAGGTATTTAAGAAGCGCCTTCACCGCACCACTTAAGAATATTTGCTACTGTGTCTTTGTAAAATATTTCATATAAAGATTTTGTCACGTAACCGATGTGTGGTGTCGCGAGAATATTATCCAGTTTTCTGAATGGATGATCTTTAGTCAGTGGTTCTACATCGTAAACATCAACAGCAGCACCGGCAATTTTTTTATTTGTTAAGACTTCTATCAGGGCGGCTTCATCAACCAGAGGTCCCCTTGAAGTGTTAATGAAAAAAGAATCAGGTTTCATTAATGCAAGTTCATTTTTTCCTACAATGCCTTTGCTTCTTGGACTCAAAACTAAATGCACACTTAAAAAGTCTGCCTGATAAAATAGTTCTTCTTTTGTTACAAGTTTTGCACCTGCCGCTTCTGCTTTTTCGACGGTTAAATTCTGGCTCCACGCAATCAGGTTCATTCCGAAAGCTTTACCGATCAATGCGACTTCTGAACCAATATTTCCCAGACCAAGCAGGGCAAGTGTTTTACCGTTCAGGTCAGCACCGATTTTTTCCTGCCATCCATTATTTTTGAAAGAAGTATTTTCGGAAGTAATATTTCGTGCAAGCCCCAGGATCAAGGCCCATGTCAATTCGATGGCCGGTTTGGGAGTGTAACCGGTAAAGAGAATTTTAATATTATTTTTTTCAGCTGCCTCAAGATCGATGGAAGCATTTCTTCCACCGGTCGAGACAATGAGTTTTAATTGCGGAAGGCGATTTAAGATGGCAGCTGTCATCGGCGTTCTTTCTCTCATGACACAAATAATGTCGTAGGGAAGAAGGCGTTTGATGACAGCTTCTGAGTCGGCAAGATGATCATTGAAGACTGTTATCTCCGCAAGCGTTTTTACTTTTGACCAGTCGGCCAGATTGAGGGCCACGTTTTGATAATCATCAAGGACTGCTATCTTCATAATTCTCCGGTTACCAATTACCAGGGTAGTGATTCACCCATATGATACAATCCACCTGTCGGGCCGTTATCAGGAAGAAGTGCAAGTTGTGTACTTGTTTTTCCACCGTCAGCGACTTCCATCATTGCATCAGGTCCACCCATATCGGTTTTAACCCAACCAGGGTGAGCTGAGTTAACTTTAATCTTTGTATCGCGAAGTTCATAGGCCAGGTGCACAGTGAAGGCATTCAGTGCCGTCTTCGAAGCATTGTAAGCAAATGCTTTTGAGTTATAGATTGGTGATTTTGGATCACTGTGAAGAGCGAGTGAAGAAAGAATGCTTGAAAGATTTACGATCCTTCCGGCCGGTGATTTTTTTATTAATGGAAGCAGCACTTGTGTAAGAAGAATTGGTGCAAAGAAGTTTGCTTCGAATGTTTCATGCATAATTTCGCTTGAAACATTTGTCACATTAACTGAGTTACCTGCAGATGGTCCCGCGCTGTCTTTAAAGACTCCGGCATTGTTGATTAAAATATCAAGGCGTCCGAATTTATCGTTAAAAAATTTGAATGCTGCCTGATGATCTTTTTGATTTGTTACTTCGAATGTAATTGTTTCAGCTTCAATTCCAAAACCTGCCAGTTTTGTCACAGCTTCTTTTCCTTTAGTAGCATCACGAGATCCGATAACTACATGAACACCTTTTTCTCCAAGTTGTTTTGCCGTTTCAAATCCAATTCCTCTGTTAGCACCAGTGATGAAAGCAATTTTTTTGTCCGTACTCATAATATATCCTTTGTTGAATTTTTTTTTTAATCTTTGCCTATTTAATTCCTGTTTTGGGAATCGCACAACTTAATTTGTATTTATTTTATGTGAAGAAATACACTTCAAGGTTACAGTTTTGTTACGGCCAGAAGATCCTGAATTTTTTAAAATAATCAGAATGGAAATAGATTACTGAATCACTTCGGTAATCCAACGGTCAACACCTGTATATTTTTTTAAACAACTCGACTAAAATACATTTAATATCCAGTTAAATTTTCAGGAATTAAATATGTCAGAGTTTTTTCAAAATGGTCCATCGTTAAAAAATCAATTTGAAGATGATCAGTTACTAAAATCCTATATTGAAGAAAAAATTCCTGCCGATATAAAAAAAGAAATCATTTATGATCTTCAGCGTTTTGGTGAAAGAGTGGCAGGACCTGTCCTTGCTATGGCCAGAAGCGCAGAGTCCAATCCTCCGCGTCTGGTTCAGTTTGATGCCTGGGGAAAACGTATAGATACTGTGGTCGTTGATTCAGGATGGACTGATCTTCATAAAGTTAGTGCCGAAGAAAATATTGTTAAACTGGGTTACGAAAGAAAATACAAACAATATTCCCGCATGATTCAGTTTGCAAAACTTTATCTGTTCCATCCATCAAGTGCTTTTTATTCATGCCCGCTTGCTATGACAGATGGAGCAGCCAAGCTCATCGAACTTTACGGCGGCCCGGAATTAAAGAAAACTTTTGATCATTTAACTTCCGGAGACCCTAAAGAATTCTGGACATCGGGACAATGGATGACAGAAAGATCAGGCGGCTCTGATGTATCCAATACAGAAACGATTGCCAAAAAAATAAATGGTGAATGGCAGTTATTTGGAACGAAATGGTTCACGTCTGCTATTACGAGTGAAATGGCAATGGCCTTAGCGCGTATCGAAGATGATCAGGGCAATACAGTTAAAGGAAGCCGCGGCCTTTCTTTATTTTATGTTGAAATAAAAAAAGCAGACGGCAGCTTAAACAATATTGAAGTGCTGAGACTGAAAGATAAGCTGGGAACTAAAGCTCTACCGACAGCAGAATTACGTCTCATAGGAACCAAAGCAAAACTGGTTGGAAATATCGGTGAAGGTGTAAAACAAATTTCTTCAATGTTTAATGTCACACGACTATATAATTCTGTCACATCCATTGCGGCATTCAGAAGAATTCTCGTTCTTGCCAAAGATTATTCTTCAAAAAGAAGAGCATTTGAAAAAGTTATTGAAGACCATCCACTAACATCATCGTTACTTCACAGTGCTGATGCTGATTTTCACGGCTGTTTTCATTTTACATTTTTAATCGCTGAAATATTCGGGAACGAAGAAGTGTACGCTGAGAAAAATAATATGGATTTAAACAGGGAAGAGCTGAATAAAATTCTTCGCATGCTGACTCCGGTTTTAAAACTCTATACGGCAAAAAGAACTGTTCAGTGGACGAGTGAGCTGCTGGAAGTTTTTGGTGGTGCCGGATATATTGAAGACAGTGGCATTCCTGTTTTATACAGAGACAACCAGGTTTTTTCCATCTGGGAAGGGACGACAAACGTCTTAAGCCTGGATCTTCTTCGCGCACTAAAAAAAGACCAGTCCTGGCCGCTTCTGGTTTCATTTCTTCAGAAAGAACTGATCAAAGTAAATCTAGATCATCTTAAAGTAGAAAAAGATAAAGCTCTTGTGGAACTCAACAGTATGAGTGCATGGATCATGACGGTATATCAGCAGGGAGATTCAGCTCTTGAAGGAAGTGCCCGCGATATGGCATTCAGGATTGGAGATTTAGTTTCACATGTGGCGTGGTTGAGATCATTGCAGTCAAATAAAGCGGAAGACAAGCAGGAGTCAATGCTGCTTTCATTATTTGGCCGTAGAAGGTTTTAAATTAAAAATTGCTTACACCGATAAAGTGAGCGATTTTTCTGAGCATCTCATCAAATCTTGGATTGCTTGAGGCATATGTAATCTGGTGCGGGACTTTCAATTCTTTAGGAAGTTTAAAAAGCTGAACATTATTAAAATGTTTTCTTGGGAGACTATCTGCTGTTTCAAGATTGATTGTTGTATCAAATTCACTATAGGCTAAAAAGACAGGCACATTACTTTTTGTCACAGATTCTTTCGCTTTTAATTCATCACTAAATTTAAAAAGCTCTTGAAGTGTGTTAAACGGCATGATGTTCGAGTAATATCTTTTAAATTTTAGAATTTCAACCAGGTCATCAGAATGTGAAACTGTAAACAGAGTTGATAAATCAAAACTGTCTTTAACAGATGAAAGTGGTCCAACTATGAGTTTAGCGACCGATTGAGAAATGTCATAATAAGGTGACATTAAAACCAGTGAAGAAATTTTTGGGTCGTGAGTCTTTAAAACATAATCAGTAGCAAGAGCTGCCCCCAGTGAAATTCCACCAAGTGATATTTTTTTATAACAACCTGAAAGACTTTTAACTGCAGCTTTAATCTGCTCACGCCAGATAGATAATTTTCCTGCATTCGCTGTCTGTCCGTCGGCACCGAAACCGTAAAGAAGAGGCATGTAGACTGTGTAGCCAATTTCATTCAGGCGTTTTGCAACAGCTCTTACTTCAAATGGAGAAGCAATAAAACCATGAATAAGTATGATGGCATTTTCTTTGTTTGATCCTTCCAGAAATTCAGCATCATTATCAATCTTCACATAACTATCAAATTTGTTGTGGTAAAAATCATTCATGTCACGGGCATCATTATCAAGTTTTTCCTGAAGCTCCGTCGCACATGTGCAATCGTTATGTACGATTCTGCTTGAATAGGCATTACTATTGGCCGACAAAAGAATGAATACGACTGCAAATAATGACTTCATAACGATATTCTACCTGTGGGAATCGTTGCCATGGCCTCATTGGAGAAAAATTACATGGTGTTATATTTTAGACAGTCTAAGTGGTTTATTTACCTGGGAATGGCCCTTTCATTGGCCAGAAGTTAGGGCACTTTTTTATGAAAACCTAAATACTTTTCTATGACTGGAAAACTTCTTTTTTTTAATTACAAGTTCGCAATATTCATGAGCTTTTTATGTGGCCCTTCCTTTTTAGTTCACAGGTTTAATTGGCAGGGCTTGAAATAGCTATAATGAAATTATGCCCGGGGTGTAAAGGTTTTGTTTTTTCCAGGATAATTTTTCTTATCTTCTGATTTTGTGATTGCGCGTATGTTGGAGTGGTACGTCTGTGGGGAACCAGAATCAGAAATTGTTCTTGATGGGGATACTATGTTTATATCTTTAATGAAAAGCAAACAAAGTTTGCTTGCTGTCCTGCTATTGCTAATGTTCGCGTCTTGTAAGCAAAGTGAATTTTATGACAAGGCACAGATGCTTGATGGGGTGGGAACTCCGACAGGTAGTGATGGTGGCGGGACTAATACCGGTGGTGGAGACACTGGTGGACCGGCATTATGTGAAAATGGAAGTACCGATAATTTAATCTGTAATCCATTAGGTGGTGGAGATGGAAGTAATCCAACAAATCCAGGTGGAGATATTCCAGCTGTTCCGGTTTCAAAATTGGGATTGATCGCTCATTTATATGAAGGTCAAAATCAATGGAACAATCTTGATCAGTATTTCACAGAGGGATACCAGCACGAAGAGAACATGTACTTTTCAAATTTCGACGTTCCAACGAGAGCGTTCGACGAAGGATTCGGATACGCTGCTGATATTTTTTTAAGAAATCGTAATGGAGAAAAACTTATTGAATGGTTCGCGATTAAAGCAAATGGAAATATGGTGCTTCCAGAAAGCGAGACTACAGGATTATATCAAATCGTGACTATCAGTGATGATGGAATTCAGGTAACTATCGACGGAAAAACTATTATTTCCAACAAAGGTGTTCATGCACCAACTGTCG